>JAFMFB010000005.1 GCA_017856435.1 Burkholderiaceae bacterium
AGCTGGAAAGACAACAAGGGCGACAGCCGCACCGACGAAGCCACCGTGTCTTGATCAGCAACCGGCTGAAGGAACATCCATTTGGGGAAGAGTGTCTGCTCTTCTCCATTTTTTTTAACGCTGAAGCGTTCCAATTCAGGAACCTATCATCATGAACCTCTCAAAACGCGAATTCATGCAGGTGCTGGGCGCAGGCACCATGGCGGGCATGGGTCTGGGCACCTACGCAGAAGCTGATGCCGCAACGGCTGCCGCAGGCCTGTATGACATTCCAAAGTTTGGCAATGTCTCATTCCTGCATATGACCGATTGCCATGCGCAGCTCAAGCCCATCTATTTCCGCGAACCCAATGTCAACCTGGGCATTGGCAGCATGAAGGGAAATTTGCCGCACCTGGTGGGCGAGCATTTGCTTAAGTTTGCCGGGATACGCCCCGGCTCATCGCTGGCGCATGCACTGACCTATCTGGACTTTGAGAAAGCCGCCCAACGCTACGGCAAAGTGGGTGGCTTTGCCCATCTGGCTACGCTGGTCAAGCAACTCAAGGCCAGCCGGCCCGGCGCATTGTTGCTCGACGGCGGCGACACCTGGCAAGGTTCGGCAGTCTCGTTATGGACCAATGCGCAGGACATGGTGGAGGCCTGCAAGGCACTGACTGTGGATGTGATGACCGGGCACTGGGAATTTACCTACGGCATGGATCGGGTCAAGGAGATTGTTGAAAAAGACTTTGCTGGCAAGATCGATTTTGTGGCACAGAACGTGAAGACCACAGATTTTGGTGATCCGGTCTTCAAGCCTTATGTGATCCGGGAAATCAATGGGGTGCCTTGCGCCATCATTGGCCAGGCCTTCCCCTACACACCAATTGCCAACCCGCGCTATATGGTGGCTGACTGGTCCTTCGGAATCCAGGACGACAACATGCAGAAGATGGTGGATGAAGCACGCGCCAACGGGGCGCAGGTGGTGGTGGTGCTGTCGCACAACGGCATGGATGTGGACCTGAAGATGGCCAGCCGGGTCAGCGGCATTGACGCGATCATGGGCGGCCATACCCATGACGGCATGCCAGTGGCAACGCTGGTCAACAACAGGAGCGGCAAGACCATCGTCACCAATGCGGGCTCCAACGGCAAGTTTTTGGGGGTGCTTGATTTGGTGGTCAAGGACAAGAAGGCCACCGAGTTTCAATACCGCTTGCTGCCGGTTTTCGCCAACATGCTGCCTGCGGATAAGGAGATGGATGCGCTGATCAATCGTTTCCGCGCGCCTTATGAAAGCAAGCTCAATGAAGTGCTTGCCGTGACCGAGGGCACCCTTTACCGGCGTGGCAACTTCAACGGCACGGGCGACCAGTTGCTGCTGGACGCCATGATTGATGTTCAGGGCGCCGACCTGGCCTTCTCGCCAGGTTTCCGCTGGGGAACCTCGCTGCTGCCGGGCCAAGCGATTACCCGCGAGTGGTTGATGGACATGACAGCCACCACCTACTCCTACGCTACCGTGAGTGAAATGAGTGGCGCCATGATCAAGACGGTTCTGGAAGATGTCTGCGACAACCTGTTCAACCCGGACCCGTATTACCAGCAGGGCGGGGACATGGTTCGCGTGGGTGGCATGAGCTACACCTGCAACCCCACAGCCGCCATGGGGCAACGCATTGACAACATGCGACTCAAAGGTCAGTTGATCCAGGCTGACAAAATGTACAAGGTGGCTGGCTGGGCACCTGTGGCCGAAGAGGCCAAGCGCGCAGGCAACAAGCCAATCTGGGATGTGGTGGAAACCTGGCTCAAGGCGCGTGGCGGCAAAGTGTCTGCGCGCAAATTGAACATGCCCAAGGTGGAAGGGGTGCTGCCCAACCCGGGCTATGTTGCCTGAATGGTCTTAGGGTCTTAAAAACAAAAAGGCCGCCTTTCAACAGGCGGCTTTTTTTTCAGGGTCTGTTCTTTTGACTCTTTTGCAGCTGGTGTCTAGAAGATCTTGACGCTGGTAGTCTTGCACTGCGCTAGCGAATATCCTCGATCGAGAATTTTTTGTCATTCACGATGGCCGGTACCAGCGCGTAGCCCTGATTCTGCCAATGCACCAGCTCTGTCAGGGCCGACGGGGTGACCTCGACAAAGTCCTGCAGGTCGTTGGCGGTGTAGCCATAGTCTTGAATGGCCAACCCGCAGACCTTGAACTTCACTCCCATGTCGGCGTAATAACGCATCCGTTGCACCACCTCCTGATAGCGGGTCTGGTTTTTTCTGGCCAAGGTGACAATTTCAGTGCCATGCATGAGAACGATGATCGGAATGTCATCAGGCGCCAGGCTGTAGGGCGCCGCCGTTAGGGGGTTCATCACGCCGCGCACCCAATTGAGTGCAGCACCCAGCTTGCGCGGGTCATCCAGATAAATGTCGATCAGGGCTTTGGGATTTTTGTAGGGTGTCTGCACATATGTTGCCTGGGCATGAGCCGGGGCAATCCACGCGCCCACATTCAGCAACAGCGACACGACAAAGAACCCCATCAGCTTGGGTAGTGCAATACGCGGCATGTAACTCTCCTGGATGGCTCGATTTTCCACGAGGGGCAGACCTGAATTTTGCTACCTGAGGCAATCTTCAGTAAACTTGCTCGAGGTCAATCCCGCACCTGGGGCACAGTCTACGATGAGACGCATGTTCAAACCGGTCCGCCTGCTTCCCTTGCTCTTGTTGCTGTCAGCCTGCGCATCCATGCTGCCCAAGTCGCGCACCGAGACCACGACGTTTGAAAGTTTCGACCAGGCACGCGCCGCCATCGAATCCCTGGTGCCGATGAAAAGCAGGCGTGAGGACCTTGACAGCAACGGCTTCAAGCCTGGCAAACAAGCCAATGTGATCCAGCTGACCCATGCGGATGTCGTGCGTCGATTTGTCCCCTCCGCGCTGCTCAGGCGGGGCGATCTCAACCCCGGGGTAATGGCTTGTCTGGAGGCGCGCGATGCCTGCCAGGGCCTGGAGATGAACGTTGTCAGGATCAAAAAGGAGCGCCTGGGTAATTTCTGGGCTGATTTTTTCAACTTCAACCGGCACAGCGAAACCACCGGCTTTCGATTCAATGCGGTGGTATTGCTGGTCAATGACACCGTGGTGTTTCGCAGCTGGGGCGGTCAGGCCGCGGTGCATGAGGTGGAAGTGTCTCGCAATCCCCTGGGACCCTTTCAGGACATTGGGCCACCGGTGGCCAACAGCACCGCCACCGGTAAGTGAACCCTTGGCGCCCCCGACAGGAATCGAACCTGTATCTAGCGCTTAGGAGGCGCTCGTTCTATCCATTGAACTACGGCGGCACTCGGGAATTGTAATTGTCAGGGCATTGCGCAGACCAAACCATCTCTAAATTCCGAACCATGTACCGGCTCCTGATCTTCGCCCTGTTTTACCTGCTGTTGTTGCTTGTTCCGCTCGCCCTGAGTTTTTTGGGGCCGGATTCGCAGGTCATGCCGCCAAGGCCACTGCCTGATGAGTTCGCGGCGGGCCTGGCCATGGTGGGGTTCACAGCGGTCCTGCTTGAGTTTTTCTTGCTCGGCCGTTTCCGACCCCTGTCACGAACGCTGGGCAGTGACCTGGCCATGCAGGCCCATCAGTTGCTGGCCCGCAGTGCGCTGGTTTTTTTATGTCTGCACCCGTTTCTCTACAGCCTGTGGGGTCAGCAGCACCGGCCCTGGGATGAGAGCTATGCGCAAGCCCTGCGTATTGGTGGGGGATCCTGGGGGCTTTTCACCGGACTGCTGGCGCTGGGCGCCTTGCTGGCCATGGTGGTCCTGGCCCTGGGCCCCGCCAGGCGCAACAACTACGACCGCTGGCGCCTGGGGCATGGGGTGCTGGCTCTCGGGGTGTTGATCCTGGGCCTGCACCATACCCTGGCTTCAGGCCGTTACGCGCAATTGCCCGCACTGCAGGTGTTCTGGAGCATCCTGGCGCTGCTGGCAGCGGCGTCCTGGTTCGGGGTGTACCTGTTACGCCCCTTGCTGCAGAAGGGGCAGTCCTACCGCCTGAGTCTTGTTAAGCCGCTGGCCGAACGGATCTGGGAAATTGAAATTACCCCAACCTGTGGCAGCCCGATGCGATTTTCGCCCGGTCAATTTGCCTGGCTCAAGCTGGGCGGACTGGCCCCTCACAAGGACCACCCCTTTTCCATCAGCTCAGCGCCACTTGCCAACGGATCGTTGAAGTTCATCGTCAAGGAGGCGGGTGACTTTACTCAGGCGCTGCCGGGCCAGGCGATCGGCACGGTGGCTTATGTGGACGGCCCCTATGGCAATTTCAGCATCCCTGAAAAGGCCCAGGCCATCATCATGCTGGCCGGAGGCATTGGCATTGCGTCATTCACGGGGCTGCTGGCCGATTGCGCCCAGCGCGGTGAGCGCAGACCCATTCGACTGATCTATGCCGAGCATAACCCTGAGCAGATGGTGGCGCTTGCAGACTTGTGCCACTGTCAGAACCTGATCGACTTTCAATTGCTGCCCATGGTGGAGAAGCCAGGCGCAGACTGGAATGGTCTGGTGGGACGACTCGACGCCCAGGGTCTGGCCAAGGCTCTGGCCCATCCCGCGGTAGCCTCAATAGCAGGCCAGGCTCACTACATGGTGTGTGGACCCGCGGCCATGATGGATGGGGTGGAAAGTCACCTGATAGCTAACGGTGTTCCGATGGAACGTGTGCAGTCGGAACATTTTCAGTATGACTTTCACGGATGCTCACCCCGCGCCTTGGTTTTGCGGCGAGGCTGGCTGGTCCTGTCGCTGATGGCAGGCTTTTTGAGTGCTCTGGTGCTTTCGCTCAGGGGCGCTACGGGCTGACCTGCCAGGGCTCGGCCTCTGGCCAAGATTTCGAAAACAGTGAGCCCTATTTGGTCAACAATCGCATGGCCTCTTCAATCCCTTTCAGGGTCAGGGGGTACATGCGCTGGCTCATCAACTGCTGAATGATCGATATGCTTTGCCGGTACTGCCAGACCCCCTGCGGCTCGGGGTTGATCCAGACAAACCTGGGAAAGGCATGGGTTAGGCGCTGCAGCCATTCGGCACCGGCCTCTTCGTTGTTGTATTCCACGCTGCCACCGGGCTGCAGGATTTCATACGGGCTCATGGTGGCGTCGCCGACAAAGATCAGCTTGTAGTCCTTGTTGTACTTGCGGATGATGTCCCAGGTGGGAAATTTTTCCGCAAAGCGACGCCGATTGTTTTTCCACATGAAGTCATAGACACAGTTGTGGAAGTAATAAAACTCCAGGTGCTTGAACTCGGTCTTCGTGGCTGAGAACAACTCTTCCACCCGGGCGATGTGCTCATCCATGGTGCCGCCCACATCCATCAGCAGCAGCACTTTCACATTGTTGTGGCGCTCGGGCACCATCTTGATGTCCAGGTACCCAGCATTGGCGGCAGTGGCGCGGATGGTGTCTGGCAGGTCGAGCTCCAGCTCATGACCTTCGCGGGCAAAACGGCGCAGTCGACGCAGCGCGACCTTGAGATTGCGGGTGCCCAACTCCTGGGTGTCGTCATAGTCCTGATAGGCCCTTTGGTCCCAGACCTTGACAGCGCTTCTGTTGCCGCCCTTACCACCAATGCGGATACCCTGCGGGTTGTAGCCACCATGGCCAAAGGGGCTGGTGCCACCGGTGCCGATCCATTTGCTGCCCCCGGCGTGGCGCCCCTTTTGCTCCTCCAGCCGTTTCTTCAGGGTTTCCATCAATTCGTCCCAATCCAGGCGCGGGGCGTTGGCCTTTTTCTCATCGGACAAGAGCCGTTGCATTTCCTGGCGCAGCCAGTCAGCCGGGATCTCCTTGCTGAAATCGGCCAGTATCTCGACACCCTTGAAGTAAGCAGAAAAGGCCCGGTCAAACTTGTCGTAGTGCTTTTCGTCCTTGACCAAGGTGGCGCGGCTCAGATGGTAGAAATCTTCCAGGTTGCAGGCCTGGGGATTGCGCGGCCCGACCACATCAGCCTTCATGGCCTCGAGCAAGGTCAGGTACTCCTTGACCGAGACCGGCAGCTTGGCAGCGCGCAGGGTGTAGAAAAAATCGATCAGCATGAACCGGCTTCCTCTGCAGGGCAAGGCTGGCGCAACTGGTGGTCCAGGTGCGTTCGGACCATGGGCCACTCAGCGGCCGTGATGCTGTAGACACAGGTGTCACGCAGGCTGCCCCCGGCATCCGGGTGCCGATTGATCTGATGACTGCGCAGCACCCCATCAAGCCGGGCACCCAGTCGTTCGATGGCGCGCCGACTTTGATGGTTCATGAAGTGGGTGCGAAATTCGACCGCGATGCAATCCAGCACCTCAAAGGCGTGCGACAGCAGCAGACGCTTGGCTTGCGTATTCAGGGCGGTGCGTTGCACTGCGCGCCGGTACCAGGTCGAGCCAATTTCCAGCCGCCGGTTGGCGGCATCGATGTTCATATAGGTACTCATGCCGACGGCCTGGCCCGACAGGGGGCCGGGCATGGTTGAAATCACCGCAAAGGGCAGCATGCTGCCTGCAGTTCGCAAGGCCAGGCGGCGCTCGATCTCGGCAGCCATTCCTTGGGGCGACGGCACGCTGGTGTACCAGAGCCGCCAGAGTTCCCCATCCTGGGTGGCCTGGGTCAACTCATCCAGATGGGTCAGGCTCAGTGGCTCCAGCCGGACATGGTCACCTTGGAGAGTGACGGTTTCAGGCCAGAGACGATCGGTCACCTTAGCGGTTCCTCTGGTTCATGAAGACCAGCTTTTCAAACATGGTGATGTCCTGCTCGTTTTTGAGCAGGGCGCCCACCAGCGGAGGTACGCTGACCTTGTCGTCCTGACTTTGCAGGGCTGACAGCGGGATGTCCTCGGCCATCAGGAGCTTGAGCCAATCCAGCAATTCACTGGTGGAGGGCTTTTTCTTGAGGCCGGGCAAGTTGCGAATATCGAAAAAGGCCTTCATGGCCGCGCTCAGCAACTCGTCCTTGAGGTCAGGGAAATGCACATCCACAATCTGTTTCATGGTGGCAGTGTCCGGAAACCTGATGTAGTGGAAGAAGCAGCGGCGCAAGAAGGCGTCGGGCAATTCTTTTTCGTTGTTGGAGGTGATGAACACCAGCGGCCGGTGCTTGGCACGCACCAGTTCGCGGGTTTCATAACAGTAGAACTCCATGCGGTCGAGTTCACGCAGCAGGTCGTTGGGAAACTCGATGTCGGCCTTGTCAATTTCATCGATCAGCAGGGCTACCGGCTCATCGGCGGTAAAGGCCTGCCACAGCACGCCCTTGACGATGTAATTGTGAATATCCTTGACCCGGTCATCCCCCAGTTGGCTGTCACGCAGCCGACTGACGGCATCGTATTCGTACAGCCCCTGCTGGGCTTTGGTGGTGGACTTGATATGCCACTGCAACAGCGGCATCTTCAGGGCCATGGCCACCTCTTCGGCCAGCATGGTCTTGCCGGTGCCGGGTTCGCCCTTGACCAGCAGGGGGCGCTTGAGGGCGATGGCGGCATTGACGGACAGTTTGAGGTCCTGGGTGGCAACGTACTGTTCGGAACCTTGAAATTTCATACTCATGGGCTTAGGGCTAAATCGTTATTTTGCACTCGATATAATTCGC
Organism: Burkholderiaceae bacterium; assembly: GCA_017856435.1. GTDB lineage: Bacteria > Pseudomonadota > Gammaproteobacteria > Burkholderiales > Burkholderiaceae_C > Hylemonella. Next base: position 7,613 of record JAFMFB010000005.1, read on the forward strand.
GGCTGATCTTTTTAAATCATGGGCTAATTGTCCTCGCAATATGAACAAATTCCTGCTGACGATTTTTTCTGCACTCGCTGCTGCTGGCACGGCTGTTGCCGTTCAGGCTCAGGATATCAAGGGTGATGCCAAGGCTGGCGAGAAGAAAAATGCCATGTGCATTGGCTGCCACGGCATTCCTGGTTATCAGGCCAGCTTCCCCGAGGTTTACAAGGTGCCCATGATTTCCGGTCAGAACGCCAAGTACATTGTTTCTTCGCTCCAGGCCTATGCCAAGGGCGAGCGCAAGCACCCCAGCATGCGTGCCATTTCCGGCTCCCTGACCGATCAGGATATGGCCGACCTAGCCGCTTTCTACGAGACTCATGGTAAGGGCCAAGCTGGCATGGGTTCTGGAGCTGCCTCGGTCAAAGGTCTTGAACTGGTCAAGAAAGGGGCTTGCGCCTCCTGCCATGGCGAAAATTTCAACAAGCCGATTGACCCCAGCTACCCGAAGATTGCCGGTCAGCATGCTGACTTCCTGTTTGTCGCCCTGAAATCCTACAAAGCCGAAAACCATGCCACCTGGGGCCGAAATAACGCCATCATGGGCGGCATGGTCAAGCAGTTCACCAACGCCGAGCTCAAGGAAATCGCGGGCTACCTGAGTGCCTTGCCCGCTGAGGTCAATACCACTCCGCAAAGTCGTTTCCGCTGAGCTTCATTCCAGCAACTAAGCCGCTCTTTACAGCGGCTTTTTTTATGCCTGTGTGGCCTTGCGTTGAACACAGTCGATATAGGCCATCCCGTCAGGTGATCGCCCGGACCGCTGACTTTCCCACAACATGCGACCCAGGCACTCCATGGCTGCATGGTGCGCCAAGTGCAGCGAGTCATGCCGCGAGGCCAGCAGTTCGACGGCCTGCCGAATCCCCCGGGGCTGGTCAATGCTGCACTGTTCACTAATGGACAGATGCAGAGAGAGGTGCAGAAAAGGGTTCTCGCGCTGTTCGCTGGCACTGGACATACTGTTGAGTGCGCCCTCCAGGTCAGCCAGGTCGGCATGGTATTCAGGATGCTCTGCAATCCAGCCGCTGGCCAGGGTTTCGATGGCCTGCATGGGTTGCTTGGCCTGGGCTTTGGCATAGACAGCGCAAAAAAAGCGCCTGACATCGGCTTGCGAGGGTTCAAACATGACCCCAAGCATACGCCAGTCAACCTTGCGCAGGCAGCTTTGAGGGTGTTTAAAGAAGGAAAGAGCAGCCAATGACGGCAGCAAAATCGCCTACACTTTGCGGCTTGCTTTCCCTGTAGCGAATGCCATGATCAACAAAATTGCCAATTCGGTCGCCCAAGCGCTGGACGGAATCAAGGATGGCGCCACCATCATGATTGGCGGCTTCGGAACGGCCGGTATTCCCAACGAGCTGATCGACGGTCTGATCGCTCACGGTGCCAAAGACCTGACCATTGTCAACAACAACGCGGGCAACGGCGAGCAGGGGCTGGCTGGCCTGCTCAAGACCGGGCGCGTCCGCAAAATCATCTGCAGCTTTCCTCGCCAGACTGACAGCTATGTGTTTGACGAGCTTTATCGCAGCGGCAAGCTGGAGCTGGAACTGGTGCCACAGGGCAACCTGTCCGAGCGCATCCGCGCTGCTGGCGCTGGAATCGGTGCTTTCTTCACGCCCACCGGCTATGGCACCGAACTGGCCAAGGGCAAGGAGACCCGGCTGATCGATGGCAAGTACTATGTGCTGGAGTACCCAATCCAGGGTGATGTCGCCCTGATCAAGGCCGAGTCTGGCGATCGCTGGGGCAACCTGACCTATCGCATGACCGCCCGCAATTTTGGCCCGAGCATGGCCATGGCCTGCAAGCGCACGGTGGCCAGCGTTCACGAAATTGTCGAGCTCGGGGCGCTGGATCCTGAGACCATCGTCACGCCGGCGATCTTTGTCAGTCAGATCGTGAAAATTCCTCGTCAGGCCACCCAGGCAGGCGGGTTCAAGAAAACTGCATGAGCATGAGTTACACAAAACGCAACAAGGACCAGCTCGCCGCCCGTATCGCGCAGGACATTCCGGAGGGCGCCGTGGTCAATCTGGGCATTGGTCAGCCAACTCTGGTGGCCAACCATATTCCCGCCAACCGCGAGGTGCTGCTGCACAGCGAAAACGGCATGCTGGGCATGGGCCCGGCACCCGCACCCGGTCAGGAGGATTACGACCTGATCAACGCGGGCAAGCAGCCGGTCACTCTGTTGCCAGGGGGGTCTTTTTTTCACCACACCGATAGTTTTGCCATGATGCGCGGCGGCCATCTGGATATCTGCGTCCTGGGCGCGTTTCAGGTATCGCCTCAGGGAGACCTGGCCAACTGGCACACCGGTGAGGCAGATGCCATCCCTGCCGTTGGGGGCGCGATGGATCTGGCCGTGGGTGCCAGGCAGACCTGGGTGATGATGGACCTGTTGACCAAAAAAGGGGAGAGCAAAATTGTTGCCCAGTGCAGCTACCCTCTGACGGGCATTGCCTGCGTGAGGCGGGTCTATACCGATCTGGCCACTTTCGAATGTTCCCCGCAGGGGTTGCGCCTGATCGACAAGGTGGACGGCCTAAGCCATGAGGAACTCGAAAAACTGGTTGGTTTGCCGATTGCGGCATAGCCTGAGTTCAAGCGGCCAACGGCTTCTGCCGGTTGCGTGATACCTATACCCCTGGGTGGTGACCGGTGTCCTCGGCATTTAATTTTCTGGAGTAAACAAGCATGAACCAAGCCTTTATCTGTGATGCCCTACGCACCCCATTTGGTCGCTACGGCGGCGTGCTGTCCTCGGTGCGGACCGACGATCTTGGGGCCATCCCGATCGCTGCCCTGATGGCACGCAATCCCAAGGTGGACTGGACTGCACTGAGCGATGTGATTTATGGCTGCGTCAATCAGGCCGGTGAAGACAACCGCAATGTGGGTCGCATGGCCAGTCTGCTGGCGGGTCTGCCGCAGGAGGTGTCTGCGTCCACCGTCAACCGTCTATGTGGCTCGGGTCTCGATGCCCTGGGCAGCGCCGCGCGTGCGATCAAGTCGGGCGAGGCCAACCTGATGATTGCTGGCGGTGTGGAGAGCATGAGCCGTGCGCCATTTGTGATGGGCAAGGCCGAGACCGCTTTCAGTCGGAGTGCCGAGATTTTTGATACCACCATCGGTTGGCGCTTTGTCAATAAGTTGATGAAGCAAAAGTATGGCACCCACTCCATGCCCGAGACGGCAGAAAATGTGGCGGATGATTACAAGGTCAACCGCCAGGATCAGGATGCGATGGCGCTGGCCTCCCAGCTCAAGGCGGTAGCCGCCCAGAAGGCCGGATTCTTCGATGCAGAGATCACTCCAGTCACGATCGCCCAACGCAAGGGCGATCCCTTGGTGGTCAGCAAGGATGAGCACCCCCGCGAAACCTCGCTCGAGGCCCTGGCCAAGCTCAAACCCATTGTGCGCGAAGGCGGCACCATTACGGCGGGCAATGCCTCAGGGGTCAATGACGGCGCCTGTGCCCTACTGTTGGCCAGTGAAGAGGCTGCCAAGAAACATGGCCTGACGCCTCGTGCCCGCATTGTGGGCATGGCGACCGCTGGGGTGGCGCCCCGCATCATGGGCATTGGCCCGGCGCCCGCCACCCAGAAGGTGCTGGCGCTGACCGGGCTGAAGATCGAGCAAATGGATGTGATCGAGCTGAACGAAGCCTTTGCCGCGCAGGGCTTGGCCGTGCTGCGTCTGCTGGGGGTTGCAGATGATGATCCCCGGGTCAATCCCAACGGGGGTGCCATTGCCCTGGGCCATCCCTTGGGCGCCTCAGGCGCACGTCTGGCCACAACGGCTGTTAACCAGCTGCACCGCACCGGCGGGCGTTACGCCTTGTGCACCATGTGCATTGGCGTGGGTCAGGGCATTGCGGTAGTGCTTGAGCGGGTTTGAACGGACGGACTTGTCAACCAATGAGTGATTCAAAACAGGCTTCAACCGGGTTTGCCGATGCGGCGGCCACCTGGAACCAGCGCTTCGCCACCGACGACTATATTTTCGGGACTGAGCCGAACGCCTGGTTGCGCGAGCATGCCGGTGTCTGGCAGCCCGGGCAACGGGTCTTGTGTGTGGCCGATGGCGAGGGCCGCAACAGTGTCTGGCTGGCCCGCCAGGGCCTGCAAGTTGATGCCTTTGACGTCGCAGAACTCGGTCTGGCCAAGGCACGGCGTCTGGCTGAAGCTCAGGGTGTGCAAGTCAACTACAGCCTGGCCGATTGCGATAGCTTTGATTATGGTCAGCAGCGCTATGACGGAGTCGTTGCCATATTTGTGCAATTTGCCGATCCGGCGATGCGTGAACGTCAGTTTGCGAACATCCGCAACTGTCTGAAGCCTGGCGGTTATTTGGTGTTGCAGGGCTACACCCCCAAGCAACTGGAGTACAACACCGGGGGGCCTGGCATTGCCTCACACCTCTACACCGAAGCAATGTTGCGATCCTCTTTTGCAGACTTTGACATCGTGACATTGCGCGATTACGAGGCTGAGCTCAACGAAGGTGGGCGCCACAAGGGGATGTCGGCTCTGATGGGTCTGGTGGCTCGCAAGCCCTGAACGCCAGGCTTGGGGGCTGGCCACTAAAAATTCACCCGGTTTGCAGTGACTGAACGGACACGGTTCAGCAGTATGATGCAGCGACAACGGGCCGCCCTGACTTCTTCATAACAACCTGGCCCGCGTGGACGTTCTCTTGGACCTGCCCTTCAATACCGATCCCTTTTTCTATTTGGTTGCCATACCGGCCGTCTTGTTGGTCGGTATCAGTAAAAGTGGTTTTGGTATGGGTTTTGGCGCGCTGGCCACCCCACTGATGGCCATGTCGGTCTCGGTGCCGCAAGCTGCCGCCATCCTGATGCCGCTGTTATCAGCCATCGACCTGCTGGGCATCAGGGCCTTGCGCAAGGATCTGGACAAAAAGTTGCTGCATTTCCTGTTGCCCTGGGCCTTGCTTGGCACCGTCATTGGGGCGGTGTTGTTTGGTTTGCTGGATGCCAAACTGGTTGCGGGCATTGTGGGTGTCCTGACCTTGCTGGCGCTGGCACAACGCTTTTTTTTCCCTCCCCGACCCGACAGTCCGCCTCCACCGCGTTGGGCCGGCGCCATCCTGACAACGGCCACCGGCTTCACCAGCTTTGTGGCGCATGCCGGTTCCCCACCCATCAGTGCCTATGTGCTGCCGCTGCGCATGCCGCCCCTGGTTTACGCCGCCACGATGAACTATCTGTTTTTCTATATCAACCTAGCCAAGTGGGGCCCTTATGCGTTGTTGGGGCTTTTCAGTGTCAGCAACCTGCTGTCTTCACTGGTGCTGTTGCCGCTGGTTCCCCTGGGCGTCTGGATCGGGGTGCGGATGGCCAGGCGGATCAGCCCCACGCTCTTTTACCGGCTGGTCTATACCGGCCTGTTCCTGACTGGAAGCAAGCTGGTCTGGGACGGTTTTTTCAAGGCCTGAGGCCTGCCTGACCCTGAGACCTTGAATCTGCAGCAGCAGACCCAGGGCAAAACAAAACGGCCAGCTTCCAAGGCTGGCCGTTTACTGAACAAAGAGGTGCGAGGGCGTCAGACCGTCTCGTCGGCAATGGTGTTGGACAACACCCCGATGCCTTCGATGTCAATTTCACAAATATCGCCAGGGGCCATCCACACTGGTGGCGTGCGGGCATAGCCCACACCGGCTGGAGTTCCGGTGATGATGACATCACCCGGCTCAAGCGTCAGGCACTCGGTGATGATGACCAGCGATTCGACCACATTCCAGAGGAAGTCGGTGGTATTGGCATCCTGCATGACCTTGCCGTTCAGTCGTGACTGAATCCGCAACCCGGCTGCACCTGGGGGCAATTCATCGGGAGTGACCAGCCACGGGCCCAGCGGACCCGTCTGATCGAAATTCTTGCCGATCGTCCACTGGTTGGTCTTGCGCTGATAGTCGCGAATGCTGCCATCATTACAGCAGGTATAGCCGGCTATGCAGTCCAGCGCGTTGTCCTTATCCAGGTGGCGCGCCCGTTTGCCGATCACCACCGCCAATTCGGCCTCGTAATCGAGCTTGCTGGAAGCCTTGGGGCGAATGATGGGTTGCTGATGGGCTGTCAGGGAGCTTGCGCCGCGCAGGAAGAAGCTCGGGTATTCCGGCCTGGCGTGGCCACCTTCCTTGGCGTGATCAGCGTAGTTCAATCCCAGGCAAACTACTTTGCCGGGTCGCGGTACCACGGGCAGAAAACGCACCCCCGCCAGTGGCTTGGTGGCCTGGGCGCCCGCCTGAGTTGCAGCTTTTTGGGCCGCCTCCAGTCCACCGGCTAAGGCCAGCAGCTGGCCCATATCGCCTGGCAGTTGGGGCGCGGCCAATGACAGATCGACAAATTCGCTGGCATCCTTGCCCTTGAGTACACCGATTTTGCCGCGGCCCTGCTCTTCAAAACTAATCAAACGCATGTGATTTCCAATTGGGAATAAAAAAGAAGTTCGGGATGTTATTCGACTTTGGCGCCGGTGCTCTTGACCACAGCGGCCCATTTGGTCACTTCGTCGCTGAGAAAAGCGCCAAATTGGGCAGACGTGTTCTGGGCTGATTCCATGCCCAGGCTGACAAATTTTTCTTTGGAGGCTGGCAGGGCCATGGCCTTGTTGATCTCGGCATTGATGCGCTCGACCAAAGCCGGCGGGGTGCCCGCAGGTAGGAAGAACCCAACCCAGGTGTAGTCATCAAAGTCCTTGTAGCCAAACTCGGTGATCGACGGCACATCCGGCAACAAGGGGTTGCGCTTGGCGCTGGTCACGGCGATCGCCCTGAGCTTGCCGGCCTTGATCTGAGGCACTGCCGGGGGCATCGAGGTCGATGACATGGAGGTGTGACCCGCCACTACAGCCCCCACGGCCTGAGCGGGTTGATAGGGCACATGGGTGATATCCACCTTGGCAGCGGCTTTGAGTCGTTCCATGGAAAGGTGGGTGGTGGTACCGATGCCCGAGGAGGCATAGGTGAGTTTTTGCTTGCGCGCCAACTCGACCAGTTCATTGAGGTCTTTGGCCGGGGTGCTGGGGTTGACCGCCAGAATGTTGGGGGTGCGAGGCCCCAGGGCGAGTGGGACAAAATCTTTCAGCGGGTCATAACCTGCATTGGGGTAGAGCGAGGGGTTGACCGAGTAGGCCACGCTGTGTACCAAGATGGTGTAGCCGTCAGGGGTGGCGCGCTTGACCTGACCGGTGGCGATATTGCCGCCGGCACCCGGTTTGTTTTCCACAATGAAATTACCGCCTGTGGTTTCACCCAGCTTTTGCGCCACGACCCGAGCAATCACATCGGTGAAGGCGCCCGGTCCAAACCCGACAACGATGTTCACCGGCTTGGCCTTGGGCCAGTCCGCGGGCGACTGTGCGCTGGCTTGGCCAGCAAACAACAAGCCGCCAAGGGTCAGCAGCGAGACAAGCAAGGATGTCCGGGGTAGGCTAGTCATGACGGGTCTCCAGAAGGGTTATGCAAAATAGGCAGGCGAGATGTTAATCCCAAAACCTGCTCGTTCAGGTGCAAGGTTTGACAAACCAGGAAACCCGCTGCTGTCTTGCGATCGAAGACAATCGGCCAGATACCCAACTATGGCCCAAACAAAACTCAAGCGAGACTCAACCGGTACTTAGTCAAGATTCAACTGATACACACTAAGAAATTACAAAATACCCTTATGCGAACCTTTCAAACCTTGCGCGAATTGCACGATCTCGTGGGTCAGGAAGTGGCTGTCAGCGACTGGACAACCATTACCCAGGAGCAGATCAACCGTTTTGCTGATGCCACCGGGGATCATCAGTGGATTCATGTGGATGTTGAGCGCGCCAAAGCCGGTCCGTTTGGTGCGCCAATCGCGCATGGATTTCTGACGCTGTCCTTGTTGCCGAAGTTTTTTGAGTCATCCGTGCGGTTCGAACAGACCCGCATGGCAGTCAACTACGGTCTGAACCGGGTACGCTTCATGGCCCCGGTGCCCGTGGGCAGTCGACTGCGCGCCCGACTCAACCTCTTGCAATGCCAGGACATTGATAACCAGGGCATCCAGATCACCTGGCTGGTGACGGTGGAGCGCGAAGGTCAGGACAAGCCGGTCTGTATTGCCGAATCGATCACCCGCCGGTATCCCTGATTCAACCGAGCCAATGCACAGCGGCTTGACGAATCAGATCGCAAAGCCGTTTTGTCGCCAGGCTTCATAGACCGTGATCGCCACGGCATTGGAGAGGTTCAGGCTGCGTTGACCAGACCGCATCGGCAGCCTGAGTTGTTGCGAGGGCGCAAAGTCGGCGCGCACGGCCTCGGACAGGCCGCGGGTTTCGGCGCCAAAGACCAGGTAGTCGCCTGGTTGGAATTGAATGTCGTGGACCTTGCGAGTGCCGCGGGTCGTCAGGGCAAACATTCTTTCTGGACGGACTTGCTGGGCCGAGAGAAAGGCATGCCAATCGGCATGACGCAGCACTTGGGCGTATTCATGGTAGTCCAGGCCGGCGCGGCGTAGGTACCGGTCTTCCATGGCAAATCCCAGCGGTTCGACCAGATGCAGGGTACAACCGGTATTGGCCGCCAGACGAATGACATTGCCGGTATTGGGTGGGATTTCGGGCTCCACCAGAACGATATGAAACATCCACGAATTGTCGCCCAGTCCTGTGGCCCAGCAGGGCAGCAGCCCCTCTATTCGGTGCGCGCCAGCACCAGGCCTGTGATATGGGCTGCGCCTGCTGCGCGCACTTCTGCAGCCGCTGCAAACAGCGAGGCGCCGCTGGTCATCACATCATCGATCAGCACAACGCGGCGGCCCACCAACTGATCACTCCGCAAGGGATCGACGGCATAGGCCCCGGCGACATTGCGCCTTCTTTCTGAGCGTGCCAGCGTGCTTTGCGCAGGAGTGTGGCGAACCCGCAGCAAGCACTGAGGTTCGATTTTTGTGGGCGACAGATGCCGGGCCAGTTCAAGGGCCTGGTTGAAGCCACGCTCACGCAGCCGCTCCTCAGACAGGGGCATGGGTAGGAGCCAGTCGCCCTGATCCAGCGCTTCCTCCACCCCGTCAGCACTGCGAAACAACAGGGCCAACGGCCGTGCCAGAGCTGGGTTGGCGCCAAACTTGAAGCGGGTGATCACTTCGGCCCAGGGATAGGTGTAAGGTACAGCGCAGAGGCAGGCGTCCAGGGGCGGGGGCTCGCGCAGACACTGACCGCACTGAGTGACGCCTCCATGGATTGGCATGGCGCAGGTGCGGCAGCGCAGAGCAGGCTGGTTGAACTGCGCCACGCAGCTCTCGCACAGGGGCTGGCTGGGCCAAGCCCGGCAGATCGCACAGCAACTGGGAAGTCGGTCCGCAAGACCTTGCAGCAGGGCAGGCAGCATGGGCTCACTATACTCGCCAGGCTTCTTTCAGCCATGAATACTCAGACTCAACGACCACCCACGATTGACCCCAAGGCTGCGGCCCGCTGGTTGCGGCGTGACCGTAAGGTGTCCCCGTGGTTGCACGAAGAAATCGCACGCCGCATGCAGGAGCGGCTGGGGTGGATACGCCAGCAGCCCCAAAGCTGGCTTGATTGGGAGACGCGCCTGGGCGGATTGGCGTCGCACAAGGCGCTGCAGAACTGTTATCCCAAAGCCAAGGGCCATCTTGGGGGTCATGATGTTGCGAAAGACCTAGAAGCCCTGGACCCACGCCGAGCCTGGTGGCAGCCGACCTCATGGCCTTTATCCAAAAAGCCTTCCCCCCAGCCCGAACAGGGGGTGGACTTGGTGTGGGCCAATATGGTGCTGCACATGAATGCTGATCCGCAAGATCTGATCGAGCAATGGCAAAAAGCATTGGCGGTTGACGGCATGCTGATGTTTTCCTGCCTTGGACCGGACACGCTGCGTGAAATTCGCGACCTCTATGCCCGCCTGGCCTGGCCAGCGCCAGCTCATGAATTCACTGACATGCATGACTGGGGCGATATGTTGGTTCAGGCCGGCTTCACGGATCCTGTGTTGGATGTCGAGCGCATCGAACTCACGTTTCCCACCGCAGAACGCTTGTTACTGGAACTGCGGGGGTTGGGACGTAATTTGCATTTGCAGCGCTTTGGCGGGCTGCGCGGACGGGCCTGGCATGACAGACTCTGCAAGGAGTTGCTCGCATTGCCGCGGTCCGAAGTTGATGGGTCAATCCGACTTACGTTTGAAGTGATTTACGGACACGCCATCAAGGCGGCACCTCGCATCCAGATGCAGCCTCAGACCACCTTGTCGCTGGAGGCTATGCGTCAGGCCTTGCGGCGGGACCGCTCTGGCCAAGCTGACTGATCAATCAGCCTGAGATGATGATTACGCCCTGGGGTACTAGGCTACAATCTGCGGCTGATCAAATCCCGAAGCTTGATTACATCCTGGACAAATTGAGGCATTGAAGAAGTGAACATGATGAAAAACATCTCCAATAAAGTGTTTTCGCTGTTGCTGGCAACTGGTGCATGGGCTGGCACGGCATTATTCACAGCAGCTCAGGCGGTCAACGACCTGCCGGGCGGGCCGGCAGTCAACCAGCTCAACCTGCACCCACCCGTGACCAAGATTGCTGAAGATCAGCACTGGCTCAATATCTTCATGCTGGTGCTCTGCACGGTGATATTTGTCCTGGTGTTCGGGGTCATGTTCTATTCCATCCTGAAACACCGCAAGTCACTGGGCCACAAGCCCGCCACTTTCCATGAGTCAGTGGCGGTTGAGATTGCCTGGACGGTGGTGCCCTTCATCATTGTGATTCTGATGGTCCTGCCCGCCACCAAGACGGTTGTGGCCATGAAAGATACCAGCAATGCTGACCTGACCATCAAGGCCACCGGTTACCAGTGGAAGTGGGGCTACGACTATCTCAAGGGTGAGGGCGAAGGCATCGGCTTCCTCTCGACCCTGGACTCCGAGCACCGCGCCATGTCCTCCTCTGGCAACCCGCCTCCCACGGACAACTACCTGCTCAAGGTGGACAACCCGCTGGTGGTGCCGGTGGATAAGAAGGTGCGCATCATTACCACCGCCAACGACGTGATCCATGCTTTCATGGTGCCTTCGTTCGGTATCAAGCAGGATGCCATCCCCGGTTTTGTGCGTGACACCTGGTTCCGCGCCGAAAAGACCGGAGATTTTTATGGTCAGTGCGCCGAGCTGTGTGGCAAGGAGCATGCCTACATGCCGATTCATGTGAAGGTGCTCTCCGCTGAAGACTATTCCAAATGGGTGGCCGGCAAGCAAAAGGAAATGGCTGCCAAGGCAGACGACCCCAGCAAGGTATGGACCTTGGATGAACTGGCTAAGCGCGGCGAGAAGGTCTACGCTGCCAACTGTGCTGCCTGTCACCAGGCCAATGGCAAGGGCGCTGGCCCGATCAAAGCCCTGGACGGCTCGGCCATTGTGATGGACGCCGACAAGTCCAAGCAGATCGCAATCATGCTCGCTGGTGCTGGTAATGGCGCCATGCCATCCTGGAAGGCGCTCAGCGATACGGAGATCGCCGCCGTGGTGACCTATACCAAGAACAACTGGTCCAATAAAACTGGACAGATCGTGCAGCCTGCCGATATCAAGACTGCTCGCAAATAATTCAGTGGTTTAAAGAATTTTTTAAAGGAAATCAGGATGAGCGCCGTACTAGACCATCATCACGATCACGCCCATGACGACCACCACCACGCCCCGACGGGCTGGCGGCGCTGGGTCTATGCCACCAACCACAAAGACATCGGTACCCTGTACCTGTTGTTTGCTTTTGCCATGCTGATGCTGGGCGGTGTGCTTGCGCTTGGAATCCGTGCGGAACTGTTCCGCCCCGGGCTGCAAATTGTGAATCCTGAGCTGTTCAACCAGTTGACCACCATGCACGGGATCATCATGGTGTTTGGCGCCATCATGCCGGCCTTTGTGGGCTTTGCCAACTGGATGATTCCGATCCAGATCGGGGCGCCTGACATGGCCTTTGCCCGCATGAACAATTTGAGTTTCTGGCTGTTGATCCCCGCGGGTCTGCTGATTGTGATGTCGTTTTTCATGCCGGGTGGTGCGCCTGCTGCCGGCTGGACCCTGTATGCCCCGCTGACGCTGCAGATGGGCCCGTCCATGGACGCTGCCATCTTTGCCCTGCACATCCTGGGGGCTTCCTCCATCATGGGCTCGATCAACATCATCGTCACCATCCTCAACATGCGCGCCCCTGGCATGACCCTGATGAAGATGCCGATGTTCAGCTGGACCTGGCTGATCACTGCCTACTTGCTGATTGCCGTCATGCCGGTGCTGGCGGGCGCCATCACCATGACGCTGACTGACCGTCACTTTGGCACGTCCTTCTTCAATCCGGCGGCCGGTGGTGACCCCGTCATGTTCCAGCATATCTTCTGGTTCTTCGGTCACCCCGAGGTCTATATCATGATCTTGCCGGCCTTCGGCATCATCAGCCAGGTGGTTCCGGCCTTCTCACGCAAGAAGCTGTTTGGCTACGCCTCCATGGTGTACGCCACTGCGTCCATTGCCATCCTGTCCTTTATTGTGTGGGCGCACCATATGTTCACAACCGGCATGCCTGTCATTGGGCAGCTGTATTTCATGTACGCCACCATGCTGATTGCGGTGCCCACGGCCGTGAAAATCTTCAATTGGATTGCCACCATGTGGCGCGGCTCCATGACCTTTGAGACCCCGATGCTGTGGGCCATTGGCTTCATCTTTGTGTTCACCATGGGTGGCTTTACCGGCCTGATCCCTGCTGTGGCGCCCATCGATATCCAGATCCAGGACACCTACTTCATCGTGGCGCACTTTCACTATGTGCTGGTGGCCGGTTCGCTGTTTGCTATGTTCAGCGGTTTTTACTACTGGGCGCCCAAATGGACCGGTGTGATGTACAACGAAACCCGCGGCAAAATCCATTTCTGGTGGTCGCTGATTTCCTTCAATATCACCTTTTTCCCGATGCACTTCCTCGGGCTGGCAGGCATGCCGCGTCGCTATGCTGACTACCCGATGCAGTTCGCCGACTTCAACGCCATCGCTTCGGTGGGTGCCTTCCTGTTCGGGTTTGCCCAGCTTTACTTCTTCCTCTTTGTGGTTCTGCCCGTGATGCGCGGCCAGGGAGCAAAAGCCGAGCAAAAACCCTGGGAAGGTTCTGAAGGCTTGGAGTGGGAACTGCCGTCACCTGCGCCCTACCACTCGTTCAGCACCCCGCCCAAGCTTGATGCGACTGCTTCGCGGGTGATTGGCTAAGTTGCCTGGCGGACTGAAGCTGTGAATCTGGAAGACAAGAAAAAGGCCAACCTGCGGCTGGCGCTCATCCTGCTCTCGGTGGTGCTGGTCTTTTTTGTTGGCTTTCTTTTCAGGATGACTTGGTTCTCCTGACCCTGCCATGGAATTGCGCATTGAAAACCTGAGGATGGTGGGCAAGCTGGCAGTCGTCGTGGCTGTCATGTTTGCCTTTGGCTATGCCCTGGTGCCGCTGTATAAGGCCATCTGTGAATTCACGGGCATCAATGTGTTGTCGCAGGGTGAGCGCAATGTGCTGGGTCTTTCTCGGGTTGCGCCAGAAAACACCCAGGTTGACTTCAGCCGAACCATTACGGTCGAATTTGATGCCAATGCGCGCGGGCCCTGGAGTTTTCGCCCCATGCAGAATTATGTGAAGGTGCATCCAGGCCAGATGGTTACCGTGATGTACGAGTTTCAGAACACCCAGGAGCGTCGTATGTCCGCGCAAGCCATTCCCAGCTATGCGCCGCGACAGGCAGCGGCCCATTTCAACAAATTGGAGTGTTTCTGCTTCAATGAGTACACCCTCAACCCGGGCGAGAAAAAACAATGGCCTGTGGTTTTTGTGATTGATCCCAAGCTGTCCAGGGATGTGGGAACAATCACGCTGTCTTATACATTTTTTGAGGTGGGTAGCAAAACACCAGCAGCACCGTCTGGCCTGCTCGGTACCCGCTTGGTGTCCGTCAAGGATCAGGGCGCATGAAGCTTGAGAACCCTTCTCCCCCGAAGCAAAATTCTGCGACCTTCCTGCAAACCGTGAAGGCCGTTGCTTGGTCGTTTCTGGGCGTCCGAAAAAAGAGCGAAATGGATGCGGACGTGGTGCGGCTCAACATCCTGCATATTCTCGCTGTCGGTGCGATTGGGGCCGTCCTCTTTGTCCTGACGCTGATTGGGTTGGTGCACCTGGTGGTTGCCGCTTGAGCCCCGGGTTGATTTGATTTGAATTTGAAAGTAGCAGAACTGGTAAGAATGGAGCAAACATGAGTTCGACATCACACGGTCAAACCCCGTACTACTTTGTGCCTGAGCCGTCCCGTCACCCTGTGATGGCCGCCACGGGCTTGTTTTTCGTTCTGTTTGGTGCCGCCCAGTGGATCAATGGTGCCGCCTGGGGCAAGTACAGTCTTTTGGCTGGCATGGCCCTTTGGCTGTTTGTGTTGTACCAGTGGTTTCGAGATGCCATCGGCGAGAGCGAAGGTGGCATGTACGGGCGCAAGATTGATGTCTCCTTTCGCTGGAGCATGACCTGGTTCATCTTTTCCGAGGTCATGTTCTTTGGAGGATTCTTCAGCGCACTGTGGTGGGTTCGGGTGCATTCGCTGCCGGAACTGGGCAGCCTGGACAACGCACTCTTGTGGCCTGACTTCAAGGCGGTCTGGCCTACCCAGGCTGCTGGCATGACCGCTTCACCCGGGGGCGTGATCGAGCCGTTCCAGACCATGGGCCCTTGGCCGCTGCCTACCATCAACACTGCCCTGCTGCTGACCTCCGGGGTAACCCTCACGATTGCCCACCATGCACTGCGCGATGGTAATCGCAGCAAAACCATTGCCTTTATGTGGCTGACTGTCTTACTGGGTCTGATCTTCCTGTTTGTCCAAGGCTATGAGTACATGCATGCCTACAGCGATCTCAACCTGAAGTTGACCTCGGGTGTTTACGGCTCGACCTTCTTCATGCTCACAGGCTTTCACGGCTTCCATGTGTTTGTCGGCATGTTGATGCTGTTTTTCATCACCCTGCGTTTGCAAAAGGGTCACTTCACCGCAGAGCGCCATTTTGGATTTGAGGGGGCTGCCTGGTACTGGCACTTTGTGGACGTGGTTTGGCTGGGTCTTTATATTCTGGTCTACTGGATGTAAACCCCAAGCTGACCATGGCTTGAGGCGGGCGCCCTTTGGTGGCTAGCCCAGGTCTGGCAAAACAAGAGCCGCGTCATGCGGCTTTTGTTTTGATGTGAGGCGCAGGCTTATTGTCCGGCAGAAATTCCTGTCGGTCGGATGTAGCCCAGCTTCCATGCAATCAGGATGCAGACAAAGACGAGAATCGAAAATCCGACCCGCAGCGCCAAGGCGCGGGCCATATTGCTGGACTTGGGCTTGCCGTCCCGGCCATCGTTGAGCATGAAGAACAGGGCAGACCCCAGGCTGGCCAGAATTGCGAGAAAGGCAAGAATGACAAGATATTTCATGAACGGAATTATCGCGTGAATGCTGGTTCTCGTTTTTGCTTGATCACTGCAGCGGCAGTGCTGGCCTGCCTGCTTACAGCGTCGCTTGGCTTCTGGCAACTCAACCGCGCCCATTCAAAAGAGGATTTACAGTCGCGTCTTGATGAGCGCATGCGCCAGGCCGAACTGGATGTGCAAGGCCTGAAGGTCTCAGATATTTCAGACTTGCAATACCGTAGGGTGAATGCCAGTGGTCAATGGCTGGCTGAACGCAGTATTTTTCTGGAGAACCGGCCCATGCAGGGGCAGGTGGGTTTTTATGTGGTCACCCCGTTGCGTTTGCAGGATAGCGAGGAGGTTGTGCTGGTGTTGCGTGGTTGGGTTGCCCGTGATTTCCAGGATCGCACACGGATTCCGCGCCTTGAGTCCTCGCCCGGACTGGTCCAGGTGAAAGGCCGGCTGATCCCTGCCTTGCCCAAACTGTATGAGCTGGGAGAATCTTCCGCAGGACAAATACGGCAAAATCTTGATATCACGACTTACAGCAGAGAGAGTGGCTTGCCCCTGGCCCCCTTCATAGTCCAGCAAACTGAGGAACTGGCTGATGGGCTCTTGCGCAATTGGCCCCCGGTAGGCACGGGAGTCGAAAAACACTATGGTTATGCGTTTCAATGGTTCGGGCTGTGCGCCCTGATTGCGATTCTTTATGTCTGGTTCCAAGTACTCCGAAACCCCCGCCGCCGCTCGACCTGAAACCGAAGGGGATCATCTGCTGGGGCTGACCATCTACGACCTGCCTGAGCCGACTCAGGTCATGGCCGAAGAGGCTCGCCGGACCCGCGCGGGTCGCTGGAAGATGATCGGCCTGATGCTGCTCTGCGCCGCGCCCGTTCTGGCCTCCTACTTCACCTTTTATGTGATCCGACCTGAGGCACGCCGTAATTTTGGTGAGCTGATCGAGCCGCAACGTGCCCTTCCGGCAATCAACGCGCTGGACTTGCAGGGTAATGCCTACAAGTTGCAAGATCTAAGGGGCCAATGGCTTTTGATCAGTATCGGTAGCGCAGAGTGCAATGCCCAGTGCGTGCAACAGCTCTATTTTCAGCGCCAGCTGCGCGAAAGTCTTGGCAAGGACAAGGTACGTCTGGATCGGGTCTGGCTGATCCGCGATGACAAAAACGTGTCCCCCGAGTTGCTGGCCGGCCTCAAGGAGGCAACGGTATTGCGTGTGCCACTGTCGGAATTGCAAGCCTGGCTGACACCGGCTGCCGGTCAATCGCTGGACCAGCACCTTTTTGTGGTTGACCCGAACGGCAACTGGATGATGCGCTTTCCCGCCAATATGGACATTGCAAGTGCGGCCAAGGCCAAGCGCGACCTTGAGCGACTGATGCGCGCTTCCGCTTCCTGGGACCAGCCCGGGCGATAAGCATGGACAGTGTGGCCCTCTACAACCTTGCCCCCGCCTTGCAGCTCATGCTGCTGGGCGTGTTGCTTGCCTGCGGGCCCTTGGCCTGGATCTGGCTGCGCAAGGGCCGGCAAAGTACGCCGCGCCGCTTGCACGCGCTGACCTTGCTGACGCTGTTTCTGACGTTTGATCTGGTGCTGTTTGGATCATTTACCCGGCTCACCGATTCGGGTTTGGGTTGCCCGGACTGGCCCGGCTGCTACGGCAGCGCCAGCCCGGTGGGCGCCCATGCTCAGATCAGTACGGCCCAGCAAGCCATGCCCACTGGACCGGTGACCCACGGCAAGGCCTGGGTCGAAATGATCCACCGCTACCTGGCCACTGCAGTCGGTGTGCTGATCCTCACGCTGACCATTGCCAGCTGGCGAGCCTACCGGTCTGGGCAGGACAGCTTGCCAGTTTCGCCCTGGTGGGCCACCGTCACGCTTGTCTGGGTGTGTCTCCAAGGTGCTTTTGGTGCGTTGACCGTGACCATGAAGTTGTTTCCAGCCATTGTCACCCTGCATCTGCTGGGTGGGGTGGCGCTGTTGCTCCTCTTGTGTGTGCAATCATTGCGCTTTGCCCAGGCCCAGCAACCTACACTGCAGCATCAGATTTCGCCTTCCTTGCGGCATCTGCTCTGGTTTGGCTTGCTGCTCTTGCTGCTGCAACTGGCCCTGGGTGGCTGGGTGAGTACCAACTACGCTGTCCTGGCCTGTACCGACTTTCCGCGCTGCCAGGGCCAATGGTGGCCGGACATGAATTTCCAGCAGGGGTTTGAGATTTGGCGGGAACTTGGCCTGAGCCGTGATGGCCAGCACATTACTTTTGCGGCCCTGACGGCAATTCACTACAGCCACCGCTTGCTCGCCTATCTGGTCATCGGGGTCCTGGCCGGGCTGGCCTGGCGGCTGCATCGTCAGTCGCCTTTGCAGGTACAGGCACGCTGGCTGGCAGGGTTGCTGCTGTTGCAAATTCTGACCGGCCTGAGCAACGTTGTGCTCGACTGGCCCTTGATCGCTGCTGTATTGCATACCGGGGGTGCAGCTGCCCTGGCGCTGGTACTGACCTGGAGCTTGGCTGGTTCCCGCAGTCAGGCAGTTGAGCGGGTTTCTGATTTTTCTGTTTCAAGGCTGGCCTGATGAGTACCCCTGATATCGAACTTGGCAAGCCATCCCTGTTCAAGCAGTTTTATGCGCTGACCAAGCCCCGCGTGGTGCAGCTGATTGTGTTCTGCGCCCTGATCGGTATGGTGCTGGCTGTTCCAACCTGGCCCAACGGTGCTGAACTTGGTCTGATGATTTGGGCCAGCCTGGGCATCTGGTTGGTGGCCGGCGCTGCTGCGGCTTTCAACTGCATTGTTGAGAAGGGCATTGACGCCAAGATGAAGCGAACTGCCTGGCGGCCTACGGCCAAGGGCGAGTTGAGTGATTTCCAGACCCTGTTATTTTCGGCCCTGCTCTGCGTTGCCGGCTCGGTCTTGCTGTACGTCTGGGTCAACCCCTTGACCATGTGGCTGACCTTTGCCACCTTTGTAGGCTATGCCGTGGTCTACACCGTTATTCTCAAACCCCTGACTCCGCAGAACATTGTGATTGGCGGAGCTTCAGGCGCCATGCCCCCGGTGCTGGGCTGGGCCGCCATGACCGGCGATGTGGCACCGCAGGCCCTGATCCTGTTTCTGATCATCTTTCTATGGACCCCACCGCATTTCTGGGCTCTGGCCTTGTACCGCGTTGAAGACTATCGACAGTCGGGTTTGCCAATGCTGCCGGTCACGCATGGCAACGAGTTCACCCGCCTTCAAATCCTGCTCTATACCCTGATCCTGTTCGCTGCCTGCCTGATGCCTTTCATCTACCGGATGAGCGGCTGGCTGTACCTGGTGGCGGCCGTGTTGTTGAACATTGGTTTTTGCCTGTATGCCTGGCGCCTGTGGCGCGGCTACTCGGATGAACTGGCCCGCAAGACCTTCCGCTTTTCACTGATACACCTCAGCCTGCTGTTTGCGGCGCTTCTGGTGGACCATTACCTATGAGTAGTTTGACCAAGAATCTGCTGGTGCCGGGCCCGCTTTGGCGATGGCTTAGGTGGGCCGTGCTGGCCTTCACGATTGCAGGCCTGACTGCCTGTGGCCAGAACAAGGCCCAATTCAGCGCGATTGATGTCACCGGTGCAGACTATGCCAAGGACTTCGAACTGCTCGATCACAATGGCCAGGTCCGACATCTGGCGGACTTTCGCGGCAAGGTGGTGGTCATGTTCTTTGGCTACACCCAATGCCCGGATGTATGCCCTACGTCGATGAGCGAACTGGTCGAGGTTAAAAAATTGCTGGGCCCCCAAGCTGACAAGTTGCAGGGCTTGTTCGTCACGGTAGATCCGGCGCGGGATACGCCCGAAGTGCTGAAGACCTACATGAGCAATTTTGATCCCACCTTCATCGCGCTGTTCGCCCGCTCGCCGCAGGACCTGTTGGCTGTTGCCAAAGACTACAAGGTCTATTACAAGAAGGTCGAAGGCAAGACAGCGACCAGCTACACCATGGACCATTCGGCGGGCAGCTATATCTATGACCCCGAAGGGCGATTAAGGCTTTACACCCGCTATGGCTCTGGGGCAGCCGCAATGGCTGCCGACGTCAAACTGTTGCTGCAAGGCAGGTAAACCAGTGCGCTTTGTGCCGTCTGAGTCGCTGGCTGCCGACAACAGAGCCGGTCTTACTCGACCTTGATGGCGCGATCGCGAATGATCTGACCCAGCGTCCTGGTGTCAGCCTTGATGCGCAGGGCAAGCGCCTGCGAAGAACCACCCACCACCTGCCAGCCCTGCTGGTAAAGCCTGCTGCGAACTTCCGGGGAGCGCACAATCTGGCTGAGTAAGTCCGACAGCCGGGCCACCACCGGCTTGGGCAGGGACGCCGGGCCGGCCACCGCGTTCCAGATTTCAAGTTGAAAGTCCTTCACGCCGGCTTCACTCAGGCTGGGCACCTCGGGTGCCAGCGCACTACGTCCAGGCGAGGTGACGCCAAGCAACCTGACCTTGCCCGCACGAGCCTGGGCCATGGCCAAACCCGGAGGCAACATCGACAACTGAACCTGCTCTCCCAGCATGGCAGTCACCACCTGCGGGTAGCCCGGGTAAGGCACGTGGACAGGCTCAATGCCAGTGCGAGCCTTGAGCAGTTCCATGCCGATATGCCCTACCGTGCCCACGCCCGGAGAGCCGTAACTCCAGGCGTTGCCCTTGGCGCGGGCAGTTGACAGGAAATCAGCGGCACTGCTGGCTGGAAAAGTGGCCGGGGCCGCCAGCAACAGGGGAGCGGTCCCGATCAGGCTGATCGGGCTGAGATCGGTCAGGGGGTCAAAGGGGGTTTTTGAATTCAGCAACCTGGCAATTGTGAGATTGCCGTTGATCATCACACCCAGGGTGTGACCATCCGTGGCTTTGGCGACCGCATCTGCCGCAATATTGCCGCCGGCACCCGGTTTGTTTTCCACCACCACCGGCTGACCCAGCGCCTTGGCCAGGGGTTCGGCCAGGGTTCGTGCAACCAGATCGGGCGAAGTGCCGGCAGGAAAGCCCACCAGGATGCGGACCGGCTTGCTCGGCCAGTTTGAGGCTGGCTGCGCCTGCGTTGCAAGGGTCAGGCAGCCCAGGGTGAGGGCCAGCAGGAGGCGGCGGCAGGTAACAGCAGTCATGGTCAGGATCTCCAGATAAAAAAGCCCCTGGCATGTCGGTGCCAGGGGCTGTGTCCAAGGTCGAATGCTCAGGCGTATTCTGCCAGCGCCAACTTCATTTTCTTGAGGGCGGCTACCTCGATCTGACGAATCCGCTCAGCACTCACGCCGTACTCGGCCGCCAGTTCATGCAGGGTCATGCCGCCGGTGTTGTCGTCATTCACCTTGAGCCAGCGCTCCTGCACGATACGGCGACTGCGTGGATCGAGTACCTCCAGGGCAGCGCTCAGGCCATCGCTGGCCAGGCGATCGCGCTGGCGGTGCTCAAGCATGACGGTGGGTTCGTGACTGGCATCCGCCAGGTAGGCAATCGGCCCAAAATGCTCCTCACCATCGTCACCGGGGGCTGGCTCCAGGGCCACGTCACCACCCGATAGGCGAGTCTCCATCTCGATCACGTCTTCCCGTTTGACATTGAGTTCACGGGCCATGACCTCGATTTCCTGCTCGCTGAGGGTTTCGCGGTGGGTGCCGCCATCAGCAGATTCGGCCTTGAAACCCTGCTTCATGGAGCGCAGGTTGAAAAAAAGTTTGCGCTGTGCCTTGGTGGTGGCAACTTTCACCATGCGCCAGTTTTTCAGGATGTATTCATGGATTTCAGCCTTGATCCAGTGCAGGGCATAGCTGACCAGTCGCACACCCTGTTCAGGGTCAAAGCGTTTGACAGCCTTCATCAGGCCAACATTGCCTTCCTGGATCAGGTCACCTTGGGGCAAGCCATAACCCAGGTACTGGCGAGACACCGAAACCACCAGTCGAAGGTGCGAGAGGATCAACTGGCTGGCAGCTTCAAGGTCGCCGTTCTCGCGCAATTGACGGGCGCAGTCGCGCTCCTGCTCGGCAGTCAGCAGGGGCATACGGTTCACGGCCGTGATGTAGGCATCCAGGTTGCCCAGTGGGGGCACCAGGGACCAGGGGTTGGCAACGGCAAGGGCAGCGCCGGAAGTTCCAGTTAGAGTGGTCATACCAGATCTCCTTTCGTCATAGTGCATATGTTAGCACTCTATTGGAGAGAGTGCCAAACAAATAGTTCAATGCCGGGATCCATGTTTGGCCCTGGACCCTGAAAAAACCTGAAAAAGGCTATTTTTTGGCTGGTTAGCCAAAAAAACTGGCAAATTCAGGCGTTTTTTGGCATTTCATGTACCAACCAGTCCGCCGTCAATTTTGCGGATGGCCACCGTGGCCGAGCGCGGACGGCCCCCCATTGGCCATTTTGAATACCGGCTTGGCTTGGCCGGATCATTCAAGCCACCCGGATTTTCCCCAGGGTGCTGAATATTGACAAAAAGGGTTTTGCCATCGGGCGCCATGGTCGCCCCGGTAATTTCGCAATTGATCGGACCGGTCAGAAAACGCCGGATCTCGCCTGTAAGCGGGTCACAGGCCAGCATCTGGTTGTTGCCGATGTTTTTGAAGATGCCCGCGTTCATCTCGGTGGCTGAGGCATCGGTCTGTATCCATAGAACGCCGCGGGCATCGAGCATCAGTCCATCGGGGCAGGCAAAGATATCGCCTTTGATATTGCCGCGATCCTCAGACCGAGGATTGGCCGGGTCGCCTGCCAGCACCAGGTGATCCCATCGCATTTGCAGGCTGTCAAAGTCGCCGCCCTCGCGCCAACGGATGATATGCCCCATCTTGTTGTTGGCGCGGGGGTTGGCAGCATCCACGCCGGGTCGCCCGCTGGCGCCACGCGCGCTGTTGTTGGTCAAGGTGCAATAGACTTCGCGTTTGTCCTGATCGATGGCCAGCCACTCCGGCCGGTCCATTTTGGTGGCCCCCAGCGCATCACTAGCCTGGCGCGCCTTGATCAGCACCTCACCCTGGTTGGCAAAACCATTGGTTGCGGTCAACGGACCTTGGCCGTGGACCAAGGCCATCCAGTGACCGCTGCCATCGGCGTCAAAGCGTGCCACATACAAGGTGCCGTGATCCAGCAATTCGCGGTTGGCCTTGGCGCCTCCGGGGGCAATTCGATCCCGGCTGACAAACTTGTAGATGTACTCAAACCGGGCGTCTTCGCCCGAATACACCACGGCGCGCCCGTCCCGGGTCACTGCGACCCAGGCGCCCTCATGGGCAGCGCGCCCTAGGGCGGTGCGCTTGACCGGAACGGACTGCGGGTCAGTGGGGTCCACTTCAACCACCCAGCCAAAACGGTTGGGCTCATTGGGGTTGATCCTGGCGTCAAAGCGCGGGTCATGTTCAGCCCAGCGAAAGCGGGACTTGGCCGACAGGCCCCAACGCTTCTGGTGGGCATCGGGTTTGTCGCTGGTGACAAAGTAATTGTGAAAATTTTCCTCGCCCGACAAGTAGGTGCCCCAAGGTGTTTTGCCACTGGCGCAATTGTTGAACGTGCCCAATACCCGTTGCCCCGTGGGATCCGCTGCAGTTTTCATCAGCGCGTGTCCGGCAGCCGGACCGCCCAGATTGAAGGGTGTGTTGGCGGTGATGCGGCGGGCATATTTGGACGGTCGAACCATTTGCCAGCGACCGCCCTGGTTTTCAACTTCGATCACCGAGATCCCATGGGCAGCCTGAGCTTTTTTCACCTTTTCAGCAGTCCACGGCGTCATCCCGTCTTTGTGAAGCAGGCCATCATCGGTGTATTCATGGTTCATCACCAGCAAGCCGCGTTGTGCACCATCGATGGGGTAATAGTGAACCCCATCATGATGCATTCCCATCTGCAGGGCTTGTTCGGCGGCAGTGCTCGATGCATCCTCCTTCATCGTGGGCATGGCCGCACCGGCCACCCCAATCGGTTCACCCCAGGGGGCCAGCACCTGCGCCACATAGCCCTCGGGCACCACCAGGGAGTCGGCAGCAGAAGCTGCAATTGGTTTGAAGCCCAACTTCGGTCCGCCTCCAAGACTGGCGCAACCCGCCAGCGGCGCGAACAACCCGGCTGCCGCCAGGCCCAGACCGCCCGCAATGACCTGCCTGCGTGCCGGATCGGACACCTGATGAATGCTCGGGTTGCCGCAGCGGTTGCTGTCTTCCATCTGATCAAAGTCTTTGGCCACAATGAAATCTCCAAAAAAATTTTCTTCTGCAATTATGCAAAGATATTTGGTCGGCAAGGCAAAATCCGGCCTCGGTCTGCATCACCAGAAAGCCTCTATGAAAGCCATCTACTACGATAAAAAAGGTCCTGCCCGCGAAGTGCTTCTGTGGGGTGACCTGCCCCTGCCAGAGCCCCAGCCAGGGGAGGTGCGGGTGCGTTTGCAGGTTTCGGCAGTCAACCCTTCAGACACCAAGGCCAGGGGAGGCTTTCGCAACCAGTGGGCCATGCCTTTTCCCCGCATCGTGCCGCATCAGGATGGTGCCGGTGTGGTCGATGCCGTTGGGCCCGGCGTTTCAAAAGATCGGATTGGTCAGCGCGTCTGGGTTTATGAGGCCACCCTCGGGCGGGCTTTCGGCACCTGCGCCCAATACACCACAGTGCCCGAGCACAAGGCCGTCGTGCTGCCGGAGCAGGCTGATTTTGTGGCCGGTGCCTGCATGGGCATACCTGCCATGACGGCGCACCGCTGCGTGTTGCAGGACGGGCCGGTTCGCGGTCAGACCCTGCTGGTTCAAGGCGGCGCGGGTGCGGTAGGCTTTTATGCGGTTCAGATCGCCAAGCTGGAGGGCGCACAAGTCATTGCAACGGTCAGCCGTGCGGAGCAAGCGCGTCAGGCCCTACTGGCTGGTGCCGACCATGTGATCAATTACAAGACCGAGGATGTTGCAGCGCGGGTGCGCGAGATAACGAAATCCGATGCCGGCATTGACCGGGTGATCGAAGTGGCCCTGGCGCCCAATATTGAGCTAGATGCTGCGCTGCTCAAGCCCAATGGGGTCATTGCCACCTATGCGTCGGATGCCAATCAGGCCCCAGCTGTCCCTTTCCCGGCCCTGCTGGCCAAGCACCTGACCTTGCGTTTTGTACTGGTCTATGCCATGCCCCGCCAAGCCCACGATGAGGCAGCCCACTACATCAGTGAGGCCCTGAAGCACGGGCGCTTCAAGCATCAGGTCTTTCAACGTTACGGCTTTTCTCTGGAGCAGGTCATCGCCGCCCAGGAAGCCACTGAAAGCATGGCCCATGTGGGCAAGGTGCTGATTGAAATTGACCAGTCTGTCTAGCTGTTGTGTGGATTGATACCCATTGCCACCTGGATGCGCCGGAGTTTGCAAACGATCTGGCGGCCGTGCGGCAGCGGGCCCGCACGGCGGGTGTGGTCCACTGCGTATTGCCGGCAGTTCGGGCGCAGGACTTTGAGCGCACGCGTCAGCTGGCACATCAATTGGGTGACAGTTATGCCCTGGGGATTCATCCGCTGTATGTAGCCCAGGCTGAGCAGGAAGACTTGCACCTGCTGGCACAAGCTCTGCAGCGCCACCGTGATGACCCGCGTCTGGTGGCGGTGGGTGAAATTGGCCTGGACTATTTCGTGCCCGCCCTGTGTGAGGAGCCCTTGCGGTCAAGGCAGGAATACTTCTACCAGGCGCAGTTGAAGCTGGCGCGTGAGTATCGACTGCCTGTCATCCTGCATGTCAGGCGCTCGGCCGATCACCTCCTCAAGGGCTTGCGATTGATCGGCCAGGGCGATCCATGGCTGGGTATCGCCCACGCCTTCAATGGCAGCATCCAGCAGGCCCAGGGTTTGATCGCCCAGGGCCTCAAGCTGGGCTTTGGGGGTGCCCTGACGTACGAGCGGGCCAGCAATCTGCGGCGTCTGGCCAGCGAGTTGCCACTGGCGTCGATCGTGCTGGAAACCGATGCACCCGATATGCCGCCCCACTGGCTCTACACCTCGGCACAACAACGCGCCCAAGGCCATCAACAAGGGCGCAATGAACCGGTCGAGCTGCCGCGCATTGCACAGCAGCTGGCAAGTTTGCGCGGCCTCAGCCTGTCAATGCTGGCCAAGGCTAGTACCCGTAATGCCTGTCTGGCATTGCCTGGGCTGTCAGATTTGCTTGAAAGTCCAAGCCCAGCCCGTTAACTGGCAACACCCGCCGATAATCTGACTTACCTTGGCCCAAACTAAAAACGCCCTGCCTGAAGTTCATTTTTCCGATGAGGGCACTATCCGCCATCTGCATCTGGAAACCATCTGGATTCAGGGATCGATTGACACGCGTGACCCTCTGCGACTGGTGCATGAGTACATCCAGCGCATGCAGGCTTGGTTGCTGTTTGTTGAGCCCGATACCGTGTCGCAACGGCGTTCCTTGCAACTGGGCCTGGGCGCAGGTTCGCTCACCCGACACTGCAGCAAGGTCTTGCAACTCAAGCACACGGCAGCGATCGAACTCAATCCGCAGGTGCTGGCAGCCTGCCGTGCCTGGTTCAAGCTGCCGGCTGACTCGGCGCGCATGCAGGTGATCCTGGGGGATGCAGCCCTGGCCATCCAGGACCCGCAGTGGTGGGGCGTGATCGATGCGCTGCATGTGGACCTTTACGACGCCGATGCAGCCGCGCCGGTCTTGGACAGCCCGCAGTTTTACGCCCTCTGCAGGCGCTTGCTGACCGAGGAGGGCTGCATGATGGTCAACCTGTTTGGCCGCAGCGCCAGTTTTGCCAGAAGCCTGCAACATATCAGTGCTGCCTTTGGCGCAGACGCGGTTTGGGCTTTCAAGGCCACTCGGGAGGGCAATACAGTCGTGCTGGCGCAGCGCACCCCCACTCGACCGAAAAAGTCACAGTTGCAGTTGAGGGCGGCTGCCATTGAGGCGCGCTGGCAATTGCCTGCCCTGAAGTGGGTCCGGGGGCTGACCCCGGTTGGTTGATGTTGGCGTGAGACCTACCTTTCGTTCACTAGGGTAAACACCTAGTGCCAAATCAGCCTATGTAGGTGAAACCCACATGCCCGGGGTGGTGTTTTAAAGGCAGAATCCGCCGGTTTGGTCAGTTTTTTCTAGGAGAGTTTTGTGAAAGTCAAAAGTCAGAAGGATTTCTTTTCTGGACTGATGTTCCTATTGATTGGTCTAGGGTTTGCTTGGGGGGCCACCAACTACAACATCGGTGTGGGTGCCCGCATGGGTCCGGGTTATTTTCCCCTGATGCTTGGGGTGATCCTGATGGTCCTGGGCGGCTTGATCGCCTTCAAGGCCATGGTCATTGAGTCCGAAACCGGCGACAAAATCGGCAAGTGGGCTTGGAGGCCGCTGGGTTTCATCATCGGCTCCAATATTTTGTTTGGTATCTTGCTGGGCGGACTGCCCAGTATTGGACTACCCAGCATGGGGCTGATTGTTGCCATTTATGCTCTGACCATCGTATCGGCAAAAGCCGGTGATGTTTTCAAATTGAAAGAGGTTCTTGTGGTTGCAACGGTGCTGGCCATCATTAGCTATGGCGCTTTCATCAAGTTGCTGAACCTGCAATTTCCACTATGGCCTGCCTTTATTTCGGGCTGAGGAGCACAAGAACATGGATCTGATTACTAACCTTTCCCTGGGTTTTGGCGTCGCCTTCACGGCCCAAAACCTGCTCTACGCTTTCATCGGCTGCATGCTCGGCACCCTGATCGGTGTGCTGCCGGGCGTCGGCCCGGTGGCCACCATCGCCATGCTGCTGCCCGCAACCTATGCGCTGCCCCCGGTGGCGGCCTTGATTATGTTGGCCGGCATTTATTACGGGGCCCAATATGGTGGCTCCACCACCGCGATTCTGGTGAATCTGCCGGGCGAGTCGTCTTCGGTGGTGACTATTTTGGACGGCTACCAGATGGCCCGCAAAGGCCGGGCTGGGCCGGCCCTGGCTGCAGCCGGGCTGGGTTCGTTTTTTGCCGGCTGCGTGGGCACCCTGATTTTGGCCGCGTTTGCGGCGCCCCTGACCGAGGTCGCCTTCAAGTTCGGCCCTGCCGAATATTTTTCCCTGATGGTGCTGGGTCTGATTGGCGCGGTGGTGCTGGCTTCGGGCTCTCTGCTCAAGGCTGTGGCCATGATCATTCTTGGTCTGTTGCTCGGCCTGGTGGGCACCGATGTGAATTCCGGCGTGGCCCGCTACTCCTTTGATATTCCGGAACTGACCGATGGCATCGGCTTTATTGTGGTAGCCATGGGGGTGTTTGGGTATGGCGAGATCATTGCTAACCTGTCGGTGCCAGAAGCCCAGCGTGAGGTGTTTACCGGCAAGGTGAAACATCTATATCCAACGAAGGAAGACTTCAAGCGCATGATCCCAGCGGTCTTGCGTGGCACGGCCCTCGGCTCTGCACTGGGTATCCTGCCGGGCGGTGGTGCTTTGTTGTCTGCCTTTGCCGCTTACACCATTGAGAAGAAAACCAAGCTCAAACCCGGCGAGGTTCCCTTTGGCCAGGGCAATATCCGTGGCGTGGCGGCGCCAGAGTCAGCCAACAACGCTGGTTCCCAGACGTCCTTCATTCCCCTGCTGACCCTGGGCATCCCACCCAACGCGGTGATGGCCTTGATGGTGGGCGCCATGACCATTCATAACATTCAGCCTGGTCCCCAGGTGATGACCAGTAACCCTGAACTGTTCTGGGGTCTGATTGCCTCCATGTGGATTGGCAACTTGATGCTGGTCGTGCTGAACCTGCCGATGATTGGCATCTGGATCAAGTTGTTGACCGTACCCTACCGCTGGCTCTTTCCTTCGATTGTCTTGTTTTGTGCGATTGGTGTTTACTCCACCAACAACAACACGTTTGATATCTGGATGGTGGCCATCTTCGGTGTGATCGGCTACATCTTCATCAAGCTGGGGGCAGAACCTGCGCCCCTGCTGTTGGGATTTATTCTGGGTCCGATGATGGAGGAAAACCTGCGGCGTGCCTTGCTGCTCTCGCGAGGCGCCTGGAGCGTGTTTGTCACCCGACCCCTGTCTGCCACCTTGCTGGGTATGGCTGTTCTCCTGCTGGTGATCGTCTTGCTTCCATCAGTCAAGAAGCAACGTGAAGAGGCCTTTGTGGAGGATTGATGCCCCACAAGGGCTGACTCCCAACGACAACGGCACCCAAGGGTGCCGTTGTTATTTGTGCCGCTGTTAACTGTGTAACAGTTGCGTTTATCCTCGTGACAGGGCGGTCAAGGCGCGCACATCAGCCAGGTCGCCAAGTTTCCAGCAGGCTGCAATCAGTTCGGCCGAGCGTCCTGAGCCCAGCACCGGGTCGGCCAGGTCGTGAAATTTGGTTTCAAGGTTGGCATCGGTCATCGGATTTTGCAGCGAGCCGATGGCGTGCTTGATAAACACATGCACCTGGCGCCCGTCCTTTAGGAAGGCAGTCACATCGGCACTGGCTTCGTCGATGCTGTCATCCACCACGGCTACGACCTTGCGCCGCAAGGCCACCATGTCGGGGCGGTTAACGATGTTGTCAGCGTATTGGTCTTCACCGGCCTTGCCAAAAATCAGCCCACAGGCACAGCCGTGGTAAACGCTGAACTTGCCCTGTAGGCCATCAGCGGGTTCCTTCTTGCCCGTGAGCTCCAGCACCAGTGAATGCACCTTGAGCTCGATTCGCTCAACCTGCTCGGCACTGACGCCCTGGGCGCGCAATTGGGCGCAGGCATCGATGCTGGGGTGAATCACAATGCCGCAAGCAAACGGCTTGTAGGTATTGAAGGAGATTTCGAAACGCTGGCCCAGTTCGTCGGTGATCTCGCTCCAGGCGTATTTGGTGGAGACGGTCTGGATCATGCCGCGCGGGGCTTCCAGCGCCCTGGGGCTGGCAGTAAAGCCCTGGCTGGCCAGCAGGGCAGACATCAGGCCCGCGCGCGCGGCACCGCCCGGATGGAAGGGCTTGGTCATGGTGCCGAATTGCTCGCGCATCCCGATAGGCTGGGAGGCGGCAATGCCCAGGGCCATGGCGGTTTGCTGCACATCCAGACCCAGCAGCCTGGCGCAGCCGGCTGCCGCACCGAGCATGCCGGTGGAGCCGGTGATATGCCAGCCCCGGTCGTAATGTTCAGGGTACATGGTGTTGCCCACCCGGCATGACACATCGATGCCCAGAACCAGAGCATCGATCACGGCCCGACCCGACAAACCTTTGTGTTCAGCCAAGGCCAGCACCGCACTGGCAACCGGGCCGGCCGGGTGGATGATGGTCTTGAGGTGGGTGTCATCAAAGTCAAAGGTGTGCGAGGTGATGCCGTTGATCAGGGCCGCGCTGGCCATATCGACCCGTTCGGAACGACCCGGCAGACTGGCCTGCGGGGTGGTCTGCAGCAGCTGGGCCGCACGCAGCGCGGCATTGGCCGCATCATGGTGTGCGGCGCCCACAGCGCAACCCAGCCAGTTGAGAAAGGTGCGATGGGCTTCGTGATCGACCGCATCGCTCCAGCCTCGGCTGGGATGGTTGGCGACATACTCAGCCAGGATCTGTGTAACGGGGGGTGCGTTGTGGTCAGCGGTGACCTGTGTGTTGCGAGCCATGAAAAGTTTCTAATCCAGGTTCAATTGTCTAGGTTGATGTTGCGGGCACGGGCCAATTTGGTCCAGCGATCGATGTCCGAACGAATGAATTTTCCAAATGTCTCGGAAGACATGGGCATAGGCTCGACAGCTTCCACCGACAATTTGTCACGCAGGTCGGGGGAATTGAGCACGGTATTGAGCGAGTCGTTAAGTTGCTTGACGATGGTCTCGGGCATGTTGGCCGGACCAACCACGCCGTACCATTGCAAGGCGTCCAGCCCCTTGAAACCCAATTCCTCCAGAGTAGGCAGATCCTTGAACAGCAGGTGTCGCTGTTTGCCGGTCACCGCCAGGGGCCGGACCCGACCCGAGCGGATATGTGGCGTGGCTGCAGCCAGGCCAGGGAACATGGCTTGGGTCTGACCTCCGATCAGGTCGGTGAAGGCCGGGGCAACGCCGCGGTACGGAATATGAACCATGAAGGAATTGATCTGTTGCTTGAACAGTTCCATGGTGAGGTGAGTCAATGAGCCCTGGCCGGCTGACCCGTAACTCAGACGACCCGGGTTCTTGCGGATGTATTCGATGAACTCCTGAACCGTTTTGACAGGAAGACTGGGATTGACCACCAGCACATTGGGCGTGCCGCCAATCATGCCAATCGGGGTGAAGTCGCGGACCGCGTCGTAGGGTAGCTTGCGGGTAGCCGGACTGGTGCCGTGGGTGGCCACGTAACCTTGCATCAGGGTGTAGCCATCGGGGGCGGCCTTGGCGGTGTTCTGGCTGGCAATGACGCCACCCCCGCCCCCCTGGTTGTCAACCACAATGGTCTGGTTGAGAACCTTGGCCCAGCGCTCGGTCACAGTCCGCCCGATCATGTCCGAGCCACCGCCGGCGGCCACCGGGACGATGTAGCGAATGGGTTTTGAGGGATAGGCCTGGGCCCAGGAAAGGGCAGGCAGGCCAAGCAGGGCAGGCGCGGCCTGTAGCAGGGTGCGTCGTTTCATCTGGTAATTTCCTTTCAGTACTGAGCAGTTTGGCGACGATTTACCACTTAAGTCCAAATTTGCCGAGTACGGGGCTTAGGACGAACAGGGGGCCGATCCACAGATAGCGCAGGTCCTCAAAGAACGAGGGCTTCTTGCCTTCAAAGGCATGGCCGATGAACTGGTAGACCCAGGCCACCAGAAAGATGCCCAGGCTGAGTTCCAGCCTGAGGGGGCCCATCGCCTGCACCAGCGCCAGCATGATCGCAGAGACAGCCAGCATGACAATGAAGCAGTTACGCGACAGGCGGAAGTAATACACCAGGCTTGCCCCTATGAGGAGGTAGGCGGCCACCGGGTGGGCGGCATAGATCAGACCGATCAGGCTGAACATGATCAGCGGTACTGCGAAGTTGTGAATCGCCTTGTTAAGGTGATGGCCATGGGTCTGGCCGTAGTGGGTCAGCAGGTGGTCGATGCGGCGTTCTCCAGCCTTGGCATCATGGGTTGTGATACTCATCGGGTTTGTGTTGGTTTAAAGAGCGTGCCGCAGATTATTCCACCGGTTTGTCCTGGAACCGCATGGAAAAATCGATCGCCTTGATGTCTTTGGTTAAGGCCCCGACCGAGATTCGGTCGACCCCGGTTTGTGCCAGATCCCTGACGCTGTCCAGGTTCACCCCGCCCGAGATTTCCAGAACGGCGCGTCCCTGATTGCGCTGGACCGCTTCACGCAGCATGGGCAAGGGCATGTTATCCAGCAGGATCATGCTGGCGCCAGCGCGCAGGGCCTCATCGAGCTGACTGAGTGTTTCGACTTCCACCTCGATAAAAGTAGCCTGTGCGGCCAGGGTCTTGGCGGCCTGCACGGCCTGGGTCAGGCTGCCAGCGGCTGCGATATGGTTTTCCTTGATCAGCACCGCATCAAACAGACCCATCCGATGGTTCTTTCCGCCGCCGCAGCGAACCGCGTACTTCTGAGCCACACGAAGGCCCGGCAGGGTCTTGCGCGTATCCACGATGGCCGCCTGCGTGCCTTGGGCGGCATCGACATATCGGGCGGTCTGGGTGGCCACAGCACTTAAGGTCTGAAGAAAATTCAGGCAGGTACGCTCGGCCGTCAGGATCTCGCGGGCACAGCCCTGCAAGCTCAGGATCACTTGTCCGGGGCTGCAGCGTTGTCCGTCCTCGACCTGCCAACGAACGTGTGCCTCAGGGGCCAGCTGATGGAGTACTTCCATGACCCAGGGTTGGCCGCAAATGATGGCGGCCTCCCGGCAAATGATGGTGGCTGATGCCTGACGCGTCCGCTCAATCAGCCCGGCCGTCAGGTCACCGCTGCCCACATCTTCAAGAAGTGCGCGGCGTACATCGTCCTTTACCTGGGTTACAAAATCAGTGGCTTGGTTCATGGTGATTCAAATGAGATCAAGCCGCAGATTATCGGCGGTCATGATCTGGAACAATCCATGACCATGGACAAACCCCTGGTCGTACTGGTCAGCCCGGCGTTGGCCGAATCGAACAACGGCAACTGGCAGACCGCCAAGCGCTGGCAGCACTTGGTGCGCGCTCATTACCGGCTAGAAATTGTCAAACAGTGGCAAGCGGGAGATTCGCGGCCGGCCGCCATGCTGGCGCTGCACGCCAGGCGATCGGCCGAATCAATTGCAGCCTGGTCAGCCAGCTTTCCCGGTCGTGGGCTGGGGGTGGTGCTGACCGGCACTGATCTGTACCGCGATATCGAGTTCGACCCATGTGCCCAGCGCTCGCTGGCCCTGGCGCAACAGTTGGTGGTCCTGCAGGACTTGGGTCTTGGCAAGGTGCCCATGGCCTACCGCGACAAGTCTCGGGTGATCTACCAGTCCTCCCAAACCCGCGCTGCCCTGAAGAAAACGCGGCGACATCTGCGGGCGCTGATGGTCGGACATTTGCGAGAGGAAAAGTTGCCGCAGACGCTGTTTGAGGCAGCGCAAAGGCTGGATCCTGCGCAGGGCATTCTGATCGATCATATTGGCGCGGGTCTGGATTCGGCCCTGGCCGATCAAGCCCGCCACACCATGGCCAATTGCCCGCATTACCGATGGCTGGGGGCGCTTGCGCATGACAAGGTGCTCGCACGCATCCAGCGCTCGCATCTGCTGGTGCATTGCAGCCGCATGGAAGGCGGCGCCCATGTGGTGATGGAGGCGGTGTGCAGCGGCACGCCGGTGCTGGCCTCCGATGCGCCAGGCAATGTGGGCATGTTGGGTCTGGACTATGCGGGCTACTTTCCTACTGGCGATGCAGCCGCGCTGGTTGACTTGTTGTGCCGCTGCCGCCAGGACATGGTTGCGGCCAACAGCACTCTGGCCCGCTTGCAGGCACAATGCGCGCTGCGCGCCCCGCTGTTTTCACCCCTGGCAGAGCAAACTGCATTGCTGGCTCTGCTGGATCAACTCCTATCAACATGAACGCCCCTGACCTTTTACCGACCGAACCCCGCCTGACCTCACTGTCCCACGGAGGCGGCTGTGGCTGCAAGATTGCGCCCGGGGTGTTGTCTGAAATTCTTAAAAGTGGTTCGGGCCTGCCAGTGCCTGCCGAGCTGCTGGTGGGGATTGAAACCGCCGATGATGCGGCGGTGTATCAGCTCAATGAGGAGCAGGCGCTGATTGCCACCACCGACTTCTTCATGCCGATTGTGGACAACCCGTTTGACTTTGGACGGATCGCCGCCACCAATGCGATTTCGGATGTGTATGCGATGGGAGGGCGCCCCATCATGGCCCTGGCCCTGGTCGGTATGCCGATCAGCGTGCTGTCCACCGACACAATTGGCCAGATTCTGGCCGGTGGGCAGGCCGTATGCAAAGCCGCCGGCATTCCGATTGCCGGGGGACACACCATCGATTCGGTCGAGCCGATCTATGGGCTGGTGGCGCTGGGCCTGGTCCATCCCAAGCGCGTCAAGCGCAATGCCGATGCCCAGGTAGGTGACCGGCTGATTTTGGGCAAGGCGCTGGGCGTGGGTGTGCTGTCGGCGGTGCTGAAGAAGGAACTACTCGATGCCGCGGGCTACCACCGAATGATTGCCAGCACCACCCAGCTCAACACTCCGGGGCCAGAGCTGGCTGCGATCGATGGTGTGCATGCTTTGACCGATGTGACCGGTTTTGGCCTGGCGGGGCACGCGCTGGAACTGGCCCGTGGCGCCAATTGCACAGTACAGATTGATTGGAGTCGGGTGCCTTTGCTCGATGGTGTCCGAGACTTTGCCGCGCAAGGTTTGATCACCGGCGCTTCTGGACGTAACTGGCAAGCCTATGGCAAGGATGTGCAGCTACCGGCAGGGTTTGCTTCGGCAGACCAGGCCTTGCTGACCGACCCACAGACCAGTGGTGGCCTGTTGGTGAGCTGTGCGGCGCACTGCGTGCAAGAGGTGCGGGCGGTCTTTCAACGCCATGGGTTTGAGGCGGTCGCAGAAATTGGTGAAATCACCCATACAGGTGGTGGCCAACTGGTGGTGCGTTAGTTCAGCTCAGGCTAGCAGGGCCTGGGCAAATTCGCGGGCGCTGAAGGTCTGCAGATCGTCCAGCTGCTCGCCCACCCCGATAAAGTACACCGGCACAGGTCGTTCACGGGCAATGGCAGCCAGTACGCCACCCTTGGCCGTGCCATCCAGCTTGGTGACGATCAGCCCGGTCAGCCCGAGGGCTTCATCAAAGGCACGAACCTGGGCCAGGGCGTTCTGCCCGGTGTTGCCATCGATCACCAGCAGGACTTCATGCGGGGCCGTGGCATCGGCCTTCTGAACCACGCGCCTGATTTTTTTTAGCTCTTCCATCAGGTGCAATTGGGTAGGAAGACGACCGGCCGTATCCACCAGCACCACATCCTTGGCGCGGGCCTTGCCAGCGCTTATGGCATCAAAGCACACCGCGGCAGGATCAGCACCCTCCTGGCTGATGATTTCCACCTGGTTGCGACCTGCCCAGACACTGAGCTGTTCGCGCGCAGCCGCACGGAAGGTGTCGGCGGCGGCCAACAGCACACTGGCACCGGCGTCAGCCAGATGACGGGTCAGCTTGCCGATCGAAGTTGTCTTGCCAGCGCCGTTCACGCCGGCCACCATGATGACTGTGGGCGTGTGATGCCCGATCGACAGCGGTTTTTCAAGTGGGCTCAGCAATTCGGTCAGGGCGTCCATCAACAGACCCTTGACCGCTGCTGGCTCGCTCGTCTTGCTATCCTTGACCCGTCGCCTGAGGTCTTTCAGCAGATACTCGGTGGCCTGAACCCCGGCATCCGCCATCAAGAGCGCTTCCTCAAGTTCCTCGTACAGGCCCTCATCAAGCCGGGTACCGGTAAATACGGTGGCAATACTCGAGCCAGTTTTTCGCAAACCCGCGCTGAGTTTGTCCAGCCATGACTTGCGGGAAACGGTGGGGGGTCCAGCAGGGTGGGTTGCCGGCTTGACCGGTTCGGCCGCAGTGCCTTGATGGGGTGAAGGGGATTTTTTCTTAAAAAAACTGAACATGACGTGCGTTCTTAGAATGCTGCATTCTATGAAACGCCTTTTTCTTTCAATTTTTACCCTGCTGCTCGCAATGCCCCTGCTGGCTGTGAGCCAGCCCCAGCTCGGGGGAGGGGCCGGGGTTGAGCAGTTCACCCTGGCCAATGGCATGACGCTCATTGTCAAGCCAGACCGGCGAGCGCCCACCGCAATTCACATGCTGTGGGTGCGGGTCGGTGCGATGGATGAAGTAGACGGCACCAGCGGCGTGGCCCATGTGCTGGAGCACATGCTCTTCAAGGGCACACCCAGTGTGCCCGCTGGCGAGTTTTCTCGCCGGGTGGCAGCACTGGGCGGGCGCGAGAACGCTTTTACCGGCCAGGACTACACCGGCTATTTCCAGCAAATCCCGGCCGATCGCCTGCAAGAGGTGATGCGACTGGAGGCGGACCGTTTTGCCAACAACCAGTGGCCCGATCAGGAGTTCACCAAGGAACTCGAGGTGGTCAAGGAAGAGCGCCGCCTTCGCACCGAGGACAACCCGCGCGCCTTGTTGTATGAGGCGCTCAACGCTGCAGCTTTTCAAGCTTCACCTTACCGGCGACCGGTGGTGGGCTGGATGAGCGATCTGGAGGCCATGACCCCGCAGGACGCCCGAGATTTTTTCCACCGTTGGTATGTCCCGGCCAATGCGGCTGTGGTCGTGGTGGGCGATGTGGATGTGGATCGGGTGCGTCAGTTGGCCGAACAGATCTACGGGCGTTTGCCAGCCCGTGCCTTGCCCGCACGCAAGCCAAGGCAGGAGCCCCAGCAACTCGGAATTCGACGGCTGGTGGTCAAGGCACCGGCCGAGCAGGCCTATGTGTCGCTGGCCTTCAAGGTGCCCGGGCTACGATCGCTGGACCAGCCCTCGGCACAGGATGAAGATGCCCTGGCCCTGACGGTTTTGGCGGCCGTGCTGGATGGTTACAACGGGGCCCGCCTGGACCGCGCCCTGACGCAGGGATCTGACCGCCTAGCCGACAGTGCCGGCGCTTTCAACGGTTTGCTGGGGCGCGGCCCCCAGCTTTTCATGCTCGATGGCGTTCCGGCCAAAGGCAAATCTGCCCAACAGGTCGAGACGGCCTTGCGCGAACAGGTGGCCACGGTGGCCCGTGAAGGGGTTTCCGAGGCTGAGCTGCAACGGGTGAAAACCCAGTGGATCGCCAGCCAGGTGTACAAAAAGGATTCGCTCATGGCGCAGGCGCGAGAACTGGGCAGCAACTGGGTGCAAGGCTTGCCGCTGGATGCTGCCGACAGCTTGTTGTATCGCCTGCGCAAGGTCACCGCCGATCAGGTACGCTCGGTGGCCGCGCGTTATTTTGGAGATGATCAGCTCACAGTGGCTCATCTGCAGCCGCAAGCGATCGACCCCAACAAGCCACGCCCCAAGCCTGCCTCTGGCGGGCGCCATTGATACGACGGGGCAAATGACATGAACAGAATAAGTTTCAGAGGGGTGTCAGGTTGGCTGATGGCACTTGGCAGTGTGGCACTTGGCAGCCTCAGTAATGCGCTGGCGGCCATTCCTATTCAGCACTGGGTTCAGCCCTCGGGGGCGGCCATTTACCTGGTGCAAAGCCCGGCGCTGCCCATGGTCGATGTGCAAATTGACTTTGATGCCGGCGCACGCCGTGATCCGCCGGGACAGGCGGGGCTGGCCAGTGCGATGGCTGGCATGATCTCCAAAGGGTTGCGCGCAGCAGGCTCCTCGGGCGGGTCGGGTCGCTACGACGCAGCCCTGGACGAAAACATGCTGGGCGAGGCCTGGGCTGATCTGGGGGCAAGTTTTGGCGCCAGTGCTGGCAGTGACCGCATGAGCTTTTCCCTACGTTCGCTCAACTATCCTGATTTGCTTGAGCGGGCTCTTCAACTGGCCGGGCGACAAATGGCAGACCCGGCCTTTCCCCCTCAGGTTTGGCAAAGAGAACGCGAGCGTCTGGCAGCTGCCATCCGGGAGGCCAACACCCGTCCCGCCACAGTGGCTGCTCGCAACTTCGAGGCTGCAGTGTATGGCAGCCACCCGTATGGCTATGACACGACAGAAGCCAGTCTGAAACGAATTGAGGTGTCAGACATGAAGGATCTGCACCGGCGCTCGCTGCTGCCCTGCCGTGCCAAATTGAGCGTGGTGGGGGCCGTCAGCCGGGAGCAGGCAGATAGTCTGGCGACCCAGTTGCTAGCGCGATTGCCCTCCGGTCCGTGTGCTGAGTTGCCCAAAGTGCCCGAGGTCAGCCCCTTGGCGGCGGCCAGCGAGAAAAACATTCCCTTCGATTCGGCTCAGGCCCATGTGCTGATCGGCCAGCCAGGCTTTGCCCGGGTTGACCCGGATTTCTTCGCGTTGCTCGTCGGCAATTACACCTTGGGCGGCGGAGGGTTTGTCTCACGGCTGACCACCGAAGTCAGGGAAAAGCGTGGCCTGAGTTACAGCGTCTACAGTTACTTTGCACCCGGCCTGCACGCCGGGGCCTGGACCTTGGGCTTGCAGACCCGGCCCGACCAGGCCGCCCAGGCAGTGCAAGTGGCGCGAGAAACGGTTCGTCGTTTTGTGGCCGAGGGCCCCAGCGATGCCGAATTGAAGGCGGCCAAGGACAACCTGATTGGAGGGTTTGCCTTGCGCATTGACAGCAACCGCAAACTGCTGGACAACGTGGCCAACATTGCCTGGAACAACCTGCCGCTCAATTATCTGGACACCTGGTCGCAACAGATTGCCAGCATCACCGTGGCCGATATTCGTGCCGCGTTTGCGCGCAAGTTACAACCCGAACGGATGGTGACCGTGGTGGTTGGAGCCAAACCTTGAACCTTTCGCCTGTTGCCCGAAAGAAAGCCAGCCGCTCTGCTGCCGGCGAGGTCAGGATCATCGGCGGAGTCTGGCGTCGCCACAAGCTGCCAGTGCCAGACAAGCCTGGCTTGCGGCCCACGCCTGATCGGGTGCGCGAGACTCTCTTCAACTGGCTTGGCCAGGACCTTGCCGGCTGGCGTTGCCTGGATGCCTTTGCCGGAACCGGCGTGCTTGGACTGGAGGCGGCATCACGGGGCGCCAAAGAGGTTCGTCTTATTGAGCAGGACGTGCAGTTGGTTCAGCAGCTCAAGTTGGCCCAGACCAAACTGCAGGCCCACGCTGTGGTGGTATCTCGCGGCGATGGCCTGGCTGTCATGCAGCAATTAACCCCTGGCAGCTTGGATCTTATTTTTCTGGATCCTCCATTCGATGCCGATCTGTTCGATCAGGCCTTGCTGCGAGCCGCCCCGCTGCTGTCTAGCGGCGGATTCATCTACCTGGAATCGCCCAGGCCTTGGGACGAGGCGCAACTTGAACCGTTTGGCCTGACGCTTTATCGCTACCTCAAGGCCGGTGCTGTTCATGCTCACTTGTTGCAAAGGAAAACCTGATGTCTGCCCTGTCACACCTGCGTATGCTCACCCGCTACAGCACCTGGGCCAACACATTGATGTTTGACGTGCTGGCGACCTTGCCGTCTGAGCAGGTCAACGCGGTGCGAGTCACCCTGTTTGGCTCCATGGTCAACACCCTCAATCATTCCTTGGTCATAGACAAGATCTGGCAGGCGCATCTGCAGGGCCGCGCGCATGGTTTTACCAAGCGGATCACCGACTCGGTGCCTGCCCTGGCAGACCTGCGCAGCGCACAGGCTGAGCTCGATGCCTGGTTTGTGCAGTATGCCGATGGGCTCGACCCTGTGACCGAGGCGCAGGTGGTCAACTTCGAATTTGTTGACGGCGGTAACGGTGCCATGACCCGGGGCGATATTCTTCTGCATATCGTCAACCACAAGACCTACCACCGTGGCGTGGTGGCCGACATGCTGTACCAGGCCGGTTCCAAACCGCCGGTGATGGATCTGCCCGTATTTCTGCGGGATACGTCGCCTGCCGGGTAAGGCATTTTTCTGTCAGCGCCTGGTCGCGCACAGCACTGCATAATGCGCCAAGGAGAATCTTCCATGTCCAAGCCAGTGATCGCCGTCTACCCCGGTACCTTTGATCCCATGACCCTGGGTCACAGTGATGTGGTGCGCCGCGCTGCCCGGCTGTTTGACCGGGTCATCGTCGCGGTCGCTGTGGCACACCACAAAAAAACCATGTTCACGCTGGAGGAACGCATCAACATGGTGAGCGAAGTCGTCAAGGATGAGGCCAATGTCAGTGTGGAAAGCTTCAGTGGCCTGATGCGAGATTTTGTCGTGGTGCGAGACGCAAAAGTCATGGTGCGCGGCTTGCGCGCAGTGACCGATTTTGACTATGAATTCCAGCTTGCGGGCATGAACCGAAGCCTGATGCCGGATGTGGAAACCGTCTTTCTCACGCCCAGCGCTCAGTACCAGTTTATTTCCAGTACCCTGGTGCGTGAAATTGCCAGTCTTGGGGGTGAGGCGCATAAATTTGTCGATCCGGTGGTAGCCCGCGCCCTGGCCGAAAAAACCCGTAACTGAAGGGCGCCGCCGCTGGCGGCAGGAAGGCCTTTTGATGAATGACAGAATCCGTGACCTGCTGGCACAGATCGCTTCGCTTGAGGATGAGCTACGCAACAGTCTGCACGAACAGGAGCAACGTGTTGCCTACACCTTGCATGGTAAGCGCATCGAGTTTGAGAAATCGGTTCAACAAGCGCATCAGCGCCTGCGACGAAGCCTCTTCTACTGGGTACTCAAGGATCGGCCGCTCAACCTGCTGACGGGGCCGGTCATCTACAGCATGATCGTGCCGCTGGTATTGCTCGACGTGTGCATCTCGCTCTACCAGCTGGTCTGCTTTCCCGTCTATGGCGTTGCCAGGGTCAAGCGGGCCGAATACTTTGTCTTTGACCGGCATCACCTGGGGTATCTGAACTTCATCGAAAAGTTCCACTGCGATTACTGCAGCTATGCCACTGGCCTGATGGCTTATGCCACAGAAATCGTGGCGCGTACCGAGCAGTATTTTTGCCCCATCAAGCACGCCCGCAAGGTGCTGGGCTCGCACGTGCGCACCCATCATTTTCTGGCCTACGGTCATGCGCAGGATTACCATGAACGGCTGGAGCAGTACCGGCG
Organism: Burkholderiaceae bacterium; assembly: GCA_017856435.1. GTDB lineage: Bacteria > Pseudomonadota > Gammaproteobacteria > Burkholderiales > Burkholderiaceae_C > Hylemonella. The sequence continues at coordinate 48,297 of JAFMFB010000005.1, forward strand.
GGCCATGAAAGAGGATGCTGAAAGTCGCTCATGACCGAGCTCATTCTCATTCGACACGGTGAAACTGACTGGAACCGCGAGTTGCGTTTCCAGGGCCAGATGGATGTGCCCCTCAACGCGATGGGTCAGCAGCAGGCACAACGGCTTGCCCGCCGCCTGGCCAGCGAACAACTGCACCACCTGGTCAGCAGTGATTTGATCAGGGCGCGACAGACGGCTGAGCCGCTTGGCCAGGGCGCGGGACGTCCGCCAGGTTTGCAAACCCAATTTCTATCCACTTTGCGCGAACAGCACTTCGGGATGGTCGAGGGCATGCGGGTGCCAGACATCAAGCGCCAGCACCCGCTTGCCTGGGAACAATGGGTGAGGTTTGATGCTGATTTTGCTTTTGCAGGGGGTGAGAGCACACGTCAGTTTCATGCGCGGGTGATGTTTGCCGTCTACGAACTCGCTCAATGTCATCCGGGTCAGGTCATTGCCCTGGTCACGCACGGTGGTGTGCTGGACATGATCTACCGCACCGCCCTGGGCTTGCCTCTGTCAGGTCCTCGGCAAAGTCTGATACCCAATGCCGGACTGAGCCGGGTGCGGGTGCGTGAGCAGGCCCTGGAAGTCATTCAGTGGGCCGATACGGCGCATCTGGCCGACCTGCCGCCCCAGCCCGTCTATGACCAGCAGAAGCTTAGGGTCAAAGCGGGTGCGGTTGATGCATGAAGGTCTTGCAATTGGGATAATTCCACACATGCCGACATCAAACTTTTCCCGCGTGGGGTGGCTCTGACATGGCCCTGATGATCACCGATGAGTGCATCAATTGCGATGTCTGTGAACCCGAATGTCCCAACGAGGCCATCTCGCTGGGGCCAGAGATCTATGTCATCGATCCGCAGCGCTGCACTGAGTGCGTTGGTCACTTTGACCAGCCACAGTGCGTCGAGGTGTGTCCGGCCGACTGTATTCCAGTGAATCCAGACCATGTGGAGGACCCTCCCACCCTGAGGCAGAAGTTCTTTCGTTTGCAGGTGCAGCTTAAGGATTCCGGTCCCCGCCTCTGAGTGGCTCGGAGCACGGCCACAAGGCGCTTCAGGCTAGGGCTTGCTGACGGTGCTGTTGGCGGGATCGGCGGCAGATTTGCCTGGTGGGTGGGCTGGCGGCGTGCGGGCTGTGAAATGCGGGGGTTTGTGCCGGGCCCTGGCGCCTGGCTCCTGAGGGCTCTTGCTGACAGGGGTCGGGTTGGGTGGCAAGCTCACCTTTTTCCCGGTGGATCCTGACAAAAATGCCTCTTGCTTGAGCCGGTTTTTTTCCATTTCCTCGGCCAAACGCATTTGTTTGCGGGTATCGGCGTCCTGGGCGCGTCGTGCCTCTTCCTGCTCGCGTGTGGCCGGCGCACTCTGGGTTACTGTGCTACCGCCCTCGCAAGGAGTCTGGCTGTAACTGTTGCCACATCGGTAAACAGTCTGAGCCACTGCAGGCTGCGCCAAACCAGCGGCCAGGGCAGCGATGGTCAGTATCAGGTGGCATTTTCCCCGCATGGTTCAGACCCTTCCCCAGGTTTTGAGGTCACACTTTGAGGCCGCGGCGGTTTGGGCCGTGGCGGCTTGGTAGTGTGAACCAGGGCCGTGGCCTTGTCCATCTCGCCAGAGATCAAATATGGCAGGGCCTTGACTGAACGCAAGATGCTTTCTTCCATGCCGGTGCGCTGCTCGGGCGTCGGTTTTTTGAGAACCCAGTTGGCAACTTCAGCCTTGTTGCCTGGGTGTCCGATGCCAATGCGCAGGCGCCAGTAGTCATCGCTGCCGAGTTGGGCGTGAATATCGCGCAGTCCATTGTGCCCCGCATGACCACCACCTCGTTTGAGTTTGACCTGACCCGCAGGCAGGTCCAGTTCATCGTGGGCCACCAGGATTTCATGAGGGGCAATTTTGTAGAAACGGGCCAATGCAGCCACTGCCTTGCCCGAAAGGTTCATGAACGTCTGGGGTGCCAGCAACCACAGAGTGTGACCCTCAGACACTGTGCGGGCGACCAGGCCGTGGTAACTTTTTTCCAAGGTGAGTCGGGTCTTGAGGGCGGCGGCCACAGCCTCCAGCCACCAGAAGCCGGCGTTGTGTCGGGTGGCCTCGTACTCGACGCCTGGGTTACCCAGGCCAACTAGCAGTTTGATCATGCTGCATTATCGCGGCAGCTCCTGACAAAAAAACAGCCCGCCAGGGCGGGCTGAGTATGACTGGCGCAGGGCCCCAGCTTATTTTTTGGCAGGGGCAGGGGCAGCGGCATCGGCCGCTGGTGCTGCGCCGGCTTCGGGCGCGGCTTCCGCCTCGGCTTTTGGAACCACCACGGAAACGAGCACCGGATTGTCCTTGCCATGGGTGAGGGCGCTCACGCCTGAGGGCAACTTGATATCGTTCAGGTGCAAGGTATCGCCCTTCTTCAACCCGCTGAGGTCCACGCTGATGAACTCTGGCAAATCCTTGGGCAGGCAGGACACCTCAAGCTCATTGATCACATGGGTGACCAGGCACAGGTCCAGTTTGACAGCCGGGGAATTCTCTTCACCGCTGTAGTGCAAGGGTACCTTCATGTGCAGTTTGGTGCTGGCATCGACACGCTGGAAGTCAATATGCAGGACCATCTGCTTGAAGGGGTGCATCTGCACATCACGCAGCAGAACCTGGTTTTGCTTGCCATTGAGTTCCATGTCCAAAATGGATGAATGGAAGGCTTCCTTTTTCAGGGCGTGCCAAAGCGCGTTGTGATCAAGTTCGATCAGTTCGGGCTGGCCTTGGCCACCATAGACGATACCGGGCGTGCGACCGGTGTTGCGCAGACGGCGGCTCGCACCCGTTCCCTGCTTGGCACGCTCAAAAGCGACAAATTTCATAACTTACTCCATAGAGAGCCCACCGCGACCAGTGTGGCTCTGTTGCAAAAAAGGGCGTGATTCTGAGGGAATCTGGCGCCCGCTTGATTGTTCGGATCAGAACAGATTGTCCTGATCAGCGAACAAACTCATGACCGATTCGCCTTTGGCGATTCGCTGAATGGTTTCCCCGATCAGAGGCGCCACACTCAGCTGGCGAATCTTGGGGCAGGCTGCTGCTGCTGCGCCCAGGGGAATGGTGTTGGTGACCACGATCTCATCCAGGGCGTTGCCCTGGGAGATTCGCTCAATGGCCGGACCGGAAAAAATTGGATGCGTACAGTAGGCGTAGACCTTTTTGGCTCCACGCTGCTTGAGTACCTCGGCCGCCTTCACCAGGGTGCCGGCGGTATCAATCATGTCATCCATGATGACGCAGTTGCGCCCTTCAATTTCGCCGATGACATGCATCACCTCGCTCACGTTGGCTTTGGGTCTACGCTTGTCAATAATCGCCAGGTCACAACCCAGTTGCTTGGCTAGGGCGCGAGCCCGAACCACGCCGCCGACATCGGGCGAGACCACAATCAGGTCGTCGTAGTTCTTCTGGCGCAAGTCACCCAGTAGCAGCGGCGAGGCGTAGATGTTGTCCACCGGGATATCGAAGAATCCCTGGATCTGATCGGCGTGCAGATCCATGGTGAGCACACGCGCCACCCCCACCGCCTGAAGCATGTTGGCTACCACCTTGGCCGTGATAGGCACTCGGGAGGAGCGCGGGCGCCGGTCCTGACGTGCGTAGCCGAAATAGGGGATGACGGCACTGACCCGTTCAGCCGACGCCCGCTTGAGGGCGTCCACCATGATCAGCAGTTCCATCAGGTTGTCATTGGTTGGCGCACAAGTGGACTGCACCACGAAGACATCACGGGCGCGAACATTCTGGTTAATTTCAACGGTGACTTCACCGTCCGAGAAACGGCCCACTTGAGCGGCGCCCAGCGAGATTCCCAGGAATTGAGCAATCTCCACCGCTAGGGTGGGATTGGCATTGCCGGTAAAAACGACAAAATCGGATAGGAGGGGGCTCTGCATCAAGTTTCCCGGCAACAAAATCCAGATGTATTTGGCAGGGGAGGAAGGACTCGAACCCTCGCATGCCGGAATCAAAATCCGGTGCCTTGACCAACTTGGCGACTCCCCTACGCAGGCCGCTTACTCCAGGGAATACACGGCCGTAAACCTTCTCAGGATGCCCAGCCCCTCAGGGGATGCGCTTCCAGGCTGCAGCACAACCGGACAGTCAGCGATTCCGGAGCAACCGGGACCTGCATCGGGTGCGGTAACCAGGCAAAAACAGCACTGCCTGAGCCTGTCATGCGACCTTGCAGGCCCAGCGACGATAGCCACATCAGGGCTTGTGTCACGGCGGGGCAAAGGCTTTGAGCGACAGGCTGCAGGTCGTTGCGGCCAAAGCCGTATGGGTCTGCAGCAAAGCCTGAAATTGTAACAGGAATTGTGTTTCTCTCGAGTGCTGGGGATGCAAACAGGGCGCCGGTCTGGATTCCGATTTCAGGCTTGGCGACCAGCAGTCGACCTGCGGGTACCTGCAGAGGGTGGATCAACTCGCCAATCCCCTCCACCCAGGCGTTTTGGCCAAACAGAAAAAAGGGCACATCAGCGCCGAGCGTAAGTGCAATTTGAGTCAACTGCTGGCGGCTCAGGCCAAGCTGCCACAGCCGGTTGAGTGCCATCAGGGTACTTGCCGCATCCGAAGAGCCGCCGCCCATGCCGGCCTGTACAGGAATCTGCTTGTCAAGGGTGATGTGGACGCCCAGCTTGCATCCGGTGGCGACTTGAAGGGCCCGGGCGGCACGCACGCACAAATCGTCGGGCGGCAGACTGAGGCCAGAATCGCTTCGGCTGATGACGCCATCCTGACGTCGCTCGAAATGCAGAAGGTCACACCAGTCAATCAGCATGAAGGCCGATTGCAACAGATGGTAGCCGTCAGGCCGACGGCCGATGATGTGCAGAAAAAGGTTGAGCTTGGCGGGTGCCGGTACGTCGTAGAGCGAATGCATGTGCCGATTATCTTGAGGCCGGATCGAGCAGCATGCGCAGTTCGACGCCAGGCTCAGGCTGGAGCCGGCGAGCTACCAGACGGCCTTCGCTCAGCCGGGATAGATCGGCCTGCCAGCCGGCAGCCAGTGCCTCTTTGCCGCTCAGCCAGTCAAACAGCGCAAGCACCGGCAGGGAGGTTCGGGTGGTCTGTGACACCAGGGCTTCCAGTGAGTCGAAACGTCGCTCGCTGTGCGGTTCGCGCAGGATGGCCTGGCCGGGTTGCCAGTCCATGCGTGCCACGGTCTGGCCCAGAGGGCCGGTGAGGATCAGCGCCCCCTGCCTGGCGTTGCCTAGTAACTCGAAGTTGGCCGACATGGATTGGGGCGGTTGACTGGCAATGCTAAGGGCCAGCCGTCCCTGCCAGTAGGATGCCCCGGGCGAGGGCTGCAAGACGGGTTGGGCGCATCCGCCAAGAAGGGCTATCCAGGCCAACCCCAGGCAGGTACGGCGCAGTTGGAACAAGGCGCTAAAGCTCAAAGCTTGATATCCAGGCGTTTGAGCGTCTCTAGCAGGGTTTCGTTGGCTGCATTCAGCGCTGAGCCTTCGCGCCAGATGGCCAGCGCCTTTTCACGTTCTCCCATACTCCAGAGCACTTCCCCCAGATGGGCGGCAATTTCCGCATCCGGGCGCTTCTTGAAGGCCTCTTCCAGGATGCGCCGTGCCTGGGCCTTGTTGCCTGACCTGAATTCCAGCCAGCCCAGACTGTCGGCAATATAGGGGTCGCCCGGCATCAGGGCCATAGCTTTGGCGATCAATTCTCTGGCTTCATCCAGCCGCAGAGCGCGGTCCGCCAGCGAGTAACCCAGCGCATTGTAGGAATGCGCGTAGTCAGGCTTGAGAGCCATGACGTTGCGCAAAATCCTCTCCATCTCCTCAGGCCGCCCAAGCTTTTCGGCCAGGGTGGCCAGGTCATACAGTAGCTCATGGTCATCCGGCAGATTCCGGGTGGCCTGGACCAGCATGTCATAGGCTGGCTGATACTGCTTGTATTCGCGCAGCAGCTGAATTTCAGCATTGATCTTGGCGCGCGCCTGTTCAGGGGTTCGCTCGGGTAGGGCTTGCAAAAGTTTGCGCCCCTCCTCAAGGCGGCCCTGGCTGGCCAGCAAATTGGCGCGGCGGCTTTGCACCCGGACGGCATCTTGGGGGTTGGTAATGCGTGACAGCCACTCATTGGCTGCGCGCATATCCGATCGCTTTTCAGCAATCAGCGACAGCGAGAGGTAGGCCTGCACCAGGCCCCGGTTCTGTTCACCATCGCGACTTGAAGGGCTGGGGGACATCAGGTCCACATAGCGCTTGAGGGATTGTTCGGCCGGTTCAAGCGCATTGTTCTCCAGCTCGAGGATGCCCCGTATCAGCCAGGCTTCAGCAAACCCGGGGTCCTGATCATTGATCATTCGGGTCTGTTCAAAGGCCTCCTTGGTGCGCTGGCCCTCGAGCAGGCGGCGCGCGTACTCCAGGCGAAGTTCAGGTCGAACCTGCCCCGACTCAAGGTACTTGCGCGCCAGGGCCTCAGCTTGCGGCCGGGCGGGGTCGATCAACAACAGGGCCAGCAGCACCGGACCCTCTGCGCGAGGCTGTGCCAAATGGCCTTTTCGGGCCGCCTCCAGCGCCCCCTTGCTGTCCTTGGCATCCAGACGCAGACGGCCCACACTGGTCCAGGCGGCGGCGGCGACCGCTGCACTGCCTGCTTGCAACTGATCGGCCAGGGCTTGCTCCAGCAGGCTGGCAGCCTGCTTCTTGTTACTGGCGCGGGCGAAATAGCGCGGCAAGGAATTGATGACATCCTCGCGCTCATCGGCCGGGGTCAGCTTGATCTCACGCTTGATCGGATCCACCACCTCAGGCAGGCGGTTCAAGGCAATGACGATTTGCAGAATGTAGCGGTTGGCTTCTCGCGAGTTGGGTTCTGCCTGTCGCCAGGCACGCGCGGCCTGCAAGGCCGATTCGCCGGCCCGCGACTGCAATGCGATTTCAATGGCGCGCTTGAAGAGTCGGGTGTCTGAGGTTTTGCGGGCGGCATCCAGCAGTAGCGAAAATGCAGCCCCTGGATCGTTGCCCTGCAAATTCAATTCACCCAGCAGCAGCTGATAGAAAAGCGCGCTGTCCATGGACGAGGTTGGCGCAGATTCCTCTGGCTGCCTGGGTTGTGCCTGGGCCGCCAGAAATGCAAAGAGAAGCAGGGCGGCAAATCGTTGTTTTGAAATCATCGGGTCATAATAATCCAAGCCCAAACCCCTGTCCTTCATGCCAGAACTACCCGAAGTTGAAGTCACCCGCCTGAGTTTTGCCGACCGAATCGCTGGGGCTCGCATTCTTTCCGTGAATCTGGGCAAGCCCTTGCGTTGGCCCCTGGGCATACCGCCGGCACTGCTCCAGGGGCGCACCATCTGGCAGGTACGTCGCCGTGGCAAGTACCTGTTGCTTGATCTCAGTGATGGCCTGTTGCTGCTCCATCTGGGCATGTCGGGCAGTCTGAGTTTTGACAATTCACCGCCGCCAGCGGGCAAGCACGACCATTTCAATCTGAAGACCAGCCACGGCACGTTGCGACTGAATGACCCGCGCCGCTTTGGCGCCGTGGTCTATGTGCAAAGCGAGGCCGATCCGGTTGCCCGCAAGTTGTTGGGCTCACTGGGGGTGGAGCCCCTGTCAGATGAATTCGACCTGAGCTGCTTTCATGCCGGACTGAAAAAAAGGAAGGCCGCCATCAAACAGGTGTTACTCGCTGGTGACCTGGTTGTTGGTGTCGGCAACATCTACGCTTCTGAAGCGCTGTTTCTTGCCGGTATTCGTCCCACGCTCAGTGCTTGCAGGATCAGCCGACCGCGGGCCGCCAAGCTGCAGGCAGCCATTCGTGAGGTGTTGGGTCGGGCGGTTGCCCTGGGTGGCAGCACGCTGCGGGATTTTTCCAATGCCAAGGGAGAAAACGGCTACTTTCAGCTCGAGGCCATGGTTTACGGCCGCGCCGGCTTGCCCTGCAAGGTCTGTGGCAGCAGCATTCGCCAAATTCGCCAGGGTCAGCGCTCGACCTTCTACTGTCCCTCATGCCAGAAATGAAGTCCCCGCCGCCGTCCAGCCTGGTGGTGCGTTGGCAGCGTCAGCACGGCCGCAATGAGCTGCCCTGGCAAGGTACCCAGGACCCCTACCGGGTCTGGTTGTCTGAAATCATGCTGCAACAAACCCAGGTGGTTACGGTGCGCGACTATTACGCCCGCTTTCTGGCGCGCTTTGCTAATGTCCAGTTGCTGGCCGCTGCACATCTCGACGACGTCCTAGCCTTATGGAGTGGGTTGGGTTACTACAGCCGTGCCCGCAACCTGCACGCCTGCGCGCAACGGGTCATGTCCGATCATGGGGGCACGTTTCCTCGGAGCGCGCTGGAACTGCAGACCTTGCCGGGCATCGGCCGCTCCACCGCGGCGGCCATTGCCTCGTTGTGCTTTGGCGAACGTGTGGCCATTCTGGATGGCAACGTCAAGCGGGTACTCACCCGGCTGCTTGGGTTTCAGGGTGATCTGGCCAGCAGCGCCAACGAACGCCAGCTCTGGCAATTCGCCAACGATCTGCTGCCCAGGCGCGACTTGGCGCGTGCCATGCCACGCTACACCCAGGGAATGATGGATCTGGGGGCTACGGTCTGCCTGGCAAAAGCGCCCCACTGTAATCGCTGTCCGCTCGCTGCGCACTGCGTGGCCAGGCGTGAAGGTAAGCCCGAACGCTATCCGGTCAAGACGCGCAAGCTCAGGCGCAGCAGCCAATCTCTATGGATGTTATGGGCACAGGACAGCAAAGGCTCGGTCTGGCTCAGTCAGCGCCCCACGCCCGGTGTCTGGGCTGGCTTGCATTGTTTGCCCCTGTTTGAAAGCCTGGCAGATCTTCAGGCCAGCATTCCTGCGCGTCAGCGTGGCGCGGTGCAGGAACTGCCTGTGTTGCGGCATGCGCTCACACACAAGGACCTGTATCTGCACGCGGTGCGGGTAAAGCTGCCAGCGACCTCAACCCTGGCATTGGCTGGTGCTTGGGTCAGCGCCTCCCAATGGGCTCAGCTGGGCCTGCCGGCGCCGGTGCGCAAGATGCTTCAGACGGGAGGGGGCGCTTAGCCAGTCGGTCCTTGTTGCGTGCCTTCACGGTCCGATCATTTCAGGATCATCGGCCGATCATTTGCCGATCATTTTCATGACCTGCGCCACACATTCATTGGTCCTGGCGGCATCGATCCAGCGCAATACGCAGACCAGCTTCAAACTGGCGTCAACCCAGGTGATCGAGGAGCCCGCACCAATGGCAAACCAGGAGCTGCGCGGTGCAGCTTCGAACAGGTGCCCGCCCTGGTTGAGCCAGACCAGATAGCCATAGTAGGGGGCGACATCGCAGGGCTTGGTCATGCGCGCCATCCAGTCGTCTGAAAGAATGCGTTGCCCGTTGAACACGCCACCTTGCATCAGCATCTGACCGATCAGGGCCTGATCCCACGCGGAAATTGAGACCCCGCCGCCCCAATGGCTGCCCCCAGGCACCGACATCATGCGCTGGCCATTGACCTGGGTCCAGCCTTGTTCATATCCCACCCACTGGAACGGGTCCTGGCAACCCAGCGGCTTGAGGATGCGCTCGGTGAAAACCTCGGGCAGAGGGCGCTGCCAAAGATGCAGCAGCGCCAAGGACAGTTGGTTGATCCGCACATCGTTGTACTCGTAGCGCGAGCCGGGCTCACCCAGGGGACGAGGGTCGCCTTTGCGGCCCTCAGCCTGCCCGGGTTGGTAGGCCAGCCAGCGGTAGCGGTCCACCTGCTCCGGGATGCCCAGGCAGGTGCCTTCCCATTCGCTGGTCTGCTGCAGCAAATGGTGCCAACTGATGCGCGACAGGCGCTCCCCCTCAAAACCAATCCCGGGGCAACGCCGCGCGACCGGCTCGTGTACATCGGGCAACAGGCCGTCATCATGGGCCAGTCCAGCCAGCAGGGCCAGGTAGGTTTTTGCAACGCTGAACGTCAGGTCAGCGCGGTGCACCTCGCCCCAATGGGCCAGGCACTTGCCATCGTGATGGACCACCCCCGCCACGCCACCGCGCGCGTGCACCGGGCCGTAGAGCCGGTTGTAGGGGGGCGGGTCCTGATCATGGATACCCCAGGGCGCAGAGCAGTCGCGCGACCAGGGACTTTCACAATGGGTGATGAACGCGATGGCGTCTTCAAAATTATTCATCGGTAAGGGGGTCATTCATGTTTGGTAACGGTGTCAATCAACCAGACACACAGGGTTAGGGTGCTGAAGAGCAGGCAACGGCTCAATCGGCCTTGGCCCCAGAGGCCTTGATGATGGGCGCCCAACGTGCCAGATCATCTTTGTTCATCGCGGCCATTTGCTCAGGTGAACTACCAAGGATCTGGTAACCCATGCCGGTCATGCGCTTGACATAGTCCGGGGCCTTGATGCCCTTCAACATTTCAGCGTTGAGCTTGTCAACGATGGGTTTGGGTGTTCCGGCGGGTACCGCGATACCAAACCACACGCCGGATTCATAGCCGGGCACACCAGCTTCGGCCACGGTGGGCAGATCAGGCAGCAAGGGGTCTCGCTTCGATCCGGTGGTGGCCAATGCCCTGAGCTTGCCCGATTTGATGTGTTGCAGCGACGATGGAATGTTGTCAAACATCATCATTACCTGCCCACCCAACAGGTCGTTGAGGGCCAGGGCACTGCCCTTGTAGGGAATATGGTCCATCTTGACCTTGGCTAGGTGTTTGAACATCTCTCCGGACATATGGATGCTGGTGCCGCTGCCACTGGAGGCGTAGTTGACCTGGCTGTTCTTGGTCAGGGCGATCACTTCTGAAACCGAGTTCGCCTTGACCGACGGGTGCAGCACCAGCACGTTGTTGAGAGAAACCAGGGCTGAGACGGGTGCCAGGTCCTTGTTCGGATCGAACGGCATTTTCGAGTAAAGGGTGGGGTTGATCGACTGGATGCCGCTGGTCGTCATGAACAGGGTGTAGCCGTCGGGTGCTGAGCGGGAAGCTTCCAGCCCACCAATATTGCCGCCGGCACCTGGCTTGTTGTCCACAACGACTGGCTGGCCAATGGTCTTGCTCAGCTCCTGTGCAATGGCCCGTGAGGCAATGTCCACTGCGCCACCGGGAGGAAATGGGCAGATCAGGCGTATCGGCTTGCTGGGATAGGTCTGGGCTAGTGCGTTCACTGACAGAACACTGGTTGTCATCAGCATGGCAAGCGCCAGCCGTCGTGCTACTTTGATCATCATGAAATTTCCTGGTTAAGGGGAGAGAAGTTGATGGTGATTATCTGGGTTCGTCCAGATCGCGGTGCCGCCGCACAGTGTTCCACTGCGAGGAAAAATTACTGGCCAGTTGCTCGACCAAATAGACTGAGCGGTGCTGTCCACCGGTGCAGCCGATCCCGACCGTAACATAGCTGCGGTGGTTGCGCGCCATGGCATCGAGCCAGTGGCGCAAAAAACTTTCGATATCGTTCTGGATACGCTGCACGTCGGGCTGGGCCCGCAGAAATTTGGCAACCGGTGCGTCCTTGCCGGTCAGGGCGCGCAGCTCGGGTTCGTAATGTGGGTTGGGTAGCATGCGCACATCAAACACATAGTCAGCATCAACCGGGATTCCGCGTTTGTAAGCAAAGGATTCAAACACCAGGGTCAGTTGAGCTGCCGGCGCCGAAATGACTTCCTTCACATGGCTTTGCAGTTGGGAAGGTCGGATCAGGCTGGTGTCAATGACATGGGCCTGCTCGCGCAAATCTGACAGCAGTTCCCGCTCCATTTGAATCGCCTCGATCAAGGCATGGTTGAAGTCACCCGTCCAACCCTGGGGCAGGTTATTTGACAGCGGATGTTTGCGTCGTGTTTCGGAGTAGCGGTGTACCAGCGTGTCGTTGGAGGCATCAAAGAACAGCGGCTTGATTTCAACCCCCTGCGCTCGAAGGGTTTTGAGAAGCTCAGGTACCTTGGGCAGCGAACTGGCGCTGCGCACATCCATGGCAATTGCCACGTGCAGCGTATGGCCGCTACGCTGCAGAGCCACAAACTCAAGCAGCAGCTCCGGGGGCAGGTTGTCCACGCAGTAATAGCCGGCATCCTCCAGCGCATGCAGCGCCACAGACTTTCCAGAGCCCGACATGCCAGTAATCAGAACGATCTGCATGTTCATTGCCTGGCCTGCAACATTTCCTGGGCATGCGCCAGAGTGGTTTGCGACAATTTTTCACCCCCCAGCATGCGGGCGATCTCGGCCACCCGAACTTCGCCCTGGACTTTTTGCACGCTGCTGGTGGTCTGGTCGCGCACGGTTTGTTTGGTCACCAGCAGGTGCTGATCGGCGCAGGCAGCCACTTGCGGCAGGTGGGTGACTGCCATCACCTGGCGGTCCCGGCCAAGCTGCTTCATCAGCCGGCCCACCGTCTCAGCCACCGCACCTCCCACCCCGGCATCCACCTCATCAAAGATCAGGGTTGGCGCTGAACCCAGTTCGCTGGTGGTCACCGCAATGGCCAGTGCAATGCGCGAAAGTTCCCCGCCCGAGGCCACTTTGGCGACCGGTCTGGGGGTGCTGCCCGCATGCCCAGCCACCAGGAACTGCACATCTTCCAGCCCCCCTTGTTGCGGCTCGGCCAGTTTTTCCAGCGCCACCTCAAATTTGCCGCCCTTCATGCCCAGGCCCTGCATGACGGCGGTCACGGCCTTGGCCAATTGAGGGGCGGTCTTGGCGCGTGCCTGCGAGATGGCGCGGGCTTCTTTCAGGTAGGCCTCACGGGCGCCCGATTCGGCTGCCTGCAGCGCGCCCAGATCGGCGGCGGCCTCCAGGCGAGCCAGCTCATCTTTCCAGGTTTGGTGCAGGTTGGCCAGATCTTGGGGCAGTCGCTTGTAACGACGCGCCAGCGCCAGCCACTGGCTCACCCGGGTATCCAGTTCTGCCAGACGCTGGGGGTCCGGCTCGGTGCGGCGCAGGTAGGCGCGCAAGCTATGCACACTGTCCTGAACCTGCGCCAGGCTGGAGCCCAGTACCTCAGCGAGTGCGGCAAATTCTGGCTCGACCTGACTTTGAGTCTGCAACAAGTCCTGGGCTTTTCCCAGGCGGTCTGCAGCACTGTCCTCGGCCTCGTCCAGCAGACCCACCGCAGCTTGTGCAGCGTCCAGCAAGGCCTGGGCGTTGGACAGGCGGCTGTGCGCGGTGTTAAGTTCGTCCCATTCGTCCTGGCGTGGTCCCAGCTTGTCCAATTCGCCAATCTGCCAGCTCAGCCGCTCACGCTCCAGCGCGAGCGTGTCCTGAGCGGACTTGGCCTGGGCCAGCGCGGCCTGGGCTTGTCGCCAGGTCTGCCAGCACTGAACCAGCAGGCCGGTATTGAGCTTGGCGTAGGCGTCGAGCAAGCTTCGAACAGCTTCGTTGCGGTTGAGACTTTGCCAGGCATGCTGACCATGGATGTCAAACAACTGCTCTCCAAGGGCGCGCAGTTGGGTGGCGGTTGCCACCGAGCCATTGATCCAGGCGCGGCTGCGGCCCTGGGTATCCACGGTTCGTCTGAGCAAAAGCAGATCTTCCAGGCCGAATCCCGTGTCGTTCAGCCAACTATCTAGCGAGCGGCAATTGTCAAACTCGGCACAGACCTCCAACCGCTGCGCCCCCTCACGGATCAGCGCCGTATTAGCGCGCTCGCCAGTGACCAGTTGCAAAGCATCGATCAGGATTGATTTACCGGCACCCGTTTCGCCGGTGAGCACGCTGAAGCCATCAGCCAGCTCCAGGTCGAGTTCGCTGACGATCACAAAGTCGCGCAGGACAATTCTTCTCAGGCCCATGGTGGGGGTGCCGAACTCAAGGTGAGGCTAAGACTTTGTGCAACAGATAGCTGGTGCGATCTCATGAAACCTCTTCGTTCCAGTGAAGTTTTCGACGCAGGGTGTCAAAGTAGCTCCAGCCGCGGGGGTGCAGAAAGCGCACCTTGTGCTCGGAGCGGGTCACGACAACCCGGTCGCCATGATGCAGTGAGGCCAGGGACTGCATGTCAAAGTTAGCGCTTGCCTCGCGGGCAGCAACCAGTTCGAGCACCACCTCGGACTGATCCGGGACCACCACCGGGCGGTTGGACAAGGTATGCGGGGCAATCGGAACCAGCACCCAGCCGTCGATGGCCGGGTAGAGAATCGGCCCGCCACTGGCCAGGGAATAGGCCGTCGAGCCAGTTGGCGACGCCACAATCATGCCGTCAGCCCGGTGATTGGCAACAAAATGACCATCCACTTCTACCCGAAGTTCCAGCATGCCGGAAGTACCGCCCCGGTGCACCACCACATCATTCATTGCCAGGGCTTCAAACACGCTATGGCCGTCACGCAGCACGCGCGCATGCATCAGGCTGCGGGCTTCCTCAACAAATTCGCCAGCCAGCATCGGCACCAGGATAGGCTCGAAGCTACCAAAGGGGATGTCGTTCATAAAGCCTAGCCGACCGTGGTTGATGCCAATCAAGGGCACGCCGTGGCGCGCAATCTGCCGGCCTATCCCCAGCATGGTTCCGTCACCCCCCACCACCAGGCCCAGGTCGCAACTTCGGCCAATTTCATCGACGCTCAGGACCTGTACATCCGGATCAACCCGGATGCCTGAATTGGTAACCGTCTGCTGCTCCAGGGCAACCTGGCAGCCCTGGGCCCGCAGGAACCGCACGACTTCCTCCAGGGCACTGCGTGACACCCCGGTCGATCCCGGCGAGGAGGGACTCTGGTATTTGCCGATCAGGGCAACCCGTTGGAATTTGCGCTGCATCCTCAAATTACATCATTAAAATGGCCTCATGCTCGATGACCGTGCCAAGTTGCTGCTCAAGACGCTGGTAGAACGCTACATCGCCGAAGGCCAGCCGGTCGGCTCGCGCACCCTGTCGCGCGCGCCTGGGCTGGAGCTGTCGCCGGCCACCATCCGCAATGTGATGTCTGACCTGGAAGAGCTTGGGCTCATCGCCAGCCCGCACACCTCGGCCGGGCGTGTGCCCACGGCGCGGGGATACCGGCTGTTTGTTGACACCATGATGACCGTGCAGCGTGGCCAGATTGCCACCCCCAGCCTGGCGCCTGACCAGCCGCAAAAAGTGATTGCCAATGCTGCTAGTCTGCTGTCCAGCCTGTCCCAGTTTGTTGGGGTGGTGGTGGCGCCGCGCCGGGCTTCGGTCTTTCGACTGATCGAATTTCTGAGGCTTTCTGAGCGCCGCATCCTGGTCATCATCGTGTCGCCCGATGGGGATGTCCAGAACCGGGTGATCAACACGGAACATGACTACACCCAGTCTCAGCTGGTCGAAGCGGCCAACTACCTCAACAGCCACTACATGGGACTGACCCTGGAGCAGGTTCGTGAAAAACTCCAGACCGAAGTCGAAACACTGCGCTCGGAAATTGCATCACTGATGCAGGCGGCTGTAGCGGTGGAAAGCGAAGCCATTTCGCAATCCCAGGATGAGGTGGTGATCTCTGGCGAGCGCAACCTGCTATCGGTCAGCGATTTCTCTACCGACATGGCGCATCTGCGACGAGCCTTTGAGCTGTTTGAGCAGAAGGCGCAGCTGATGCGTCTGCTTGATGTGACAGGACGGGCCGAGGGCGTGCGTATCTTTATCGGTGGCGAAAGCCAGGTGGTTCCCTACGAAGAGCTGTCAGTGGTCAGCGCTCCTTATGAGGTCGATGGTCAGGTGGTGGGCACCCTGGGTGTCATTGGCCCCACCCGAATGGCCTATGACCGCATGATCCAGATTGTGGACATCACCTCCAAGCTGGTGGGCAATGCCCTAAGCCACCACAAACTGTGATTTCAGCAACCTGAGCAGATTGCCGCTGTCGATACAATCGACGAGGCGGGCCTCTAGCTCATGCTTGGTTAGAGCAGCGGACTCATAATCCTTTGGTCGTTGGTTCAAGTCCAACACGCCCTACCAAAATGGAGAAACCGCTGATTTCGGTCAGTGGTTTTTTTTAATGGGTATGGAGCTGATTCAACCTTGAGACCATGAAGTTCGATGCTTGCATCAAATGCTCTTTCGCCAACTTCTCTGCCAGATCAGCGTTGCCACTGGCGATCGCATTCAAGATGTTTTCATGCTGGTCCCAAATGTCTCTGGGTGCTTGGTCTTCTACCAGCACCTCTCCCATGACGCGTTGGGTGTAGGTGAGGTGGGAATCCATGGCCGGGCTGATCAAAGGATTACCAGATAAGCTGTAAAGCAGCTCATGGAATTTGATGTCGGCAGCAATCATGCGGGACACAGAGCCACTGACCACGGCTTTGCGACCGGCTTCGATGATGGTAGCGCCTTGTTTGCGCGCTTGATCAGCGCGGTGTTGGGCGGCCAGCCTGCATGCAAGCCCTTCAATCGCCGCTCGCAACTCGTAGATGTCTTCCACATGGCTGGCATCCAGGGGAGCCACCACCAAGCCACGACCTGCGGCTTCTTTGAGAATGCCCTGGTTTTTGAGAAGCAGCAAAGCCTGCTGCACCGGCTGCCGAGACACACCCAGCGCCAGTGCAATTTGTTCTTGAATGATGCGTCCACCTGGGCTGAGTCGTCCAGAGGTGATTTCTTCGAGCAAAGCGTCTTTGACTTGATCGACGAGGTTGGGTTGAACTGACAACGTTTTCATAGGAGAGCAAGTCTAGCCGATGCAAACCAGGCGAGACACTTCACGCGTGTGTGCTTTCTTGCAGTTGCTGGCGCAGGATACGGTGCAAGATTTTCCCCGTGGCAGTTCTCGGCATCTCCGGGTCGCTGACAAAAGAAACGCTTTGCGGACGTTTGTAACCAGCGATTCTTGTTTTGCACCAATCGATGATGTCTTGTTCTGTGACCTGCGCTTGCTCGTGCAACACGACCACTGCATGCACAGACTCGCCCCACTTCTCGTGCGGCAAACCCAGGACAGCCACATCTTTGACGGCTGGGTGTTCGCCGATGACTGCTTCGACCTCGGAGGGGTAAACGTTTTCGCCGCCACTGATGATCATGTTGCTCTTTCGGTCGACCAGGTGGATGAATCCATCTGGATCACGAAACGCCATATCGCCGACAGAGCACCAAGGACCCTGGAATGCTTCTTCGGTCTTTTCAGGGTTCTTCCAGTAGCCATCAAAGACGTAAGGGGTTCGTGAATAAAGCTCGCCGACTTCGCCATCTGCGACTTCTTCGCCCTGTGCATTCAAAATCTTGATCGGTCCTGAGCCTGCCCACTCTCTGCCTACGGTGCCCAGGCGCTCGATCTGCTCATGGGGGCGTAGCAACGTGACCCAACCTGCCTCGGTCGATCCATAGAGCTCATGCAGTTTGCCGTTGGGAAAAAATTCCATGATGGCCAGTTTGGTGTCTTTACGCGCAGGGGCCGATGAAATCATCAGCTTTTCGACGGCAGTGACGTCGTACTTGGCTTTCACCGTCTCTGGTAACCCCAGCATCATGATGTAGTGCGTGGGCACCAACGAGGTGAAGGTCACTTTCTCTGTTGACAGTTTTTCAAGCAACGCTTCGGGGTCAAAGCTCTTGCGGTCATCGATGATGCAAGTCGCGCCCAGTTGCGTGAAGGTGTGGCTGAAATACAGCGAGTTGGCATGGCACATGGGCATCACGAGCAGCGCGGTGTCTTTTTCTGTGAACCCCATTTCCAGTGCTGTTGCCAGCGCAATCAAGGCGCTGCCTTCGTGGCTGCGGATGGCGCCTTTGGGTTTGCCCGTTGTGCCAGAGGTGTACATCAGTGCGCTCATGTCCTGCGGCATCACTTCGACCGGTTGGATGTAGGCGGGTGCGCGCTCTAACAAGGCCTCATAGTGGCTCCAGCCTGTGGGTTGGCTAGCGCCGAAGGAGATGTAAGCCTTGGCTGCAATGTTCAGTGTCCCTCGCAGAGGCTCAACGCGATCGGTCAGTTCGCCTTGCACGATGAAGGCTTGGGCTTCGCAATGCTCGACGATGTATTGGATTTCGCTGCTCATCAGACGGAAGTTCAAGGGCACGGCCACCAAGCCCGCGCGAGCCAGGCCCACATAGATCTCCATCCACTCCACACAGTTGTAGGCGAGGAGGGCGACGCGATCGCCTTTTCGCAGGCCCAAGGCGCGTAAGGCGTTTGCCAGCTGGGTCGAACGTTGATTCCAGGTCTCAAACGTCAAGGCACGGCGAGAGTCCCGAGCCCCCAGTTTTTGAGGGGTTAGACGTGCGTATTTGGCGACCGCATCAGAAATATTGAGCAACAAGTTCATGGTCTTCTTCCTTGTGGGTGTCTAGCGTGGATTGGATTATAATTGAATACTGAATTCAGAATACACTAGGGAAAATCCCAATTCATATTGAACTCTGAATTCAGAATACTGCGCATGACGCGATGTTGATTTCGATCGTGTCCAACCATCAGGAGAAGCATTTGATTAACCGTAGACAGTTCATTCAAACCAGTTCAATCGTCGGCGCAGCTGCTCTGCCCGGATTGGGATTGGCGCAAAACAAAGCGGCTGAATACCGCTTCAAGCTCGGCACCGATTTGCCTGTGTCGCACTCAGTCAATGTGCGTTTGAAAGAGGCCATTGCAGCCATTCAGGCGGAAACAGCCGGGCGCGTGTCCATTGAGCTGTTTCCAAACAATCAGTTGGGCAGCGACTCGGACATGATGTCCCAAATTCGCTCTGGCGCGCTCGAGATGGCGACCTTTCCCGGCACGGTCATGTCCACCTTGATTCCCGCTACTGCATTGACCGGCGCAGGCTTCTTATTCAGTGGTTACGACAAGGTGTGGGCTGCCATGGACGGTCAGGTCGGTAACTACATCCGTTCGTCGATTGAAAAGACCAACCTGGTGCCTTTTGCCACTGTGTGGGACAACGGCTTTAGACAAATCACGACGAGCAACAAGCCGATCCGTACGCCTGAAGATTTGAAGGGCTTCAAGATTCGTGTGCCCGTGGTGCCACTGTGGGTCTCGATGTTCAAGTCGCTCGGCGGTGCGCCCGTTAGTTTGCCGTTGTCCGAGGCGTACCAAGCACTGCAAACCAAAGTGGCTGATGGGCAAGAAAACCCACTGGCGTTGATCGAGTCTGCCAAGTTTTACGAAGTGCAGAAATATTGCTCGCTCACGAATCACAGCTGGGATGGTTTCTGGTTCGTCGCCAACAAAAACATTTGGAGCGGTGTGCCTGCGAATCTGCAGCAAGTGATCTCGAAGCACATCAACGCCGCCGCCAAAAAGCAGCGCGACGACATTGCCAAAGCCAACGTCGATTTGCAAAAGCAGTTGGAAACCAAAGGCTTGATCTTCAACAACGTCGATACCGCAGCGTTCCGACAAGTTTTGGCCAACACGGGCTTTTACACCCAGGTGAAAGAAAAGTTTGGTGCCGAGGCTTGGGCCCTGCTGCAGCCGTTCACCGGCTCCGTCGCTTGAGGTTTGTATGAACTCCCACATCGCCAGCGCAGTCGCAGCAAATCTGCCAGCTAAACCCGAGTCTTCTGGATTCAGTTGGAAAACATTTTGCAAACACCTCGAGATGAAGCTTGGATCGTGCATCCAGTGGGCTGCATCGGCTTTGATCTTGGCAGAGATCGCTTTGTTGCTATCAGCCGTGGTGGCTCGGTACTTTTTTCAGTCTCCCTTGGTGTGGAGTGATGAAGTCGGTTCGCTGCTGTTTCTATGGCTGGCGGTGTTGGGTTCGGTGATCGCCTTTTATCGTGGTGAACACATGCGAATGACCGCCTTGGTCAACAAGCTGTCGAAAACGCATCGCGCGTATTTTGAAAGCCTGGCCATGGCTGCGTCATTCGTGTTCTTAGCGCTGTTGGTGATGCCCGCGTACGAGTTTGTGCGTGAGGAAATGGACATCGTGACGCCTGCATTGGAGATTTCTTCTGCCTGGCGAGCCGCTGCGCTCCCGGTGGGCATCACGCTGATGGCGCTGATGTCGCTCATGCGTTGGGTGCGTTTGACGCAGACCGTAGCGTCGTCTTTCAAAACGCTGGTATTGGTGTTGGGCGGTTGCATCTTCATGGGGTTGCTGTCCCCGCTCTTTAAGGATTTGGGATACCTGAATCTGATTGTGTTTTTTGTGGGCATCACCACCGTGTGTGTGCTCTCAGGATTGCCGATTGCGGTGGCGTTTGGTTTTGCCACGCTCGGGTTTCTTTATCTGACCACCCGATTACCTGTGACGGTGATGGTGGGCCGCATGGACGAGGGCATGTCGCACATCATTTTGTTGTCGGTGCCGCTGTTTGTGTTCTTAGGGTTGTTGATTGAGATGACCGGCATGGCGCAGGCCATGGTCGCCTTCTTGGCGAGTCTCCTCGGTCATGTGCGTGGTGGACTGTCTTATGTCTTGATTGGTGCGATGTACCTGGTGTCCGGCATTTCGGGTTCGAAGGTGGCCGACATGGCCGCAGTGGCGCCGGTGTTGTTTCCAGAGATGCGCAAGCGCGGCGCTAAAGATGGCGAGCTGGTCGCGATGCTTGCGGCCAGCGGGGCACAGACGGAAACCATTCCACCGAGCTTGGTGCTCATCACCATCGGTTCAGTCACAGGTGTATCGATTGCAGCCTTGTTTGCGGGTGGCATGCTGCCTGGCGTTGTAATGGGGCTGTGTTTGTGTGCTTGGATGGGGTATCGCTTCCGCCATGAGGACATGACCCATGTCAGCAAATCCGACTGGGCAACCATTGGCAAGAGCCTGATGGTGGCATTGCCAGCGATTGCTTTGCCATTTTTCATTCGCGCCGCTGTCGTGGAAGGTGTCGCTACAGCCACGGAAGTCTCTACGCTGGGCATTCTTTATGCCACGGTGGTGGGACTTTTCCTGTATCGCCAATTTGATTGGCAAAGAATTCAACCCATGCTGGTGGAGACGGCATCACTGTCAGGCGCCATTCTTTTCATCATCGGCACAGCGACGGGTATGGCGTGGTCGCTCACGCAATCTGGTTTTTCTTCCAAACTGGCCGAGTGGTTTGCGACCTTGCCTGGTGGCGTGAGTGTGTTTTTACTGGCGACGGTGCTGGCGTTTGTGATTCTGGGCAGTGTTCTTGAAGGCATACCAGCCATTGTTCTATTCGGACCGTTGTTGTTCCCGATTGCCAAACAAGTGGGCGTGAACGAAGTGCATTACGCCATGGTGGTGGTTCTCTCGATGGGCGTCGGATTGTTTGCGCCACCTTTTGGTGTGGGCTATTACGCCGCCTGTGCGATCAGCAAGGTAGACCCACAAGAGGGCATGAAGCCCATGGTCGGCTACGCGGGCGCGTTGCTGGTGGGCTTGGCCATCGTGACGGTCGTGCCATGGATTTCGACTTGTTTTCTTAAAACTGCCTAAGGCCATTTTGAACGGAGGTCATGCATCATGAGTTCACCCGTTGTTTCCAACGACAGCGCAGCGGCGTTGATCGCCAAATTTTTGAAGGCCCGCGGTGTGGACCGTGTGTTTGCACTGTGCGGCGGCCACATCATGCCGATTTGGATGCGCCTGGATGCCGAGGGCATTCAAATCGTCGATGTCCGCGACGAGCGTGCAGCGGTCTACATGGCACACGCGCATTCCGAACTGACCGGGCAGTTGGGTGTTGCCCTCGTGACCGCAGGACCGGGGGTGACCAACGCCATGACCGGCATCGCCAACGCCCATGTGGCGCGCGCTTCGGTGTTGATTTTGTCGGGTACACCGCCACAGCAACAGGAAAACCGCGGCGCACTGCAGGACATGGTGCACACAGAGTTTGTGAAACCATTGACACGCTATGCCCGAACCGTGCGTGACCCTAATCTGGTGTTGCAAGAGCTGGATGAAGCGGTATCCAGAGCCCTCGGGTTTGGCTCGGAACCTGGCCCTGCCTATTTGGATTTCCCGATCGATACCTTGCGCGCAGGTGTGAGCAAAGCCGTTCAGTTGTCTGAATTCTTTCAACAACGGTCAAAGCCACACATGCTGCCGGACCCTCAAGCGGTGGAGTCCGCTGTGGAGGTGATGTGGAAGGCTAAGCGTCCTCTGGTGATCACAGGACGTGGTGCCCGCAAAGCCTCGGCGCCTCTCATTGCTTTATTGGACAAGCTCGGGGCACTCTACCTAGACACAGGTGAGAGCCGTGGCTTGGTACCTGAATCTCACCCTTCTGTGGTGGCTGCGATGCGTGGCTCAGTCATGTCTGAAGCCGATGTTGTGATCACGCTGGGCCGCAAGCTCGACTTTCAGCTTGCCTACGGATCCCCGGCAGTTTTTGGTGATGCGAAATTTGTGCGCATTGCCGACTGCACTTC
The DNA here is from genome assembly GCA_017856435.1 of Burkholderiaceae bacterium. GTDB lineage: Bacteria > Pseudomonadota > Gammaproteobacteria > Burkholderiales > Burkholderiaceae_C > Hylemonella. Next base: position 70,570 of record JAFMFB010000005.1, read on the forward strand.
GGAGCTTCGCGACAACCGACGGGGTGAGGCCGAAGTCTTCGCGAGCGTGTCTGTCGCTTTGGATGCCATCTTGGCAGTCGCTGGAGATCGAGCATCGAATGTTGACCCGCACTGGCGCAGCACCGTCAGGCAAGCCCATGAACAGCGTGCTCAAAAGTTGGTCACCACGATGCAACAAGCCGCACCTGGCAAAGACGGCTTGATGCATCCCAACAAGTTGATCTCTGCATTACGTGAGGCTTTGGATGACAACGCCATCGTCATCGCCGATGGGGGTGACTTTTTGAGTTTTGCGCGGGTTGGCTTGCCCGCGTCCACCTATTTGGATCCGGGCTCACTGGGGTGCATCGGTGTTGGTACCCCCTTTGGTGTGGCTGCCAGTTTGGCCTTTCCAGAGCGACAGGTGGTGGTCGCTACAGGTGATGGTGCTTTCGGCTTCAACGCCATGGAGATCGACACCGCTGCGCGGCATCAAGCGCCGGTGCTTATCGTGGTGGCGAACAATGGTTCGTGGGCGATCGAGGTGCGCGATCAGCAGGAAACCCACGGCAAAGTCGTTGGAACACGTCTGCAGTTTTCCGATCACGCGGCGATGGCAAGGGCATTCGGTCTGCACGCGGAAAGGGTGGAAAAGGCTGAAGACTTGCCTGCGGCCATCGAACGCGCGATGGCGAATCGACCTGCACTTTTGGATGTCTTGGTGACACCTGAAGCTGCATCGTCTGACGCAAAGTCTGGTTTGGCATGGGTCCCCGATTTGCAAGCGCTGGGCGCATGGGACACCGCAGAAGAAGAGTGGCGCAAAGGAGTAGCTTCTAAATGATCAATTTTTCGATTCCCCCGCAGCATCTGTCGTTGCAAAAAAGAATCCAAGACTTCATCGCTGAAGAAATCATTCCCTTGGAAAAAGACCCAAGGCAAGGACCTCATGGTCCTGATTCTGATTTTCGAGATGAGTTGATTTTGAAAGCCAAAAACTGGGGACTGCTCTCACCCCATGTCGCGCCAGAATGGGGTGGTCTGGGCTTGAGTCACTTGGGACGGGCCATCGCATTTGAGGAGGCCGGCTACTCGCCACTCGGCCCGGTGGCAATGAATGTGTTTGCACCCGACGAAGGCAACATGCATTTGCTCGAGGTGGTGGCCACGCAACAGCAAAAAGACAAATGGTTGCGCCCGCTGGCGTCGGGGCTGATTCGCTCGTGCTTTTGCATGACCGAACCGTCACCAGGCGCTGGATCTGATCCGTCGATGCTTCAAACCACGGCCACGCCAGTCAAAGGGGGGTGGTTGATCAATGGACTGAAATGGTTCATCACCGGTGCCGATGGGGCAGTGCTGGCCATCATCATGGCCAAGATTCCGGATGTGGGTGCCACCATGTTCTTGTCGTCGATGGATGCGGAAGGCATCACGCTCGAACGGAACATGGACACCTTGGATCGATGCTTTCCCGGCGGACATGGTGTGGTGCGGTTCACGAACCTGTTTGTGAGTCAGGCCGATGTGTTGGGCGAGGTGGGTCAAGGCCTCATCAATGCGCAAGTCAGGCTCTCACCGGCACGATTGACGCATTGCATGCGCTGGTTGGGCGCGGCACGACGTGCGCATGACGTTGCAGTGAGTTACGCACAGAAACGACACGCCTTTGGCACAGCCATTGGTCGGCACGAGGGCATCGGGTTTGCATTGGCCGACAACGAAATGGATTTGCACATCGCTAGGCTGGCCATCTGGCACTGCGCGTGGGTACTGGACCAAGGCGAGCTCGGCTTGAAAGAGTCCAGTCGAACCAAAGTCATCGTGTCCGAAGCGCTGTGGCGCGTGGTGGATCGATGCGTGCAGGTGTTGGGCGGCCAGGGCGTTACCAGCGAAACAATCGTGGCAAGAATTTTTGCCGATTTGCGTGCTTTCAGAATTTACGACGGTCCTTCAGAGGTGCATCGTTGGAGTTTGGCCAAGAGCATTTTGAAAACCAAAAAGGTCGAGGAATTTGCATGAGTTCCTGCGACGACTGGTTTGATTTCAGGGGTAAGGTCGCACTCGTCACCGGTGCATCGAGCGGACTCGGCGAACACTTCGTCAGGGTCCTTCACGGCAGAGGTACGAAGGTCATTGCACTGGCTAGGCGAGTGGGCCGCCTTCAAGCGCTGAAGAAAGAGATCGATTCGGTTGACGCTTCCATCGATATCTGTGCGTGTGACGTCACAGATTCGCAAAGCGTTCAAAAGACGTTCGCAGAGCTTCAGAGTCGTCAATGCATTCCACACATGGTGATCAACTGTGCTGGTGTGGCAGTGTCGAAACCTTTTGTGGACCAGACCGAATCCGATTGGGACCAGGTGCTGGATACCAATCTCAAGGGCGCATGGTTGGTGTCCCAAGAAGCAGCGAAACTGATGATCGCCTCCAATCAAGCCGGGTCGATCACCAACATCGCCTCGATCATCGGATTGCGTGTGGCCGGGGCCATCGCACCCTATGCGGCTTCGAAAGCGGCTTTGATCCATTTGACGAAATCATTGGCGTTAGAACTGGCCAAGCACCAGATCCGGGTCAATGCGTTGTGTCCCGGTTACATCCAGACAGATTTGAACCAAGCATTTTTGGCGTCTGCAGCAGGACAAAAGTTGTTGCAGCGTATTCCACAAAAACGCTTCGGGTCGCTGAAAGATTTAGAAGGTCCTCTGTTGTTACTTTGCAGCGACGCCAGTGCATTCATGACGGGCTCGGTGGTGGCGGTTGACGGTGGCCATTTGGTCAATAGCCTATGAATACCATTCCTGTCGAGAATTTGAAAGCTTGGCTGAACGCCAACGGCATGAGCATCGCAGGGGAGATTGAGTTGACACCCTTGGCGGGCGGTCAATCTAACCCCACCTTTAAGATGACGGCAGATGGTCAAGAATGGGTGCTGCGGAAAAAACCGCCAGGGGCGTTGCTGGCTTCTGCCCATGCCGTCGATAGAGAGTTCAGAGTAATGAAGGCTCTGGCCAACACGGATGTGCCCGTGCCAGACATGATCGCACTTTGCATGGACGAGTCAGTGATCGGCAGTGCGTTCTACATCATGTCGTTTGCCAAGGGCAGGGTCTTCATGGACCCGACACTTCCCGGTCTTTCGAACACAGAGCGCGAGCTCATCTACGCAGAACTGCGCCGGGTCGCCGCAGCGATCCATAGCCTTCGACCCAGCGATGTGGGGTTGGCTGATTTTGGGAGGCCTGAAGGCTACTTGAAACGACAAATTGAGCGTTGGTCCAAACAGTACCGTGCCAGTGAGACAGAGCACATTGCATCGATGGAACAGCTGATGCATTGGCTGCCGGCGCATCTACCTGAGCGTGAATCAACAGGTTTGGTGCATGGTGACTTTCGTATTGACAATGTGATTTTTCACCCCACCGAGCCGCGCGCCATCGCTGTCATCGATTGGGAGTTGTCTACCCTCGGTGATCCGTTGGTCGATTTCGCATACCACTGCATGAGTTGGTATTTGACGTCGAGCGAATTCAGAGGCATCAAAGACTTTGATCTCGCAGCTCTGGGCATTCCAGATGTGGAAACGCATGTCCAGGGTTGGTCTGACCTTACAGGCATCGATAAGCCGCAAGACTGGAACTACTACATCGTGTTCAATATTTTTCGCATGGCTGCGATCTTGCAGGGCATCCTGGCGCGATCTCGGCAAGGTAATGCATCAGCCAGTGATGCAGAAAGCACCGGGCGTCGGGCGCGGTCGATTGCGGATGCGGGTTGTCGTTTGGCGTATCGATGACGCGCGCACCCTTAGTGATCTGCTGACTTTAGAAGTCGAGGGTTGCAGATAGCAGTGCTATCAGCTTGGGTCAATGGCTACTGTTTTGCTGCTGCTCGGTTTTTGACTCTTACATGCTTCCACATTTGCTTCCACACCGCTGTAGAGCGCTTGTAACCTGTTGATCTATAAGAAGTTTTATTTCTTGAAGCTGCTCATAAACAATTTAATAACTTAAGTTGTATATAAATCCTCAATGAAATCAACAGGTTACAGCGCCTCAGTTGTCAAAATTTGCTCCCACACCGCTTCCACACTTTGCTAAAAATTTAAGCAGCATTTTTGGGGCTAAAAAGGGGCAAAGTACAATCAATTTTTTCGGGCCTATAGCTCAGTTGGTTAGAGCAGAGGACTTAAAGAGCAGGTGACCTAAAACATCCAAATGTCATGGTCATTTGCCGTTGGGTTGCATGCGGGTAAGTTCACTCTGCTGGCATGTAGAACTACTCAAATTCGGGGAAGCCTGTGCTGTTCACAGCGTGGTAATCCCGAGCCAAGCCCAGTAGCAAAATTGGGAAGGTGTAGAGACTGTACGGGTAGGTCGTAAAGACAAGAGACAGTCCAGACTACAAACTGGAAACAGGCAGCGAAAGCTGTAGTAGTAAGCATAATCCTTTGGTCCCAGGTTCAAGTCCTGGTGGGCCCACCAAATACAAAGCCACTGATTTTTGAAGTCAGTGGCTTATTTCATATTAGCGAGTAAATCGTAAGAACTCGGAATTTGCCAGTTTGAGTTATTCGAGCCCGCTTGCCCGCCTAACTTCGATTCGAATCTCTTCTGTTAGTCTGGCCTTCAGCTCTGAAAATTCAGGTGTAGTTTTGACCGAATAATGACGAGGATAGGGCAGCTCAATCGGCCAATCGCATTTAATGCGGCCAGGCCTTGCACTCATCACCATGACGCGATTACCCATGAAAATGGCTTCATCGATATCGTGTGTGACAAACAGTACAGTTTTCCTCTCAGATTGCCAGATGTCTTGAAGCAATTCTTGCATCAATTCGCGTGTTTGATGGTCTAGCGCGCCAAAGGGCTCATCCATGAGCAAGATGCGTGGGTCATTTGCCAATGCTCGCGCCAAGGCGGTACGTTGCTGCATGCCACCAGATAGCTGCTTGGGAAAATGCTTTGCAAAATCCTTCAATCCAACTTGATTTAAAAACTTGTGTGCAATTTCGTGTTGATCAGCTAAAGCCAAACCCTTTTCGCGCAAACCAAAACAAACATTCTCTAAAACGTTCAGCCATGGAAAGAGGGTGTAACTTTGAAACACCATCCCCCGATCAGCACCAGGACCCGTGACGTTAATGCCCTCTAGCTTTATTTCCCCTGATGAAGGTGTATCAAGACCTGCAACCATGCGAAGCAAAGTTGACTTACCGCATCCCGAAGGTCCCAAAATGGTGATGAAGTCATTTTCATTAACAGTCAGATCTGTGGCGGTTAACGCTTGAGTGATTGCGCCTTGAGTCCTAAAAGTTTTACTAACTTGAGAAATTTGAAGTATGGACATTTTTTAACTTAATCGTGCCCATGGAAAGAGCCACCTGTTGAGGGTTTTGAAGGCGATATCAGTGATCAATCCAATTAAGCCAATGACGATGATGCCAAAAATAATTTGATCCGTGGCCATCAAGGCTTGACTGTCAGTGATCATGTGACCAATGCCGTTTGAGGCGCCAATTAGCTCGGCCACAATGACATAAGTCCATGCCCAACCTAAAACCATTCTTAAGGTTTCGGCTAACTCAGGAGATGCACTTGGTAATAGGACACGCGTCACCACTCCACTGTCTTTGGCGCCCAGTGTGTAGGCTGCTTCTACCAAATCACGCCTTGTGTTACCCACAGAGACGGCAATCATAAGAATCAATTGGAAAAATGAGCCAATGAAAATAACCGCTAATTTTTGGGCTTCACCAATGCCTGCCCACAATATTAAGAGCGGAATAAACGCAGAAGCAGGTAAGTACCTAGCGAAGCTGACAAAAGGCTCTAGAAGGGCTTCAATGGGTTTGTAGGCGCCCATTAAAATTCCGATTGGTGTTGCCAGAGCGGCTGCAATCAAGAAACCACCTAACACCCGCCAAACAGTCATGCCTATGTCATAGGCAAAACCTTGTATAACCAGTAGATCTAATCCCGATCGAACCATGGTTAGGGGATCGGCCAAAAATGTCTTTGAAACATAACCGCCCAATGTGGCAAATGCCCACACTCCAAAGAATAAGGCAAAGAACGAAATACCCAGCGCCACTTTGGCGCCGGGAGATACTGGTTGAAGTGGTCGCATTGTGCTTACTTGATAAAGCGGGTATCAGCCAGTTTGCTCATATCTGGTAATTGTTTGATGATGCCAGCCTCCAAAAGCAAATCCGCAGCCTCTTTGCTGAATTGAGCATGCTCGCCACTGAAGAATTTCAGATTGGCCGCACGATCTTGCCAACGCAAATATTTTTGGCTGGCTTCAAAAGCCGCGCCTGTTTGCTTGACATCCGCGCCCATGATCTCAAAACTTTTCTTGGGTTCTTTGCTGATCATTTCTACGGCTTCGAAGTAGCTGTCGGCAATGGCTTTTGCTGCCTTTGGATTGTCAGTTAGGAATTTAGGAACGCAACCGAAGGTGTCCATGATCATTGGATAGTCAAGTGTTGTTGCAATGATCTTGCCAGCTTCAGGTTTGGCGCGAACAGCGCTGAGGTAAGGCTCATAAGTCAAAGCGGCATCAATGCCTGCATTGCCCGCAATCATGGCGTTGGCCGCAGCTTGAGGCTCAAGGTTTACGATCTTGACATCCTTGGTAGACATGCCGTTTTTCTTCAACATCCAAGCCAAAGTGAAGAACGGTGCTGTTCCTGGGGCGCTTGCTGCAACAGTTTTACCCTTGAGGTCGGTAATTTTGGCAATGTCGTTTTTCACGACCATGCCATCGGCACCAAAACTCTTGTCGAGCTGAAAGATTTGAGTTGTTGCAACGCCGTTGGCATTCCAAGCAATCCATGTTTCAACAGTCGTTGCCGCGCATTGTGCATCGCCTGAAGCCAAGACCAAATGGCGATCTTTTTGTGGAACCTTTTTCAATGTGACATCGAGGCCATTTTTCTTAAAAATGCCAGCTTCTTTGGCCAGTGTCAGTGGCGCAAAGCCAGTCCAACCAGAGAGTGCAATGCTCACTTTGGTTTCTTGTGCGAGTGCGACACAACTAAGGGTTGATGCGAGTGCTAGGGTAACGAAGTGTTTCATGCGAGCTCCTTGGTGATTGAAAGTTAAAGTGAAAACATACAACGGAAAAAATGACTCAAGACATCATGGGCAATTGCAAATGGTTTAGCTTGGCCGATTCTTTGGCCAAGTCATAACCTGCATCTGCATGTCGCATAACGCCTGTTGCAGGGTCGTTGAAAAGAACCCTAGACAGCTTTTCATCGGCTGCAGTGGTCCCATCACAAACAATGACCACGCCTGAGTGTTGTGAGTACCCCATGCCCACACCACCTCCGTGGTGCAAGCTGACCCAGGTGGCGCCACTGGCCGTGTTAAGAAGCGCGTTTAATAATGGCCAATCACTGACGGCATCACTGCCATCCATCATGCCTTCGGTTTCGCGATTGGGCGATGCAACGGAACCACTGTCTAAATGGTCTCTGCCAATGACGATAGGACCTTTTAGTTCGCCATTTCGAACCATTTCATTGAAGGCCAAACCGGCCAAATGGCGTTCTCCTAAACCAATCCAGCAAATTCGTGCAGGCAAGCCTTGAAAGCTGATTCGCTCTTCCGCCATTTCTAACCAACGATGCAAATGTTTGTGATCAGGAAAAAGCTCCTTCATCTTGGCGTCGGTTTTTAAAATATCTTCTGGATCGCCACTCAGTGCAACCCAACGAAATGGGCCGATGCCTTGACAAAACAAAGGTCGAATGTAGGCAGGAACAAAACCGGGGTAGTCAAACGCGTTCTCGACGCCGTAATCTTTGGCAACTTGTCTGAGGTTATTTCCGTAATCAACGGTTGGAATACCCATTTGATGGAAGGCCAACAAGGCTTTCACGTGGATGGCGCACGACTCGCCTGCTGCTTGGGTGAGTGCCGCATGTCGACTTGGATCTTTCTGCGCTGCACGCCAGTCTTGAATCGACCAGCCAATTGGCAAGTAGCCATTGATGATGTCGTGTGCCGATGTTTGGTCGGTGACGATATCGGGTCGCATGCCACCTTGCTTGGCGATTTCAACCAGTTGGGGTAACAACTCAGCAGCGTTGCCACACAATGCAATGGACACTGCTTCTTTGCGTGTCGTATGGTAAGCAATCATATCAAGTGCCTCTTGAACTGATGCCGCTTGCTTGTCTACGTATTTTGTTTTTAAACGAAAATCAATGCTTGATTGTTGACACTCTATGCTGAGTGAACAAGCGCCAGCAAAAGTAGCGGCCAAAGGCTGTGCACCACCCATGCCACCAAGTCCAGCTGTCAAAATCCATCGACCTGACAAATCACCATTGAAATGTTGCCTGCCGGCTTCAACAAAGGTTTCATAGGTCCCTTGAACAATGCCTTGGCTGCCAATGTAGATCCAACTGCCTGCTGTCATTTGGCCGTACATCATGAGACCGGCGCGGTCCAATTCATTAAAGTGCGTCCATGTCGCCCACTTAGGGACCAAATTGGAATTGGCCAGCAAAACCCGCGGTGCGCCGGTGTGAGTTCTAAAAATACCCACGGGTTTACCCGACTGAATTAGCAATGTTTCATCGGGCTTGAGAGCTTGAAGTGATTCCAAGATGGCTTCAAAACAGTCCCAGTTCCTGGCTGCTTTGCCAATCCCTCCATAGACTACGAGTTCATCTGGATTCTCCGCGACCTCCGGGTCTAGGTTGTTTTGAATCATTCGGTAAGCAGCCTCGATTTCCCAGTTGGCACAACTGAGCTCTGAGCCGCGAGGTGCTCTAACTGGACGCGCTTGTCTAAGCAGACTGTTTGGAATGATTGGAGCGTTCATGAGGATGGAAAGTATCAATTTGAATTAAAGTGAATCAATCCTAGTTGTCTATACAACTTATGTCAATCAGAGTATTCTCTGGCTCATGAAATTATTAAAAGTGCCCATTTACGAGCAAGTCAAAGTGTTCATCCGCACCAAAATCAAGGAAGGTGAGTGGATTGCGGGCAACCCCGTGCCTAGCGAAAGTGCCCTGATCCACCAGTTTGGCGTGAGTCGAATGACGGTCAATAGAGCGCTTCGGGAACTGATGGCCGAGGGTGTTGTGAGGCGCGTTCAGGGCTCTGGTACTTTTGTGGCTGAAATTGATCAAGTGTCTTCAAAGCTGGAAATTCGAGACATTCAAGAGGAGATTGAAGAGCGGGGACATGTGCATGGCACAGAAATAATTTACTTAGGTGAAACAAAAGCAAACAAAGCGCTCGCAACTTGTTTCAACTTGCCTGCCAAAAGTAGGCTTTTTCACACTATCTTGGTACATCTAGAAAACGGTGTGCCTCTTCAATTCGAAGATCGGTATGTCAATCCCCTTTTGGCCCCTGATTATTTATCTGTAGACTTTTCTTCGATTACACCCACACGTCACTTGCTAGATGTGGTTCCTGTGACCAGTGCTGCTTATTCCATTGAAGCTGCTTTACCAAATGATCTGGAGGCTCAGTATTTGAAAATTAAAACTACACAGCCCTGTTTGGTCATGGTGAGAACGACTGTCAGTTCAAATCAGGTAGCCTCTTTAGCGCGACTCATTTATCCTGCCACCAGGTACAGTTTTAAAGGCTCATTTCAATGACGCAATTGCAAGATTGGCGTCTGATTCGCCTCCAAGATGTACCGGTCAGTACTTGGAAAAATGGCGGCGGAACTACTCAGACCTTGGTTTGTTGGCCCAACCCTTCGGATTGGGTATTTCGCATTTCTGTGGCCCGCATCGACAGCGATGGGCCATTCTCGGAATTTAAAGGTGTAGATCGATGGTTTGCAGTCCTCAGTGGCGAGGGCGTTGTTTTACAGTTTCCAACGCGTCGGGTCGAGGTGGGTGCCTTGGATGCAGTCGTTCAGTTTTCTGGCGATGAGCCTTGTCAGTGTTCTTTGACCCATGGCCCCACCGTAGATATCAATTTGATGGTTCAGGGTGTTTCTGCCAATATGGCCAGAATTTACCGTTCACCCTATGTTGCGAAATTCAAAGCACAAAATACATTGGCAATCTTTGTTGTAGAAGGGGGCGGATGCGTTCGGATGGGTTCGCAGAATGTCGAACTCGATCCAAACTGTTTATATTGGATCACGCTTGACCAAGATATTGAGATTGAATTCAATGACATGCACCTGCTGCTAATTCAAATGGAGTTTTCTCTATGAGTTTTGAGATTTGGGAAAACGCCCGGCTTGCAACCATGCAAAAAGGCCAGGATGCGAACTATGGTCTGATAGAAGATGGTGCACTTGTTGTTGAGGGAGAGCGTTTGGCATGGGTTGGTCTGCGATCTGAGATGCCTGCGCATTACCGCCATGGCGCATTGATGCATGACGCACGCCATGCACTGATTACTCCCGGTTTGATTGATTGTCATACCCATTTGGTTTATGGCGGACACCGTGCCAATGAGTTTGAATTGCGCTTGAATGGTGCAAGTTATGAAGACATTGCACGTGCTGGTGGCGGTATTAAATCTACTGTACAAGCCACGCGGTTGGCCACAGAAGTGCAACTCTTTGAAGCAGCTTCAAAGCGGCTGACCAATTTGCTGAAAGAAGGTGTCACGACACTTGAGGTGAAATCTGGTTATGGCTTGTCACTGGCACAAGAAGCAAAGTGTTTGCGGGTTGCCAGGCAATTGGCGCAACATCACCCTGTGCAAATTAAAAACACTTTTTTAGGGGCTCACGCCGTGCCACCTGAATTTCAAGACAAAGCAGATGCTTACATCGATTCAGTGGTCGCCATGATTGAGCCGCTGAACTCCGAAGGTTTGATTGATGCTGTGGATGCTTTCTGTGACCGAATTGGATTTACATATTCGCAGACAGAAAAGGTTTTCAAAGAAGCGCAACGGCTGAATTTGCCTGTCAAGTTGCACGCAGAGCAACTAACAGACAGTCACGGAGCCTCCTTGGCTGCACAGTATGGCGCTTTGAGTTGTGATCATTTGGAATGGTTAAGTGAAGAGGGCGCAGTTGCAATGGCAAAGGCTGGTTCGGTGGCGGTTTTGTTGCCAGGTGCATTCTATTTTCTTCGTGAAACCAAATTGCCGCCCATTGAGCTCTTAAGACAACACCAAGTGCCAATGGCCATCTCTACCGATTCGAACCCAGGCAGCTCACCCTGCACATCTATATTGTTGATGTTAAACATGGCGTGCACTTTCATGCGCCTAACGCCACAAGAGGCCTTGGCTGGTGTCACCCGAATAGCGGCGCAAGCCTTGGGTTTGAAAGATCGAGGTGATTTGAAGGCAGCTCAGCGTGCTGATTTTGTTTTATGGGATGTTAAACATCCTGCTGAACTGGCCTATTCATTTGGATCCAATCCTTGTTTGTCAACCGTATGGGGTGGGCGAGTTCGAGAAACACCTTCAGTTCAAAATCATCATTAAAAAATGACACTCACTTTTAATCTACACCAAGGCACAGCGCCCTTACTTGTCAGCATGCCCCACTTAGGGATAGCCTTGCCTGCTGAGTTAAAACCAAACTATGTACCACGTGCTCTGGAAGTAGAGGATGCTGATTGGTACTTGAACCATTTGTACAATTTTCTGAAAGACATGGGCGCCAGTATTTTGACGCCTGTATTTTCTAGGTATGTTATTGACCTGAATCGTCCACCTGATGATGCACCGATGTACCCAGGGGCTTCCAATACAGAGCTTTGTCCGACACGTTTTTTCACGGGAGATCCTCTTTACAAAGCTGGTTGCGAACCAGACGCCACTGAGAAATTACGTCGGCGAGAAATTTATTGGCAACCTTATCACCAAGCCTTATCTGGCGAATTAAGCAGGCTGCGTTCGCTGCACGAGAATGTGCTTCTGTGGGATGCACACAGCATTCGAGGCGAGATTCCTTGGCTGTTTGATGGCAAATTGCCCGATTTGAACGTTGGTACGGCCAATGGATTATCTGCTGCTGAGTCTGTGGGACGTGCTGTCATGGAGGTTTGTGCAGAGCAAAATAAATTTACACATGTTCTGAATGGTCGATTTAAGGGTGGCTACATCACACGTTGCTACGGCAATCCTCAAGGTGGCATTCATGCAGTTCAACTTGAAAAATGTCAGTCTGTTTATATGAATGAGCTGCCACCCTATGAGTACAAGCCTGAGCTGGCTGCCCAAGTTCAGCCGCTACTGCATAAGATGGTGGCTGCTGCACTGAATCAAGTTAAATCATTGAGTCTATGAAATTCAAAGCTAAATTAGCCTGGATCGATGGCGCATGGGCTTCTAATGTTTTTTTAGTATCGGATGCGCAGGGTTTCTGGACGCACATTCAAAAGAATGCGACTGATGCAGAGTCACAGGGTGCTTTGGTGCTTGGGTGTGTCATACCGGGTTTGGTGAATGCACACAGCCATGCTTTTCAAAGAGCAATCGCTGGCCTGACTGAACACAGTGAGCGTTCGGGCGATGATTTTTGGAGTTGGCGCGATCGGATGTACCGCGTGGCGCTGCGCGTTAGTCCCGATCATTTGGAGTCCATTGCAACGTGGCTTTATAGCGAAATGCTGCGAAGCGGCTATACACATGTTTGTGAATTTCACTACTTGCACCGCAATCCAGATGGGCATGAATACGCCGATCCCGCTGAAATGACATGGGCATTGGTCAGGGCTGCCGAAAATACTGGAATTGGTTTAACCATATTACCAACTCTGTACATGAATCAGGGTTTTGGCCAGCCAGGTTTGAATTCAATGCAAAGAAGATTTGCATCTACACCTGATTCAATTTTGAATTTGCAGCAAGCAGTTTTACACCATGCCAAATTGAACTCAAGTCAATCTAAATTGACAGCTGGGGTAGCTATTCATTCTCTCAGAGCTGTTGCGCCAGCTGAGATGCTTAGTTTGACTTCACAAAGTGGGTTTGCGCCAGTACATATTCACATAGCCGAGCAGACAAAAGAGGTTACAGATTGTTTGGCACATACAGGTCTTCGGCCAGTTGAATGGCTGCTTGCAAATGCGAATCTCGATTCGCGTTGGAATTTGGTGCATGCAACTCACACATCAGCAACTGAAATCCAAGGTATTCAAGCTCAGCAAGCCTCTGTTGTCATTTGCCCGACAACTGAAGCGAATTTGGGTGATGGTTTCTTTAACTTCATTGAGGCCATGCAGCAATCTATGCGATGGTCAATCGGTACAGACAGTCATGTCAACCGGAACTGGTCAGAAGAACTCCGCTTGTTAGAGTATGGCGGTCGCTTGTCATTGCGTAAGCGCAACGTTGGATTGCTTCATAAGAATGGTTGCGGTTCTACCGGTCAGGTGCTTTTTGAAAATGCATTACAAGGTGGCTCACAAGCTTCTGGATTGCCAATGGCGGGGATTGCCTTACAACAACGCGCTGATTTGCTTGAAATTGACTTGGAATCTGATTCTTTATTAGGCGTGCCATCAGAGTGTTTCATGGACGCTCTTATTTTTTCTACACCTTCAAATTACTTTAAAAGTGTATTCGTTGCAGGTAAAAAAATTGAGCACAATTCAGTCCAATGGAGAACTGACTTTGTCGAAACGATGAAAGAACTTTAAATTGTGATCTGCGATAGAAATGAGTCAATGCTTAAAATTACTAGGCACTCTAACATTCCGCAGCTTGGTCCAAGTAAATTAACGCTGCTTCCACATTTGCTTCCACACCGCTGTAGAACGCATGTAACCTATTGATTTGTAATAGGTCTTATTTCTTAAAGCTGCTCATAATCTATCAAGGTGACGGTGTTAACAGGAAAATATTAAATAAAGTCAATGACTTAGAGATTTGCTTTTGGCTAAAAATTGCTTCTACACCGCTTCTACACTTTTGTGGAACAGCGTAGTGCAAAAAAGCTGAGCATACAATTGTTTCAAGGGCCTCTAGCTCATGCTTGGTTAGAGCAGCGGACTTAAC
>JAFMFB010000062.1 GCA_017856435.1 Burkholderiaceae bacterium
GCAGGAACCGTTTGAGCCCGAAGGCGGCGCCTATGGGGACAGCGCGCTCCTGGGGCACGACCATGGGCACAGTCACAGTCATTCACTGGGTCATCAGCTTTCTCACGACTCTGCGCATGACCACAGTTGCCATCGCCTTGATCATGAGCACCACCATCAGCACCAACCCACGCACAAGCACTGAGATACCGTCTCTGCTGCAGCTCATCTGGTTGGCCTCGCCGGCTTTGCCGGTGGGGGGGTTTTCCTACTCAGAGGGACTAGAGTCCGCCATCGACCACGGCCTTGTGCACGACGAGGAAAGTTGTACCCAGTGGTTGCTCGATCAACTCTTGCTTACACAAGCGCGCGGCGACTTGGCAGTGATGGCCCAGGCGGTGCCGGCTTGGCAGGCGATGGATGCCGAGCGCCTGCAGGCCCTGAATGCTTGGGTGCTGGCCACCCGCGAGACTAGCGAAATGCGCCTGCAGACAGAGCAGATGGGGCGCTCGCTGCTGGACTGGCTGCGCAACTTGCAGCAAGCCCAACCGTCAGCTCTAAAGTGCCTGGCAACCCTGCCACCCACTTACCCGCTGGCATATGCGCTTGCCCTGTCCATCACCCAGGCGCCACTGGAGCAGGCCCTGCAGGCCTACGCCTTTGGCTGGGCCGAGAACATGACCCAGGCCGCCCTGAAAGCGGTGCCGCTGGGCCAAAGCAGCGGCCAGCGCATGCTAGCGGCGCTGGCACGCACGATCCCTGAGGCCGTGCAAACGGCCCAATCCCTCACCGACGATACGCGACAAGCCTTCAGCCCCATGCTGGCCATCCTCTCGTCGCGTCACGAAACCCAATACTCACGATTGTTTCGGTCATGACTTCTGCACTGCACCACATCCCCAATCGCACCAAGAAACTGCCGCCGCTGCGCGTGGGCATTGGCGGGCCGGTCGGCTCGGGCAAAACCACCCTGCTGGAGATGCTGTGCAAACAGATGCGCGAAAAGTGGGACCTGATCGCCATCACCAACGACATCTACACCAAGGAAGACCAGCGCCTGCTGACCATCAGCGGGGCGCTGCCCGCCGAACGGATCATGGGCGTTGAAACGGGCGGCTGCCCGCATACCGCGATTCGCGAAGACGCGTCGATCAATCTTGAAGCCATTGACCGGATGCTGGAGAAGTTTCCTAACGCCGATATTGTCTTTATCGAAAGTGGCGGTGATAACCTTGCCGCCACCTTCAGCCCAGAGCTCAGCGACTTGACTATTTATGTGATTGACGTGGCCGCTGGTGAAAAAATTCCGCGCAAAGGCGGCCCCGGCATCACCAAAAGCGACCTGTTCATCATCAATAAAACCGATTTAGCCCCTCATGTCGGTGCCGACCTGGAGGTCATGAAACAGGACACCACCCGCATGCGCCCCAACCCCGAAATCCGACCATGGGTGATGACCAATCTGAAAACTCTTCAGGGATTGCCCGAGGTGATCGCCTTCGTCGAAAAGCGTGGTCTCTTGACCTGATGACTTGTTCACGTTGGGTGTCTTTGAGCAGTGGCCTTTCATTCCTGCACTTAAGCCGGCTAAACCCCTTGTTATGCAGCCCGGGCCCGGCGTTTGAGCCAGCGCATCAGGCTGCCAATCACTGGTAATTTTTCGTACAACTCTTCGGCCGCATCCCAGTAGTCGCGGTGGCTGATGACCAGGCCCTGGGCATCAAGGTCCAGATGGGTGCAACCACGGATGTTTTGCCACACCTCGGGTTGATGGCGTTTGAAGCGAAAGCGGAAGTCCCACAGCAAAAAACACTGATGACCCTGGACCAGCTGTGTGGTCACCACGAAATGTGGTTGGTCCAGGACCTCGAACATGTCGGCAAAAATATGCTGAATGGCCGCCAACCCTTGCACCTCATTGAAGGGGTCTTTGAAGCTGGCCTGGCTGGCGTAAAGTTGGCCCAGCGCGGAAAGATCGCCAGGCTGCAACTTCTCAAAGAAAGTCACCAGCCGCTGTACAGCCGCTGCAATGTCGGGCGGGTTGTCTTGCATGGTTTCAAAGTCCGGTGAAGCGTCGGATCACTGCAAAGTACCAGCGGTAGGGCAGGGCATTGATGAGTTTCATCATCCAGGTAAATCGCTTGGGGAAATGGATTTCAAATTCACCTTTTGACCAGCCCCGCACGATGGCCTGAGCCGCTTGCGCGGCTGAGATGAGTGCAGGCATGTGAAATTCGTTTTTGGCGGTCAATGGCGTTTGTACAAAGCCCGGATTGATCACACTCACCCCGATGCCCTGTCCATGAAGATCCAGATAGAGGGTTTCGGCCAGATTGGTCAAAGCGGCTTTGGTGGGTCCATAGGCCAGGCTTTGCGGCAGCCCGCCATAGCCCGCCACGCTGCTGACCAAGCTGATATGGCCTTGATGGCGGGCTAGCAGCGCGGGGGTGACGGCTGCCAGCACGTGAAGTGCGCCAACGGTGTTGATCTCGTGGTGTCGCAGAATGTCCGCCAGATCCATCTCGGTGGCGCGCATGGACCGGTAGTGACCAGCACAATAACAAACCAGGTCCAGCGGCCCCTCGGCAAACAGCAACTGGGCAGCTGCGCTGACGGCCGATTGCTGGGTCACATCCAGGGGAAGAGCCCTGCTGCTGGGATGGCTGTCAGCAAAGGCCTGAAGGGCCTGAGCCTTGCGGGCAGACACGATGACCCTGGCTCCCAGCGCGTGCAGGTGTTCGGCCAGCGCCAGGCCAATACCGCTGGAGGCGCCAACCAGCCAGACGCGCAGACCTCGCCAGTCGCGGATGGGCGGGTTCAGGCTCATGGTGAAAGTTTGGTGAATGACAGCGTCACTTCGCCCAGTCGGATGCCAAACTTGCGCATGGTGGCCCGGTTGAGCATGACCCGTTCATCCACCAAGTACATCCAGTCATCAAACTGTACTTCATACACCTTATCGTCCACGGGGAGCTTGAGGGTGTAAGCCCACTGGAATGCGTTGCCCGAAGTTTTCCCGCTGGCAGTTCCGATCACATCATCGGCTGTCCCGCTGTAGTGACCATCAGCATGTTTGGTCAGGCGCCAGATCCGGCGATCCTTCTTGCCGTCTGAGTAGGTGAAGTGCTCATCGAGCACGCCCTGGTTGCCGTCCCAGCGGCCATCCATATCAACCGTGAAGCGGCGTACCACCTTGCCGCTGCGGTCCTGAAAAATACCGTGCGCGATGACCTTGCCATTGAAGAAGGTCGCCAGATCCAATGCAGGGCGCTCGGCAGCGTATTGGTTGATGTCCTGACTGGCGCAGCCGGTGAGTGCTGCGAGTGCAACAGCCAGGCTGATCAGCCACCGGTAAGCGGGTCGGTAAGAGTTCATGAAACCTCCTTGCGAGACTGGGTGGAAACTTGCGACATCGAATGTCGTACAAAAAAGAAATACAAGCCGACAGCGGCTAGTACTTTGAACAAGCAGGGTAGCACGGCATAGGCGATGGAGAGGGCCTGCAGGCCCTGCCCTGTAGTCGATCCAGGCTGGTAACCGAGTTGGTCCAGCAGGGGCAGGGCCAGGCCTGCGGCCAATGCCAGGTTCAGCTTGCTGGCCAGATTCCACCAGCCAAAGTAAGCGCCCTCACGCTGGCCGCGGTCACCATGCTGTTCAATCATGCCCGCCAGCAAGGCGCCAGGCAAGGCCAGATCAGTACCCAGTGCCATGCCAGAGAGGACGCAGACCCACCAGAAGGCCAGCACATTGCCTTGACCCAGGCTGGCTGCCCAGGCGAACACCAGCACCGACAGCAACATACCCGCCAGCCAGGTGCGGGCAATGCCCCAGCGCGCCACAGCACGCATCCACAAGGGCAGGGAGGCGGCGGCTGCAACAAAGTAGCTGGCCAGAAAAACCGGCTCCATTGGGGCTGCGTCGAGCCGATCCTTGATGAAAAAAAGCACCAGCGTGGCTGGAATGGCACTGGCCATTCCGCTTACGACAAACACCAGCAGCAAACGACGAAATTGTGCGTACCGCCACGGGTGCAACAACTCCTGATGCCAGCCACGCGCCGCGACGGCTGGTGTTGGGGGTGCTTGGGCGCACCGCGTCCAGGCCAGCCAGCCCAGAGCCAAGGCCAGCGCAAATACGGCCAGCCAGGCATCCCAACCCAGCAAGGCGGGCAGCACTGAGGCCAGCACAACCCCTAGCAGACCGGCACCTTCACGCCAGGCAAAAAGACGGGTGCGTTCAAGCTCGGTACGACCCAGCCGCGCCCCCCACGCCTGGTGAGTGATGGCCAGCAAGCTGTAGGCGGCGTAGGTCAGCATCAGCGTGAGCATCAGGGGCAGGGTGGCTGCCGGGTCAGCCCAGGGCGGGAAAAAAAGCAGGCCCATGCCGGCCAGCAAAACCAGCGCACTCAAACCGCCAGCCAACAGCACATGACGCGAGGAGCGATGTTGCAGGTGATCGCCCAGACGGCCCAGCCAGGGGTCGGTCAGGGCATCGAGCAATCTGGCCAGCAGCAGCACCAGCCCCAAGGTGGCCAGCGGCACGCCATAGCGATTGGCATAGAGATGCGGCAAGTGCACATACAAGGGTAAGGCCACAAAGGCCAAGGGCAGGCCCAACAGACCGTAGCGCAATCCGCCTAAACGCTGCGGGCTGTTGCCAGCATTGAGCAGCGCGGGCGACATCAGCGCTCGCCCGATTCCTTCAGTCCCAGTAGGGCAAGGCGCATATTGGGCTCCGAGGTGGTGGGTGCCAGCCAGATGCCAAAGAAGCGGCGAGCAAAATCGGCATCAGGCACCTCGGCGATTTTGCGGTCGTTATGCCAGAACACCACCCCAATACCTGGCTTGAGCACGCCGGTGAGGCGCTCCCCGGATTTCACGTCAGGAAAGATCCGCTGCATGGTCGTGAGCCAGCGCTGAGCCTGTTCGGACTCGATCGAGGCAGCGCGCTGTATTTCCTTGAGCGAGCGCTCGGCAATCGCCTGTCCATTGAGATCTAGCAAATACTGCAATTCCAGTACCAGCGGCTGCTCGGTGATGCGTTCAGCGCGAAAGTCGCCCGCTGTCCACAGCCGGGCCTGATAGACCCGCATGCCCCAGAAACGCATGGTGGCCTGTCCCTGCAATTTGCTGCCCGGCAGCTGCGGATGAGCACCCCCGATTGAATTTGCCGAAGTGGCTGCCGGGGCGCTGGCCATGGCAGTCTGAGATGTTGCGACCTGCTCAGGGTTGGCCCATGCTGTGGCCTGAAGCACCAGGCACAACAAGGCGACAAGTGCAGATTTAGCGTGAGAGTGTGTACTGCACCACATCAATGTCTCCCGCCTCAAAGCCAGCTTCGCAATAAGCCAGATAAAACTCCCAGATGCGCATGAACCGCTCATCAAAGCCCAGGGCCTTGACCTCATCGCGCCGGGCCGTAAAGTCAGCGCGCCAGCGACGGCAGGTCTCGGCGTAGTCGCGTCCAAAAGCCAATTCGTCAATTACGTTCAGGCCAGCGACCTGGGCCTGACGGCGAAATTCTCCGGGGCTGGGCAGGCAGCCGCCCGGAAAGATGTACTGCTGGATGAAGTCGGTGGACTGAATGTAGCGATCAAAGAGGTGGTCCTGAATCACAATGCTCTGGATGCAGGCACGGCCGCCTGGTTTGAGCAGGCGCGCCAGGGTGCCAAAGTAGGTTGGCCAGTAGGCCCGGCCAACTGCCTCGATCATCTCAATCGAACAAATGGCATCAAAGGGGCTGTCCTGGATATCACGGTAGTCCTGCAGGCGAAACTCAGCCTGGTCGGCCTGGCCCTGATCGCTCAGTCGTTGCCGGGCCCATTCAAGCTGCTGGGTGGACAGGGTGACGCCGGTGACATGGGCACCAAATTCCTGGGTGGCTTTTTCAGCCAGAGCGCCCCAGCCACATCCGATTTCCAGCAGGCGTTGGCCGGGCTGCAGGTTCACCATGCGCAGTGCGCGGCCCACTTTAGCGCCCTGGGCCTGTTGCATGTCCAGATCAGAGCGGCCCTGAAACCAGGCTGATGAGTAGTTCATCGATGGATCCAGCCAGAGGCGGTAGAAATCATTGCCCAGGTCGTAATGAGCATGGATATTCTTGCGGCTATTGCTTTTGCTGTTGTGCTTGAGCAGGTGGCGGATACGGTAGAGCAGACGACCGGCCCACGAACCGTGAATCACATCGTCCAGGGTTTTGCGATTGGCCAGCATCAAACTCAGCAATGCGGCCAGATCGCTGGTGTGCCAGTCGCCATCGATATAGCTTTCGGCAAAACCGATATCGCCTGACTTGAGCACGGATTTGAAGGGACGCCAGTTGCGCAGGTGAATTGCGACATGGTGCCCGTGCCCGTCGCCGACCTGGCGAATCTGGCCGTCGGGCAGGTGCAGGGTAAGCGCGCCATGACGCAGGCGTTGCAGCAACTGAAATACAGTGCGGGCTGCCGCAGGGGCTCGCTGCGAAAGAGTTTGCCCGGTTTGGGCTGGGACGGATGCAGTATTCATGGGCAATACGGCGAGTCTAGCGAGTCACAAAATCCTTTGGGATTTTGGGCTTACTGAAAAAGCGCACCCGTTTCAACCACAGGCGTACGGCCTGCCAGTGGATTCGGGCCATCACCAGCAAGGTCATCGCCGGATACTTCCAGAGCGCCTGGCGCAGCAGGGCGGGGCTGATGGGGAGCAGGCTGCCGCTCACGCTGGTCTGCAGCAGGGGGCCATCAGCGTCTTCATAGTCGATGCGGGCGACAGTACGCTCACCCTCCGGGTGGCAGGCGCGCATAAAGCGAAAACGGTAAGTTCCCTCCGTTTTACAAAACGGGGAGACATGAAAGCATTTGCTGGCCACCAGTTCCTTGCCAAATGCCGCCCGATCCAGCAAATAACAGTGACGCTCACCGAAGGTGTTGTTCACCTCGGCCACAATGGTGCTGAGCTGGCCGTTGCCCCGGTGGCAATACCAAAAGCTCACCGGCTTGAAGGTGTAACCCAAAACGCGTGGGTAAGTATGCAACCAGATCTCCCCGTCGACATCGGAGATGCCCTCCAGCCGAAGCATATCGGTGAGCCACCCCAGTGCGCCGCCCGCCTCGGGTCCGCGCCCGTCGCCATGGTCGCAATCAAAGAAGCTGATGGCAGCACTTTGGTTGATGGCCAGTCCACCCATCGCCTCGGGCTTGTTCAGCTCACGCATGGGCAGTAGGAGAAAGCAGGTGGGGTAGGCAAAGTGGTTGTTCGCCGGGCGCAGTCGGCGATGTCGAACCTGGCCAAAACCGATCAGCGCCTGGCTCATTCGCCGCTTTTCGGAAGAACACCGGACTGGGCCAAAACACCCTGCGCCACTGCTAAACCGGATTTGAGTCCGTCTTCGTGAAAGCCGTAGCCAGTCCAGGCGCCGCAATACCAGGTACGCTGCTGGCCCTGTAAATTGCTGAGTTGCTGCTGGGCCCGGATGGCCTGCGAATCAAAAACCGGGTGGCTGTAGTTGAAGCTCGCCAGTATTTTTTCAGGCTGGATCGGTCTTGCCGGGTTGAGGGTTTCAACCACAGGCTGTTCAAACGGCAAGGGTTGCAATTTGTTCAGCAGGTAATGCAGGCAGACCTGCTCGCGTTCCTTTTCCTGGTTGGCGGCACGTTCGTAGTTCCAGGCTGCCCAGGCCGACCGACTTTGAGGTAGTACCGAGGTATCGGTGTGCAGCACTGCCAGATTGGGTTGGTAGCGAATGGCGCCCAACACCGCCTGCTCCAGCGGTGTTGGGTTTTCCAGCATCGCCAGGGCTTGGTCAGAGTGCGTGGCCAGCACCACATGATCAAAGACTTGCTGGCCCGCAGGTGTGTGCAAGGTCACTCCATTCTCATGTCGCTGAATTTTCAGCACCGGTGTTTGCAAACGTACATCGGGAATCTGGCGGATGATTTTTTCGACATAGTGGCGGGCCCCCCCCACCACCGTATGCCATTGGGGCCGATCATTGATTTGCAGCAAGCCATGGTTGTGGCAGAAGCGAATCATGGTGGCCACCGGAAACTTCAGCATCTGGTCTACTGGACAGCTCCAGATGCAAGCCAGCATTGGCAGGAAATACCAGTCCTTGAAAGCTTGCCCGAACTTGTGCCGAATCAGAAAGCTGTCCAGTGGTTCATGCAGTGAGGCCTCTTTCCCAGTCTCAGCCAACCGTGTGCACAAGCGGTTGAAACGCACGAGGTCGCGCAGCATACCCAGAAATCGGGGATTCAACAGGTTGCGCTTTTGAGAAAACACGGTTGCCAGGCTGCTGCCACTCCATTCCAGCGGGTGATCCGGGTGCGCGTCAAGCACCTGCACTGAAAACGACATATCGGAAGATGCTGTCTTGACGCCGAGTTGGGCAAACAGCGCAATCAACTGCGGATAGGTGCGCTCATTGAAGACCAGAAATCCAGTATCCACGCCGCAGGTCACGGGTCCCTGGGCCCCTGGCAGGGTCACATCCACAGTATGAGTGTGACCGCCAAAGTAATCTTCGGCTTCAAAAAGACTGACCTGGGCAAAAGGCTGGAGCCGCAAGGCCGCAGCTAGACCAGAGATCCCAGACCCGACAACGGCGACTTTCATTTCATCCTGTTCAAGATCGAATTATTTTACGTAGCCTATCCTTGGGTGCTCAAAGGCATCCTGGACAAACCCCGCAGTTTGGGGCCTAACTTAAGATCGGCGGCTTTGGTGCCGCAGTTTCAGCACGATGTGCTGGTTGCAGTTCTCAAGCAGTACAGCCCATGGAATCCGTGATTGTCTCAACTTCAGTGGTGGCGCTGGCCGAAATTGGCGATAAGACCCAGCTACTGGCTTTTATCCTGGCCGCCCGTTTCAAAAAACCCTTACCCATCATTCTGGGAATTCTGGTGGCAACTGTGGTGAACCACGCTTTGGCGGGAGCCCTGGGCGCGTGGATCACATCGGCTATTGGCCCCCAGATGCTTCGCTGGGTGTTGGGAGGCTCATTTATTGCGATGGCAGTCTGGACCATGATTCCCGACAAGATCGAGGAGGAGGAAACCCAGATCGCCAGGCGTTATGGTGTTTTTGGGGCGACCCTGATCACCTTCTTTCTGGCCGAGATGGGCGACAAGACCCAGATAGCCACGGTGGCCATGGCGGCTCACTTTGCTGAGCCGATCTGGGTGGTGCTGGGGACAACACTGGGTATGCTGATAGCCGATGTGCCGGCGGTGCTGGTTGGCGACAGGCTGTCGAACCGGATTCCCCTCAAACTGGTGCACTCGCTGGCAGCTGCCGTGTTTGCGCTTCTCGGAGTGGCCACGCTGCTGGGAGCAGGCGCTAGCCTGGGCCTTTAGGGCCGGTCAGCGCACCACCCAAGGCTTGCCCCAGGGCTCAAAGGCCGCAATGTTCACACCCAAACGCAGCAAGGCAGGTCTTGTTCAACGCGAGGGCATGTCCTTGACCGAATAGCCCAGGTTCACTGTGGCATCTGGGGGGATGGCCGGAATGCTGTCATTCCAGCCCAGCCATTGTTGCCGCATCTGTGTCATCCGCTCAGGTTGATCTGCGGACAAGTTGGCCCGCTCACGCTCGTCTTGCTGAATATTGAAGAGGTACTCGTTCTCGTCCACCTTGAGGTATTTCCAATCGCCCACCCGTAGCGCGCGCTGTTGACGGTGGTTCATGCGCCAGTACAACGCACGCTCAAAGGTGTGCCCCGGGTTGTGCAGCACGGCTTGCAGTGGTACCCCGTCCGGGGGGTGATCGGGGTGGGGCTGTCCGCCGCCTAGCGAGAGCATGGTGGCCGACCAGTCCATGGTCATGCAGTGCTGGGTGCTGGTGGTGCCAGCTGGAATGACCGCCGGCCAGTGGGCAATCCAGGGTACCCGGATACCGCCTTCGGTCAGGTCCATCTTACCGCCGACCAAGGGCCAGTTGTCGCTGAAGCGCTCGCCTCCGTTGTCGCTGGTGAACACCACCAGAGTGTTGTCGCTCAGGCCTTGTCGGGCCAGCGCCTCCATCAGCCAGCCAATGCCTTCATCCATGTGGTGGATCATCTTATGGTAGCTGTGAATGTTGCCGCCGTTGAGGTGAAACAAATTCTTGGCCACAGAGGGTGCCATGTTGGCGTCATCGCGGGTTTCCCACGGCCAGTGGGGTGCGGTGTAGTGCAGGCTCAGAAAAAATGGTTTACCCGAGCGGGCATCGGCGGCCATGCGGTCCACATAATCCACAGCGCGCTTAGAAAAAATGTCGGTGAGGTAGCCCACTTCCCTGTGCTCTTTTTCACCCATGTAGAGATCATGGTCGCCTTTACCCGAGCAATGGGTAAAGTAGTCAACCCCTCCGGCCATGATGCCGAAGAACTCATCGTAGCCCGAGCGTTGCGGGCCAAAGGTGGGGGGGTAGCCCAGGTGCCATTTGCCAACCAGGCCGGTGTGGTATCCCGCCTGTCGTAACAGCGAGGGCAGGGTGGGTATATCTGTGGGCAAGCCCAGGGTTGTACTGCCCTTGCTGCGACTGCTGATGGGCTCTTCCATCGCACCGCGCAAGCGGTATTGGTAGCGCATCGTCATCAAGGCAAAGCGGGTGGGCGAGCAGACGGGTGAGTTGGCGTAACCTTGGGTGAACTTCAGGCCGCCGGCAGCGAGTCGGTCGATGTTGGGCGAGACCGCGCCAAAGGCAGCGGGCCTTGCGCCGTAGCAACCCAGATCGGCATAGCCCAGATCGTCGCAAACGATGTAGATGATGTTGGGACGTGACATGAGAAATGTTGGTATCAGGGTTTGATCAGTTCATCAGTTATTTGTCAGTCCTTCAAAAGACTGCGCATCATCTCAGCCACCAAACCCAGGGCTGCGGGCTGGGTACGATCGGCCAGAGTCACCCACCCAAAGCGCGCTGTCGCATTGAGTTGGGGTTGGACTTTCAGCCTGTGCAGGTCTGCCCCGGCTGCGTTGATAGTCAGGATCACCGCATCACTGTGCCTAGCCACCTGCACGAGGCTAGCCGTGTCGTCAGTGCGCAGAGTCACCATTTCATCGGGGTTCGCAATCGGGCCGTAACGCTCGGTGAGTATACGTGCCACTTCGTCGCTCAGAGGAGTGGACGCAATCGGGTAGTCCAGCAGATCCTTGAATTTGATGCCTTTGCCCGAGCTGGTCAGCGGGTGATCAGGGCGACACATGAAGCTGGCAGACATTTCGACCTGGTGCGTCACGCTCAGGTCGATGGCGGGGCGCATGGCACGGATATCGACAATGATGGC
>JAFMFB010000006.1 GCA_017856435.1 Burkholderiaceae bacterium
CCACCGGCTACCCGCGCGACAAGATGTACGGTGTCTGGTGGTCGGGTGCAGAGCCGGATGTGAAGGACGTTGCCGATGGCGCCAAAGGCTATCACGCGATTGCCCTACAGCATGGCGCGGAGCCAAATTCCAAGGTGGTGAAGGATGTCCTGGCTCTGGTGCATGACAAAGGCCAGGGCACTGGACCGAAGGATGAGGTCGGACAAGTGCTGTATATGCGCGGACTGATCGCAGGCATGCTGGCGGTGGAGGGAGTCAAGCGTGCGCAGGACCGCTACGGCAAAGGCAAGGTCATGACCGGCGAGCAGACCCGTTGGGGCCTGGAAAACCTGGCGCTGGATCAGAAGAAACTTGACGCGCTGGGCTTTGCCGGCGTGATGCGCCCTATCAGCACATCCTGTGTTGACCACATGGGTGCCAACTGGGCCAGGATTCAAACCTGGGATGGCAAGAAGTGGAATTTCAGCTCTGATTGGTACCAGGCGGATGATTCCATTCTCAAGCCCATGGTCAAGAATGCAGCCGACAAGTACGCGGCCGAGAAAAAACTGCAGCGCCGTGATGCCAAGGACTGCCAGTCCTGATCTGATGGGCCAATCAGCCAGGCGGCGCCTGCCGCCCTAGGCTTCCTTCCCAGATCTAACCCCTTTGGGAAGGTGGGCGGCCCGAACGGGCCGCCAAATGAAAGGGCCGCGCTGCGGGTCTTTCATTTGGTCGAAAGGCATGGTTCATGGACGCTAAGAACATCATTCTCAATGTCAATGGCATTGAGGTCATCTATAACCACGTCATCCTGGTTCTTAAGGGCGTGTCTCTGCAGGTGCCGCAGGGGGGCATTGTGGCGCTGCTCGGGGGTAACGGCGCGGGGAAGACCACCACGCTGCGGGCAGTTTCCAACCTGCTCAAGGGCGAGCGCGGTGAGGTGACCAAGGGCAGTATCGAGTTGCGCGGCGAGCGTATCGAGAACCTGTCGCCGGCTGACCTGGTGCAGCGCGGTGTGGTGCAGGTGATGGAGGGGCGGCACTGCTTTGCGCACCTGACCATTGAGGAAAACCTGTTGACTGGCGCCTACACCCGCAAGGACAAGGGTGAAATTGCTGCCAATCTGGACAAGGTCTACACCTACTTTCCGCGTCTGAAAACAAGGCGGTCTTCGCAAGCCGCCTATACATCGGGGGGTGAGCAGCAAATGTGTGCCATCGGCCGGGCCCTGATGGCCAGTCCGTCAATGGTCTTGCTGGATGAACCATCCATGGGATTGGCCCCCCAAATCGTGCAAGAAGTGTTTGAGATTGTGAAAGACCTCAACACCAAGGAGCGGGTCACCTTTTTCCTGGCCGAGCAGAACACCAACATGGCCCTGCGTTACGCCGACTATGGTTACATCATGGAGTCGGGCCGCATTGTGATGGATGGGGTTGCCAGCGAACTGGCCAGTAACGAGGACGTCAAGGAGTTCTATCTGGGCATGGGCGGGGGCGAGCGCAAAAGCTTTAAGGACGTGAAAAGCTACAAGCGGCGCAAGCGCTGGTTGGCTTGAAGCTTCAATTCGAGCCCAAGGCACACAGCATGACCGCCCGCCTCAGGCAAAGGCTATGGGCCTTGCATAGTCGGTGACCCGGGGTTCAGATACCCGGTGATGGCCCTAGAGAAACAGGATTGGATGACGGTATGAGTCAACACTACGACGCATTGGAAACCAGGGCGCCTGGCCTGCGAGAAATGGCCTTGATGGCGGCCCTGCCCGGGCTGGTGGCTCGGGCTCAGTCGGCCTCGGCGGCGGGCGCAGAAATTTTTGCAGGTATCAATTCCGCTGAAGTCAACAGCCGTGACGCCCTGGCCAAACTGCCCGTCACCCGCAAGCAGGCTTTGCTGGAGCGTCAGGTGGCTACCCGGGCGCAGGTGCCGGGAAAAGATCCGTTCGGAGGATTTTCAGCCATTGGCTGGCGCGGCCTGTTGCGCGGCACCGGTGCGCGGCGGGTCTATCAATCGCCCGGGCCAGTGTACGAACCCGAAGGCATGGCGGCCGACTATTGGCGCAGTGCACGGGCCTTTGTGGCCGCGGGCTTTTCAGTCGGCGACCTGGTGCACAACTGTTTCAGCTACCACCTGACCCCCGGCGCCTGGATCATGGAGGCCGGGGCCCAGGCCATGGGCTGCGCGGTCTTTCCTGGCGGGGTGGGCAATACCGAGCAGCAACTGGCTGCAATAGCTGATCTGCAGCCTGCCGCCTATGTCGGCACGCCCAGCTTTCTGAAGATCCTGGTTGAAAAGGCCAAAGAAACAGGTCAGACTTTGTCAATCCACAAAGCGCTCGTCAGTGGTGAAGCGTTTCCCCCAAGCCTGCGTGACTGGCTGATCGAGCGCGGCATCCAGGGCTACCAGTGCTATGCCACCGCGGATGCCGGTCTGATTGCCTATGAAACCATGGCCCGCGACGGGCTGGTGTTGGATGAGGGCATCATTCTTGAAATTGTGCGTCCCGGCACCGGGGACCTGGTGCCTGAGGGAGAGGTGGGTGAAGTGGTGGTGACCGTGCTCAATCCAGACTACCCGCTGATTCGGTTTGGTACCGGTGATCTCTCGGCCATCCTGCCGGGGCTCTGCCCGACGGGCCGAAGCAACACTCGCATCAAGGGCTGGCTGGGGCGTGCTGATCAGACCACCAAGGTGCGCGGCATGTTTGTGCATCCCGGGCAGATTGACCAGGTGGTCAAGCGCTTTGAAGTGTTGACACGGGCACGGCTGGTGGTCAGCGGGGAGATGTCCAACGATCAGATGTTGCTCAAGGTGGAAACAGCCAGCACCGGCGACGCAGAGCTGGCCCGCAAAATTGCCGAGGCTGTGCGAGATATCACCAAGTTACGGGCAGAGGTGGAGTTGGTGGCCCCGGGTTCCTTGCCCAACGATGGCAAGGTGATCGAGGATGCTCGCAGCTACCGTTAGCCTGTTGCCAGACCTTGGCCAGGCTCGGTTCCAACCTTACCCTTTAATTACCAATTCCCTTATGAACCCAAGTAATTGGTCAAACCTCGGTAGAATCCCGCGATCTTTTAAGGAGAACCGATCATGAAATCCTGGCTGGTATTGGCCTCTTCGGCACTTTTTTCCCTGGTTGTTCACGCCCAGGGTTTTCCCGGTAGCAAACCAGTCACCATTGTGGTGCCATTTGCGGCTGGAGGCCCAGTAGATAAATTAGCGCGCGATCTGGCTGAAGCCATGCGCCAGCCTCTGAGTGGAGCCACTATCCTGATTGAAAACGTCGCTGGTGCCGGGGGCACCATTGCTGCGGGCAAGGTCTCCAAAGCCAATCCGGATGGTCACACCGTCTTATTGCACCATGTCGGTATGGCGACCAGCCCCGCCCTCTATCGCAAGCTGCCGTTCAATGTTGGTACCGATTTTGAATACCTGGGTCTGGCCACCGAAGTGCCCATGACCCTGATCGCAAGACCTACCCTGCCTGCCAACAACTACAAGGAACTGGTTGACTGGATCAATGCCAACAAGGGCAAGATCAACCTGGGCAATGCCGGTTTGGGTGCCGCCTCACATTTGTGTGGCCTGCTCTTTCAAAGCGCTTTGCAGGTGGATATGACAACTGTCCCCTACAAGGGTACGGCCCCGGCATTGGCAGACCTGATGGGCGGCCAGATAGACCTGTTGTGTGACCAGACCACCAACACCACAGCCCAGATCGAAGGCAAAAAGGTCAAGGCCTATGCGGTGACCACGCCCAAGCGTCTGACCACCCCAGCCCTGAAAGACCTTCCCACCTTGCAGGAGTCGGGCATCAAGGGCTTTGAGGTCACCATCTGGAACGGCCTGTACGCCCCCAAGGGAACCCCGGCCGATGTCACGGCCAAGCTCAATACCGCCCTGAAGGCGGCCCTGAAAGATCCGGCGTTTATCAAGAAGCAGGAAGGCCTGGGCGCCATTGTGATCAATGACAAGCGCACCGATCCGGCTGGGCACAAGCAGTTTGTCGTCGCCGAGACCGCCAAACTGGGTCCGATCATCAAGGCGGCTGGCGTGTTTGCCGACTGAAACAGAGCCGCGCCAGAAAATTAAACACTGATCGCCAGTGAGCCGGAACATCCGGTTGACTGGCGTTTTTTCGTTCTTGGGGAGTCTTCGTTCGGGCCTTGTCCTGAGTCAGCTTTGGGCTCTGGTGCGACCTGGCCTCAGACTCCCCATACAACTTCCTTGTTGGCTTGCAGGCAGCGGCGCAGCATGTCGATCAATGGGGTGGCCCGCTGGTGCAGTGACACCGCCTCGTCTTCGGGGGCTCTTTCGCCGCGGGCGTGCGCGTCCTCCTGCGCGGCTTTCCTGTCGGCATCTTCCTTGGCAATGGCTGCTTGCAAGGCAGCAATGGCCGCAGGCATCTGCTCTGGCAGCAGAATGCCTTTGCCGTCAGGGGAATACTTACCGATGATTTGCAGGATGCGCCGACCGTTGGGCTCAAGCATGATCAGATCACCCGTTGCCTTGGACTTGAACTTGTACAGCATGACCAGAGGTTAGCATGATGGCTATGAAAACTTCAATTGTGACGCCCACTGGCCCGCTGCGTGGACTCAAGGTGCTTGAGCTGGGTCAACTGATTGCCGGGCCTTTTGCGGCCAAAACCCTGGCGGACTTTGGCGCCGAGGTGATCAAGATCGAACCGCCCGGAGTCGGTGACCCCTTGCGCAAATGGCGACTGCTGAAAGAGGGCACCTCGGTCTGGTGGCAGGTGCAATCGCGCAACAAGCGCTCGCTGGCACTTGATCTGAAAGACCCCGAAGCGCAGGACATTGTGCGCAAGCTGGCTGCCCAAGCCGATGTGCTGATTGAAAATTTTCGACCTGGCGCCATGGAGGGCTGGGGCTTGGGGCCGGAGGTGCTGCAGGCTCTCAACCCGGCGCTGATCATGCTGCGCATCAGTGGCTATGGCCAGAGTGGCCCGTACCGCGATCGGCCCGGCTTTGGGGTGGTGGCCGAGGCCATGGGTGGCTTGCGCCATCTCACAGGTGAGCCGGGCCGGGTGCCGGTGCGGGTCGGGGTGTCGATTGGCGATACGCTGGCCTCCCTCCATGGGGTGATTGGCATTTTGCTGGCTTTGCAGCATCGTCATGCCAGCGTCAGCGTAGAACTGCCCAAGGGTCGCGGCCAGGTCATCGATGTGGCGTTGTATGAGGCGGTCTTCAACTGCATGGAAAGCCTGCTGCCTGAATACAGCGCCTTTGGCGCGGTGCGCGAAGCATCTGGCAGCGCCTTGCCCGGTATTGCGCCGACCAATGCCTATTGCTGCGCTGATGGGGCTTACGCCATCATTGCTGGCAATGGCGACAGCATTTTCAAACGCCTGATGCAATGCATCGGCCGCGAGGACCTGGGCCGAGATCCGGGGCTGGCCGACAACGCAGGACGTGCCCGCCGATCGGAAGAACTGGATGCGGCGATCGGCGCCTGGGCGCAAACCTTGCCTGCGGCGCAAGTACTCTCAGCGTTGGATGCGGCGGGGGTGCCGTCCGGCAAGATCTACACCGTGGCCGATATCGCGGCTGACCCGCATTACCAGGCGCGTGGCATGCTGCAAACCGTGGCCATGCAGGATGGCTCTGCGCTGACGGTGCCAGGCATCGTGCCCAAGCTTTCGCTGACCCCCGGTGGTCAGTGGCGCAATGCCCCCGATCTGGGACAGGACAGCGAAGCCGTGTTGCGCGAAGTTGGTTTGACAGAGGCCCAAATTGCGGCCTTGCGCGAGCGTGGGGTGGTGAAGTGACTTTAGGACAACGGGATGGGGTTGTGGCGAGTGGGGCTAGTGATGGGGACGGGGGTTCAACACCTCTGCCAGGGTGTTGACCAGGATCAGGCCCAGCACCCGAGCGTCCCACGGGTGCATGGAATAATTGCCTGTAGCGGGTGCCCCTCGTTGAAGTGGCACCTATCGTTCTTGATGGTCCCTTTTTTTAGGATGAGACGATGATCTTGGTGACAGGGGGTGCCGGCTTTATCGGCGCCAATTTTGTGCTGGACTGGCTGGCGCAACACGACGAGCCAGTGCTCAACCTGGACAAGCTCACCTATGCGGGCAATCTGGAAAGCCTGGCCACCTTGAAAGGTGATGCGCGCCATGTTTTTGTACAGGGCGATATCGGCAACAGCGAGTTGGTGTCAGGTCTGTTGGTGCAGTACCAGCCCCGTGCGGTGGTCAACTTTGCTGCCGAATCTCATGTGGACCGCTCGATCCATGGCCCGGAAGACTTTATCCAGACCAATATCGTGGGCACCTTTCGTTTGTTGGAATCGGTGCGTGCCTACTGGGGCAGCCTGGGGCAAACAGAGCAGGCTACGTTTCGCTTTTTGCATGTGTCTACCGACGAAGTCTATGGTTCGCTGGCACCGCTGGCCCCAGCCTTCACCGAGCAGCACCGCTACGAGCCCAACAGCCCCTACAGTGCCAGCAAGGCCGCCAGTGACCATCTGGTGCGCGCCTACCACCATACCTACGGGTTGCCGGTTCTCACCACCAACTGCAGCAACAACTACGGCCCGTTTCACTTTCCGGAAAAACTCATACCGCTGATGATCGTCAACGCGTTGGCCGGTAAGCCGCTGCCGGTTTATGGCGACGGCATGCAGATCCGCGACTGGCTGTTTGTCAAGGACCATGCGAGCGCCATTCGCCGTGTGTTGGCCGACGGCAAGGTGGGCGAGGTTTACAACGTGGGCGGCTGGAACGAAAAGCCCAATGTCGAGATCGTGCACACCATCTGCGATCTGTTGGACCAGCTGCGCCCAAGATCGGACGGCAAGAGCTACAAGGCGCAGATCACTTTTGTCAAAGACCGGCCCGGCCATGACCGTCGCTATGCAATCGATGCGGGTAAGCTGGAGCGAGAGCTGGGCTGGAAACCCGCTGAAACCTTTGATACTGGTATCCGCAAAACGGTGCAGTGGTATCTGGACAACCCAGACTGGGTGGCGCATGTGCAATCGGGCGCCTACCGCGACTGGATTTCCACCCAATACCAATAGCTTCGAGCGCTCGCGAAATTGGAATCTGACCCCAATTCAATGACCCCGATTCATGAAGATCTTGTTGCTGGGTAAGAACGGACAACTGGGCTGGGAGCTGCAGCGCAGCCTTTCGGTGCTGGGCGAGGTGGTGGCACTGGATCGAGCCGGCGCCAATGGCTTGTGTGGCGACCTCACGGACCTTGAGGGGCTGCGCCAAACGGTGCGCCAACTTCAGCCGCAGGTGATCGTCAATGCCGCAGCCTATACCGCTGTGGACAAGGCGGAGAGCGAGCCTGAGCTGGCGCGCACCATCAACGCGCTGGCGCCTGAGGTGTTGGCGCAGGAGGCCGCCCGCTGCGGGGTCTGGCTGCTGCACTACAGCACCGACTATGTGTTTGATGGCAGTGGCAGCAAGCCCTGGCAGGAGGACGATATGCCCGCACCCCTCAGCGTCTATGGCCGCACCAAGCTCGAGGCTGAGCAGCGGGTGGCAGCCACCGGATCCAGACACCTGATTTTTCGCACCAGCTGGGTCTATGGTGCGCGTGGCGGTAACTTCGCCCGCACCATGCTGCGCCTGGCGCAGGAGCGTGACCGGCTCAAGGTGATCAATGACCAGATCGGCGCGCCCACCGGTGCCGACTTGCTGGCCGACGTCAGCGCGCAGGCTTTGGGCCAGCTACTTCACATTGGGCAACTGCGGCAGAATGTTGGCGGTCCAAGTGGTATTTACCATGTAGCCGCCGCCGGTGAAACCTCGTGGCATGGCTACGCACGATTTGTATTGCAGACCGCACTTGCACAGGGCGTGTCGCTCAAGGCTGGACCAGATGCAGTGGACGCCATTCCCACCACCGAGTACCCCACCCCTGCGAAGCGTCCTTTGAACTCACGGCTGGATACCGCGCGACTCAGGGCGACGTTTGGTGTGCACCTGCCCAGTTGGCAAGAGGGTGTGAACCGACTGTTGGCCGAAATTTTGTAAGACGAGCAACCCACATGACACAACGCAAAGGCATCATCCTGGCTGGTGGCTCTGGCACCCGCCTGCACCCGGCCACCCTGTCCATTAGCAAGCAGTTGCTGCCGGTGTACGACAAGCCCATGGTGTACTACCCGCTGTCCACCCTGATGCTGGCGGGCATGCGCGACATTCTGCTGATCAGCACCCCGCAGGACACCCCCCGGTTTGAGCAACTCCTGGGTGATGGTAGCCAATGGGGCGTCAACCTGCAGTACGCCGTGCAGCCCAGCCCGGATGGCCTGGCCCAGGCCTTCCTTATTGGTGAGCGCTTTCTCAACCAGGCCCCCAGCGCCTTGGTGCTGGGCGACAATATTTTTTATGGCCATGACTTTCAGCCGCTGCTGGGCAACGCCATGCAGCGGGGGCCCGGTGCGACCGTCTTTGCCTACCATGTGACCGACCCTGAGCGCTATGGTGTGGCCGAATTCGATGCCCATGGCAAGGTGCTCTCGCTGGAGGAAAAGCCCAAGGCCCCCAAGAGCAATTACGCGGTCACCGGGCTGTATTTCTACGATGATCAGGCGGTGCCCCTGGCCAAAGCCCTCAAGCCCAGCCCGCGCGGCGAATTGGAAATTACCGACTTGAACCGGCTGTACCTTGAGCAGGGCCTGCTCAGTGTGGAAATCATGGGCCGAGGCTATGCCTGGCTGGATACCGGCACCCATGACAGCCTGCTTGACGCCAGCCAGTTCATTGCCACGCTGGAGCGGCGCCAGGGCCTGAAAATTGCCTGCCCTGAAGAGATTGCCTGGCGCAGCGGCTGGATCAATGACCAGCAGCTGGAAAAGCTCGCGCAGCCCCTTACCAAAAACGGTTACGGCCAGTATCTGCAGCGGCTGTTGCTGGAAAAATCCTGAGACTGCGAAAGTACTCGATGCAAGTGACCCCCACCAAGATTCCCGATGTGCTGGTGATCGAGCCCAAGGTATTTGGCGATGCCCGCGGCTTCTTTTATGAAAGCTTCAACCAGCGCGCCTTCAACCAGGCCACGGGGCTGCAATTGAATTTTGTTCAGGATAACCACAGCCGCAGCGCCAAGGGCGTATTGCGCGGCCTGCACTACCAGATTCAGCAGGCGCAGGGCAAGCTGGTGCGGGTGGTGCGCGGCAGTGTGTTTGATGTGGCGGTAGATATTCGCAAAAGCTCCAAAACCTTCGGCCAGTGGGTTGGCGTGGAACTGAGCGAAGCAAACCATCGCCAGCTCTGGCTGCCCCCAGGCTTTGCCCACGGCTTTCTGGTCACCAGTGACTCGGCCGACTTTCTCTACAAAACCACTGACTACTATGCGCCCGAGCATGAGCGCTGCATTATCTGGAATGATCCGGCTTTGAATATTGCGTGGCCACTGGAAGGGGAGCCTAATCTTTCGGGCAAGGATAAGGTGGGAGGCAGTTTTGCCAATGCTGAATTATTTGATTAATGCCTACACATTAGCAAAATAAAATCAGGCCCTATTTGTACCTGCCCGATTTAGATGGCTTTAAGTTCGATCGTCGCAAGGGGAATCTCGTGATCCATCCGGTTATTTTGTGTGGCGGCAGCGGCACCCGCCTGTGGCCTTTGTCGCGCAAAGCCTTTCCCAAGCAGTTCATACCATTGCTGGGTGACAAGTCATTGCTGCAGCTCACCCTGGAAAGGGTGGCGTTGCTGGGGGCACACGCGCAGGGCACGCGCGAACCGAAAATGTCGGAAGAGCCGGCAATCACCTGTGTGGCCGCAGAGGAGCACCGGTTTCTGGTGGCGGATGTGGCGGCCCAATCCAAATTGCGGGTGCGTCAAATCCTCGAACCTATGGCCAAAAATACGGCCGCTGCCATGGCGCTGGCCGCTTTGAGCCTGCCTGAGGAAACCCTGCTCTTATTTTGCCCGGCGGATCACCATATTCCGGATACGGCGGCCTTTACAGCCATGGTGCAACAGGCTGTGCCAGCGGCTCAGGACGGGCGCTTGGTGACCTTTGGGGTATTGCCGAGTTTTCCCAGTACCGCCTACGGTTATATAGAAAAGGGTTTATCTCAGGGCGCTGGTTTTCAAGTGGCGCGGTTTGTGGAAAAGCCGGACCAGGAGAAGGCGCTGAGTTTTCTTGCCAGTGGCAATTATTTGTGGAACGCAGGTATTTTTCTAATGCGCGCTCAGGATTTGCTGGCTGCGCTCACTACCCATGCGCCTGACATTTTGGCGGCCTGTCGCCAGGCCATGCAAGCCCCGCAGCGTGACGGTCTGTTTATCCGGCCTGATGCCAAGGCGTTTGCTGCCTGCCGCAGCCAGTCGATCGATTATGCGGTGATGGAGCAGGCGAACAACGTCAGTGTCTTTCCCTTTGCCGGGGTCTGGAGCGATGTGGGCAGCTGGAATGCGGTGGCCAATCTGGCCAGCCCCGACGTCCAGGGCAACCGTTCGGGCGGCGAGACCGCTCACGCGCACCACCTGCAGGCGCGCAACACCTACATCCATGCGGCCGGGCGGCGCCCGGTGGTGGCGCTGGGCACAGCGGATGTGCTGGTGATCGACACCCCCGATGCCCTGCTGGTGGCCAATGCCAGCCATGCCGAGGCGGTCAAGGCGGTGGTGGCCAAGCTGGAGTCGCTGGACGCCAGTGAGGCGGTGCAGCACCGCCGGGTGGCGCGACCCTGGGGTTGGTACGACAGTATCGATATGGGGCCGCGTCATCAGGTCAAGCACATCACGGTCAAGCCGGGCGCTTCGCTCTCCCTGCAAATGCACCATCACCGCGCCGAGCACTGGGTGGTGGTCAGTGGCACCGCTGAAGTCACCAATGGGGACCAGGTCCTGATGCTGAGTGAAAACCAGAGCACCTATATTCCTATCGGGCAAACCCACCGACTGGCCAATCCCGGCAAGGTGCCACTGGAGATTATTGAGGTGCAGTCGGGCGGTTATCTAGGCGAGGACGATATTGTCCGCTTTGAAGATACGTATGGCCGCGGCTGACCTGATTCACATATTGTTTTCAATATTCGGATTTTTAAATTGAATATTTCTTGAATATCCAATCCTGGGTTATCATGACGCCCTGGGAGTTAATGGACATAACCATTTCGGTGGTTTAAAAACGAAAGGACACAAACCAATGGGTAACCTGATCGATATTCAAAGTCAAATTGAAAAACTGCAAAAACAGGCTTCAGATATCAAGCTGAAGGAATTTGACAATACCGTACAAGATATTCTGGCCAAGATGCAGGCCTTTGGCATCACCGTCAAAGACTTGCAGGCCGCTTCGGGCAAGAAGCGTTCTGGCAAGGGCCGCGCCAAGGCAGCCAAGAAAACGGCCGCCAAAAAGCGAGGCAGTTTGGCCGGCACCGTGGTCGCAGCCAAATACCGTGGCCCCAACGGCGAGACCTGGAGCGGTCGTGGACTGATGCCCAAGTGGCTGGCTGGCCTGGTGGCGCAAGGCCGTAGCAAGGAAGAGTTCGCGGTCCAGGCCTAACCCACGGGCCTAACCCACGGGCCTATGTCACAGGCCTATGTCACGGGCTGACGTCGCCCGTGACGGGGTGTCAATGCGGCACAATCCGGGAACTGCTCCCGGGATTGACAGAATATGAACGACACCACTTCCATTGCAGCGCGCGACAAGGCAGAAATTCTGGCCCAGGCGCTGCCCTACATTCGCAAGTTCCACGGCAAGACCATGGTCATCAAGTATGGCGGCAACGCCATGACGGACCCTGCGCTGCAAGCCGACTTTGCCGAAGACGTGGTGCTGCTCAAACTGGTCGGCATCAACCCGGTGGTGGTGCATGGCGGCGGACCGCAAATCGAGGCTGCGCTCAAGCGTCTGGGCAAGAAGGGCGAATTCATCCAGGGGATGCGGGTCACCGATGCCGAGACCATGGAGGTGGTGGAATGGGTGCTGGCTGGTGAGGTGCAGCAGGATATTGTGGGCTTGATCAATCAGGCTGGGGGCAAGGCGGTTGGCCTGACTGGGCGCGATGGCGGAATGATTCATGCCCGCAAGCTGCGCATGGTCGATACCCAGGATCCCAGCAAGGAACATGATGTCGGCCAAGTAGGTGACATCGTGGGTATTGACCCGGCCGTGGTCAAAGCACTGCAGGATGACCAGTTCATTCCTGTGGTCAGCCCGATTGGATTTGGTGAAGAAAACGAAAGCTACAACATCAATGCCGATGTGGTGGCGGCCAAGCTGGCCACCGTGCTGCAGGCAGAGAAGCTGCTGATGCTCACCAATATTCCCGGGGTGCTCGACAAGCAAGGTGAGTTGCTGCCCGAGTTGACCATGAAACGCATTGATGAGCTGGTGGCCGATGGCACCATCAGCGGCGGCATGCTGCCCAAGATTGCAGGCGCGCTCGATGCTGCCAAGAGCGGGGTCAATGCGGTGCACATCATTGATGGCCGGGTGCCCCATGCCCTGTTGCTTGAAATCCTGACCGAGCAGGCGTTTGGCACCATGATCCGCTCACATTGAGCGGATTGGCGGCCTGCTTTTACACCTTTGTTGCGACACACGCCCTATGGAAAACCCTTGCCTGGCGCTGTGCGAGAATGAAGTAAAACATTCATTCTGATATGTCTGAACTCCAGAATCATTCGTCCGTTGGTCAAGCGCTGACTGAAGCCGCTTCGCCGACACGCAAGCGCCCCAAACCGGGAGAGCGCCGGGTGCAGATTCTGCAGACACTGGCCGGCATGCTGGAGCAACCGGGTTCTGAGCGGGTGACCACCGCGGCGCTAGCTGCAAAACTTGAAGTCAGCGAGGCGGCTCTGTACCGCCACTTTGCCAGCAAGGCCCAGATGTTTGAAGGCCTGATCGATTTCATTGAGCAATCCGTGTTCACCCTCGTCAACCAGATTGCCGAGCGTGAGCAGTTGGGTGCGAACCAGGCCGCCAAGGTGGTCACGATGCTGGTGCAGTTTGCCGAGAAAAATCCTGGTATGACCCGGGTGATGGTGGGTGACGCCCTGGTCTTTGAAAATGACCGTCTGCAGCAGCGCATGAACCAGTTCTTTGACAAGATCGAGTCAGCGCTACGTCAGTGCCTGCGAAACAATGATTCGGCCACACCCACGGTGGACGCACAGGTACGTGCAGCGGCGCTCACCGCCTTTGTGATGGGACGCTTGCAGCGATTTGCCCGCTCAGGTTTTCGACGCCTGCCTTCAGAGCATCTGGAAAATAGCCTTTCCCTGATGCTCTGAAACTCATTTGCGCCCTCGCGGCGCGCGCTACCAGGAAATTTTCTCCATGAATCAACTTGATCTGAACGGCCGCCATGCAGTCATCACCGGGGGTGCGGGCGGTATCGGCATGGCGATTGCAAAACGCATCATCGCCAGCGGCGGCACCGTGACCTTGTGGGATCTGCCCCCTGAGGCACTGTCTGCGGCTGTAAGTGAGCTGGGGCCCAAGGCCAAGGGCATTCAGGTCAATGTGACCGAGCATCACAGCGTGGCTGCGGCTGTCAAGCAGACCGTGCAGCAGGCGGGGAATATCGATGTGCTGGTGAACTCTGCGGGCATCACCGGCCCCAACACCAAGGTATGGGACTATCCGGTGGAGGCTTGGCAGCAGGTCATGCAAGTCAACCTGAACGGGCTTTTCTACTGCTGCCGGGAGGTGGTGCCCATCATGCAGTCACGCAACTATGGGCGCATCGTGAACCTGGCCTCGGTGGCCGGCAAAGAGGGCAACCCCAATGCCAGCGCCTACAGTGCCAGCAAGGCCGCCGTCATTGCCCTGACCAAGTCCTTGGGCAAGGAGCTGGCCAATACCGGCATCTGTGTCAACTGCGTGACCCCGGCGGCCGTCAAGACGGCCATGTTTGATCAGATGACGGCCGAACATATTCAGTTCATGTTGTCCAAAATTCCAATGGGACGCTTTGGTGAGGTGGACGAAATTGCTGCCATGGTGGCCTGGTTGTGTACCGAGGAATGCTCGTTTTCGACCGGTGCAACGTTTGATCTTTCGGGCGGACGCGCCACCTACTGACAGGCCGCACAAACGCAAACCCTGCTCGGCCCGGTCCACGACCGACCAAGCTTTTTTCACTTAGGAGAACTTTCATGAAACTCGTTCGTTATGGCAACCCTGGCAAAGAAAAGCCGGGCTTGATTGATTCAACCGGTCAGTTGCGTGATCTATCGGCGGTAGTGCCTGATATCAGCCCAGCCCAGCTCGATGAAAAAACCCTGGCCAAACTGCTCAAGTTAAAAACCGACAAGCTGCCCCCGGTGCGCGGTAAGCCCCGCATGGGGTGCCCGGTCACTGGCGTGGGCAAGTTCATAGCCATTGGCTTGAACTACAGCGACCATGCCAAGGAGGCGGGTATGCCAATTCCCAAAGAGCCCATTGTCTTTACCAAGACCATCAGCTCAATTCAGGGACCGGATGATGATGTCATGTTACCCAGGGGATCGGTCAAGGGCGACTGGGAGGTTGAGCTGGGTGTGGTGATCGGCAAGCGGGCCCGCTACATCTCGCAAAAGGCAGCGCTAGACCATGTGGCGGGTTATGTGCTCTCCAATGACGTGAGCGAGCGGGCATTTCAGCTGGAGCGTGGTGGCCAGTGGGACAAGGGCAAGGGGTGTGACACCTTTGGCCCGCTGGGGCCGTGGCTGGTGACTAAGGAAGAAATCCCCAACCCGCAAAAGCTGGCCATGTGGCTCGATGTGAATGGACAGCGCATGCAAACTGGCAATACAAAGACGATGATCTTCTCGGTTGCCAAAATCGTCAGCCATCTGAGCGAGTACATGACCCTGATGCCCGGCGATGTGATCATTACTGGTACCCCGCCCGGAGTGGGTCTGGGCATGAAGCCCCCGCGCTTCCTGAAGGCCGGCGATGTGATGACACTTGGAATCGAGGGGCTGGGTGAGCAGCGTCAGCGGGTGGTGCCCTTCAAGCGCTGAACTGGATCCGGACAAGCCACTTGGTGATGCAGAGGGGGGTGTGCCCGTTGGCGGTAGTTTGGCATGCACCCTGCTGTTCTCATCGCCCAGCCTGACGGGATTAGACCAGCATGACCAAACACCCTTTTGACAAGGCATTGGCGCTCGCGGAAATCGGTCCAGGCTGCTACGCCGGGATGACCAGTGCCGACTACTGGAACATGGTCGGCCCATTTGGAGGAACCACTGCAGCCACCGTGCTGCAGGCGGTTCTGCTGCACCCGCAGCGAATCGGAGACCCGCTGTCCTTGACGGTCAACTACGCTGGCGCGCTGCAAGAGGGTGCATTTGAAGTTCAGGTGCACCCGGTGCGCACCAACCGCAGTACCCAGCACTGGACGGCCAGCATCCTGCAACACGATGCTCAAGGTCAATCGATCGTTACCACGACCGCCACCGTCATCACGGCGATTAGGCGTGAAACCTGGAGCGTGTCGGATACGCCCATGCCCAAGGTGAAGACTCCGGCTGAATCGGAACTGAAAAGCTACGACGACCCGGGCATCTGGCTTCAACGCTATGAATTGCGATTGATCAGTGGCGCCATACCCAGTGAATGGCATGGCCGCGGTGATAACAGTCTGACCCAGGTATGGATGCGTGATCATCCGCCGCGTCCGCTGGACTTCATTTCCCTGGCCGCCCTGTCCGATGTGTTCTTTCCAAGGGTCTGGTTGCGACGTGCCACCCGCGTGCCGGCGGGTACCGTGTCAATCACCACGTATTTCCATGCCGGCCCGAAAGAGCTACGCGAGACGGGCGCCGGGTATGTGCTGGGCCAGGCCAGTGCACAGGAATTTAGAAACGGATTTTTTGACCAGTCTGCGCTGCTGTGGAACGAGAGCGGCACCTTGTTATGCTCTTCGCACCAGATTGTTTACTTCAAGGAGTAGGACCTATGAGCGATATTCTGGTGAATACCGAAGCGGGTGTCCAAACCATCACCCTCAATCGGCTTGACAAGAAAAACTCGATCACGGCAGCCATGTATGCCGCCTTGGCCGATACAGTCGAGCAGGCCCAGAATGATGTGGCCGTGCGGGTGCTGGTCATCCAGGGTCACGAGACGGTGTTCTGCGCCGGCAACGATATTGGCGATTTTCTGAATCATCCACCCTCTTCTCCGGATACCCCGGTGTTTCGCTTCATGCGTGCGCTGGCGGATTTTTCCAAGCCGACCGTGGCTGCGGTCTGCGGTCCGGCAGTCGGTATTGGCACCACCCTGCTGTTTCATTGCGATCTGGTCTATGCAGGTGATAACGCCGCCTTTGCCATGCCCTTTGTGAACCTGGGCATTTGCCCTGAGTTTGCTTCAACCCTGCTGGTGCCGAAAATGTTTGGTTACCACCGCGCAGCCGAGGCGCTGCTGCTGGGCGAACCGTTCTTTGCCGAGGCGGCGCTCGAGGTGGGACTGGTCAACCGTATCGTGCCGCCCACCGAGGCTAATGCGTTGGCAGCGCAACAGGCTCGAAAGCTCGCAGGCAAGCCCCTGTCCTCGCTGATTGAAACCAAGCGCCTGATGAAGAAGGACCATGCAGCGGTGGTCGAAAGGATTGGCGAGGAAGGTGCCATCTTCAGCCGCATGCTGGGCGAGCCAGCAGCCAGGGAGGCGTTTGGCGCGTTCATGGAAAAACGCAAGCCGGATTTCTCCAAACTATGAAAGCGGTCGCGCCTTTTCCCGCTGAGGGTTTCGAGCCGGAATTTGTCACAGGGTTACGGGAAATTTTCGAGCACAAGATTGTGTTCAATTCGGTGCTGGGCCTGAAGGTCGCCACCCTTGGTCCCGACCGCGTGAGCGCCACCCTGGCCATGCGCACTGAGCTGGTCGGGCACTATGGTCATCATCGGGTCCACGGCGGCGTGATCAGCGCCTCACTGGACACCATCGGAGGCCTGGCGGTGATGGTCGCCATCGGCGCGCGCCATATGGAGGAGCCACCGCTACAGCGGCTGCAGCGTTTTGCCAAGCTGGGCACGATCGATTTGCGCGTCGATTACCTGCGTCCGGCGATCGCCGAGGCTTTTCAGATCGATGCTCAAGTGCTGCGGCTGGGCTCGCGTGTGGCTTCAACCCGCATGGAGTTTCGAGCCGCTGATGGCAAGCTGTTCTCGACCGGCTCTGCTGCCTACATCGTCTCCTGAGCGGGGTGCTATTCGATCAGGGTCGAAATCGGTTCAGGGTCGGTGGGGTACTTCGCGAGGCTGCCCCTGTTCATCAATCG
Source organism: Burkholderiaceae bacterium (assembly GCA_017856435.1). Lineage (GTDB taxonomy): Bacteria > Pseudomonadota > Gammaproteobacteria > Burkholderiales > Burkholderiaceae_C > Hylemonella. The sequence continues at coordinate 17,194 of JAFMFB010000006.1, forward strand.
CAACATAGGTGAGGTTGGCCTCGGTCACCTTGACAAATTGGCCCTGGGCCCGAAAGCGCTCGGCAAAGACTTCCACCTTCACTGTCAGGGAGGTGCGACCAACCCGGGTCAGTTTGGCGTAAAAGGAGAGGATGTCCCCCACCCGAACCGGTTGCTTGAAGATAAATTCATTGACCGCCACGGTGGCAATTCGCCCGCCCGCATAACGAGCCGGAATCACTGAGCCGGCCAGGTCAACCTGCGCCATCACCCAGCCACCAAAGATGTCGCCGTTGGCGTTGCAGTCGGCCGGCATGGGGATGACCTTGAGCACCAATTCTTCATCTGAAGGCGGTGTCATGTGGAGGGCTGAGTTGGACATGGGTGACAATCCGGGCAAGAAATTTTTCCTGATTGTCTCTCATGCGTGGTCAAGCTCCGAACGCGGTTCCATTACCAGCCAACAACCCAGCCCAGCGAACTTCACGCTCGGATTGGCCAACCCTCAAACGCCTGCTGCCCTACCTGTGGGAATACAAGTGGCGCGTTTTATTGGCCCTGCTCTTCATGGTGGGCGCCAAATTATCCAATGTGGGGGTGCCCCTGTTGCTCAAGGAGTTGGTCGATCGCATGGGGGTTCAGCCCAGTGACCCATCGGCCTTGTGGGTGGTGCCGGCAGCGTTATTGCTGGCCTATGGCGGCTTACGCTTTCTGACCTCGTTCTTCACGGAATTACGCGAGCTGGTTTTTGCAAAAGCCACCGAAGGTGCGGTTCGCAGTATCACCCTGCAGGTGTTTCGCCACCTGCATGCCCTGAGCCTGCGCTTTCATCTGGAGCGCCAGACCGGGGGCGTCACCCGAGATATCGAGCGCGGTACGCGGGCCATCAACTCACTGATTTCCTACTCGATCTACAGCATCCTGCCCACCCTGATCGAGGTCACCATGGTGCTCACCTTGTTGGCCATCAAGTTTGACCTCTGGTTTGCCTGGATCACGATCGGGGCGCTTCTGGCCTATATCAGCTTCACAGTCAGCATCACGGAGTGGCGCACCAAGCTCAGGCGCCGCATGAATGAGCTCGATAGCGTGGCGCACAGCCGAGCCATTGATTCGCTGCTCAATTTCGAGACCGTCAAATATTTCAACAACGAGGAATTCGAGGCGCGGCGCTATGACGAAAACCTGGAGGGCTACCGACGCGCGGCCATCCGCAGCCAGACCTCGCTCAGCCTGCTAAACACTGGACAGCAACTGATCATTGCCTGCGCACTGGTAGCCATGCTCTGGCGGGCCACCCAGGGTGTGATTGACGGGCGCATGACCCTGGGTGACTTGGTGATGATCAATGCCTTCATGATCCAGCTTTATATCCCGCTCAATTTTCTGGGCGTGCTCTATCGAGAAATCAAGCAAAGCCTGACCGACCTAGACAAGATGTTCAAGCTGCTGGACCAGCCCTGTGAGGTGGCCGATCAGCCCGATGCCAAAGCCTTGCAACTGCCAACAGCCAGCGGCGCGCCAGACGGACCGCCAGCGCCAGTGGCGGTTCGCTTTGAGGAGGTGCATTTTGCTTACGATCCGGCTCGACCGATTCTGCATGGGGTGAGCTTCGAAATACCGGCGGGCAAGACCGTGGCTGTGGTCGGCCCCTCGGGGGCGGGCAAGTCCACGCTCGCCCGGTTGCTCTACCGCTTCTACGATATCGGCGTGGCACCTCAGGGCGGGGATCAGGCCACCGATACCATGAGTTCCAAGTCGGGTCGAATCACGATTGCCGGGCAGGACATCCGACAGGTGACCCAGGACTCGCTGCGGCAAGCAATCGGGATCGTTCCCCAGGATACCGTGCTGTTCAATGACACCGTTGAGTACAACATCGCCTATGGCCGTCCTGGCGCTTCCCGCGCGCAGGTGGAGGCGGCGGCTCGGGCGGCCCATATTCACGACTTTATTGTGGCCACCCCGACGGGGTACGACACCATGGTGGGTGAGCGCGGGCTCAAATTGTCAGGCGGAGAGAAGCAGCGGGTGGCAATTGCCCGTACCCTTCTTAAAAATCCGCCCATCCTGATTTTTGATGAGGCCACCTCAGCGCTCGATTCGGCCAATGAGCGGGCCATCCAGGCCGAACTTGAGAGTGCGTCCCATGGCAAGACCACGCTGGTGATTGCCCATCGCCTGTCCACAGTGGTCAACGCCCATCAGATCTTGGTGATGGAAAAGGGGCGCATCATCGAGCGTGGTCGTCATACCGAACTGCTGGCTGCAGATGGGGTGTATGCGCGCATGTGGTCCATCCAACAACGCACGCCAACCTGAAACCCTGGCCCGCCCCGACTCTAGGACAATACGCGCATGACACAAGAAATCAGCCTGACCCGACCGGATGACTGGCACCTCCATGTTCGCGATGGCGACGCCCTCGCCACAGTCGTACCACATACCGCACGCCAGTTTGGGCGGGCCATTATCATGCCCAACCTCAAGCCGCCGGTCACCACAGCCGCTCAGGCCTTGGCTTACAAGCAGCGCATACAGGCTGCCGTGCCGGCCGGGCTGGACTTTGAGCCCCTGATGACCTTGTACCTGACTGACAACCTGCCGCCCGATGAAATCAGGCGCGCCAAGGCCGCCGGGGTGGTGGCCTGCAAGCTGTATCCCGCAGGTGCCACGACCAACAGCGATGAGGGTGTCACCGATCTGCGGAAAACCTATGCAGTGCTGCAGGCCATGCAGCGCGAGGGGCTGTTGTTGCTGTTGCACGGCGAGGTGACCTCACCAGATATCGACCTGTTTGACCGCGAGGCGGTGTTCATCGAACAAAAACTTATGCCGCTTCGGCGCGATTTTCCAGAACTCAAAATCGTGATGGAACACATCACCACCCGGGAAGCCGCCCAGTATGTGGCCCAAGGAGATTCATATCTGGGTGCCACCATCACCGCTCACCACCTGCTGTACAACCGAAATGCCATATTCATCGGCGGCATTCGGCCGCACTATTACTGCCTGCCGGTCCTTAAAAGAGAGGTGCATCGCCAGGCCCTGGTGGCCGCGGCCACAGGCGGCAATCCCAGATTTTTTCTCGGTACCGACAGTGCGCCCCATGCCGCACATCTGAAAGAACATGCGGTGGGCTGTGCCGGTTGCTACACCGCCCATGCGGCGATTGAAATGTATGCCGAGGCCTTTGAGGCTGTTGGCGCGCTGGACCGACTGGAGGCATTTGCCAGCTTTCACGGCGCTGATTTCTATGGGCTGCCCCGCAATCAGCAGCGCATCACCCTGCGCAAGGAAGGCTGGACTCCTGAGGCCAGTTATCCCTTTGGTCAGGCGCAGCTCAAACCTCTGCGCGCCGGTGAGACCTTGCCGTGGCGCATGGTCTAGAGCGGATTGACTGGCTGGCGCCCTGGCTGGCGCCGTACCGCACTTTGGGCGAGCCTCTGGCCCGACTGACCGATGAAGGCCTGTCCTGTGCCCAGGCTCTCAACCGGTCCCACGCAGCTTCACCCGTTCGCTTTGTGCGGCAAATGTCCTTACCCACCGGCACGCCCTATGAGCAATTTATTGCCCAAACTGCCAGCGTGCCGACCCGGGACGGCGCCCATGATTTCTTCAATGGACTGGTATGGTTGCACTTTCCGCGGGCCAAGCAGCGCCTGAACCAACTGCAGGCGCAAGCGATCGGCCGCGATGGCGTGGCTGCAGTTCGTGGTGCATTGCGCGATGCGGTAACTGTTTTTGATGAGAATGCGGCTCTGTTGTGTGCCCCGGATGAGTTGTGGCAAGCACTGGCTGCCCGCGACTGGGCTCGCCTGTTCGGGAAACTGCGACCGCTCTGGGACGAAGCGCAACTTTTTCTGTTTGGTCACGCCCTGATGGAAAAACTGATTGAACCGCGCAAGGCGATCACTGCTCATGTGCTGCGCGTTGGGGCTGTAGCGCCTGATCTTTCGGCGCTTGATGGGTGGTTGAGCCAGCATCTGGAGGCCGAGTTCCTGATCAGCAAGCCTTATCACCCGTTGCCGGTACTGGGGATACCAGGATGGTGGCCTGGCAATCAAGAGCCGGATTTCTACGACGATCCACAGGTATTCAGGGCGCATCGCGCTGGCATCAAAGCGTAATCGTCTGAAACGGCCACAAACTGTATGGCTTTGTTTCGGTGCGCTTGATTTCTGAAATTCAGCCCTTAGTATTTGGTCCACCAGTCTTCATGTCAGGCTGTTGCTGAAAGAAACCATGAAACGAATCATTCTCTTTGTTTTGACCAATCTGGCAGTCGTCGTTGTGCTGGGCATTGTGGCCAGCCTGTTGGGTGTCAACCGTTATCTCACCAGTCAGGGGCTGGATCTCGGGCTGTTGCTCGGGTACGCCCTGGTGATCGGTTTTGGCGGGGCGATCATTTCCCTGCTGATTAGTAAGCCAGTGGCCAAATGGAGCGCTGGGGTCCAGCTGATTGAGCAGCCTCAGTCACCCGATGAGGCCTGGATTGTCAATACTGTGAAAAAGTTTGCCGATCAGGCCGGCATCGGCATGCCGGAAGTGGGGATCTTCGAGGGCGACCCCAATGCATTTGCCACTGGCGCATTCAAGAATTCAGCGCTGGTGGCAGTGTCCACCGGCTTATTGCAGAACATGACGCGCGAGGAAGTCGAGGCAGTGATTGGCCATGAAGTAGCCCATATTGCCAACGGTGATATGGTGACCCTGACCCTGATCCAGGGCGTGATGAACACCTTTGTGGTTTTCCTCAGCCGGGTCATAGGCTACGCGGTGGACAGTTTTCTGCGCCGCAACGATGAGGAGAGCTCGGGGCCTGGAATTGGCTACCTGGTCACGACCATTGTGCTGGACATCATCCTGGGATTTCTGGCGGCCATCATCGTGGCGTGGTTTTCGCGTCAGCGCGAATTTCGTGCTGACGCCGGATCGGCCCAACTCATGGGCCGTCGCCAGCCCATGATCAACGCCCTGGCCCGGTTGGGTGGCTTGCACACGGCCGAATTGCCCAAGAGCATGCAGGCCATGGGGATTGCCGGTGGCATCGGTCAGCTTTTCTCGACCCATCCACCGATTGAGGAGCGGATTGCCGCTTTGCAAAGCGTGCGCGACTGAGCGGCAAGCGCACTTTTCATCAGGCCGCCGAGCGCAAGTTCGGCGGTTTTTTAATTCTGCTTCAGCAGATCAGTAGCCAGGGCTTCAGCAACTTTGATGCCATCCACACCGGCTGACAGGATGCCGCCGGCATAACCGGCCCCTTCGCCCGCCGGATAGAGGCCGCGCACGTTCAGGCTTTGCAGATTGTCACCGCGCGGCATGCGCAGGGGCGACGAGGTTCGTGTTTCCACGCCGGTCAGCACCGCTTGGGGCATGTCAAATCCTTTGATTTTTTTGCCAAACGCAGGCAGGGCTTCTCGGATGGCTTCAATCGCGTAGCCGGGCAGGGCCTGATCCAGGCTGCCCAGCAGAACCCCAGGTTTGTAGGAGGGCTGCACGCTTCCAAGTTGGTCCGAGGGGCGGGCCGCCATAAAGTCACCCACCAGCTGTGCGGGAGCCAGGTAAGTCTTGCCGCCCAAGGCGTAGGCCTGGGCTTCCCATTTGCGTTGCAACACAATGCCCGCCAATGGATGGTGTTGGGCGGGCTGCTGCTGGGTCATGGCGGTGGCCTGAAGCGCGTAGTGCAAACCAAGTTCGTCGCCAAAGGCGGCCTGCCAATCCGCGACATCACCCAGGCCGTTGGGATAGTCCTGCGGATCAATGCCCACCACGATCCCGGCATTGGCATTGCGCTCATTGCGCGAGTATTGGCTCATACCATTGGTCACCACTCGACCTGGCTCGGAGGTGGCGGCTACCACTGTTCCCCCCGGGCACATGCAGAAGCTGTAGACCGTGCGGCCGTTGCTGGCATGGTGAACCAGTTTGTAATCGGCCGCGCCCAGCAGCGGGTGACCCGCGTGTTGCCCCCAGCGGGCGCGGTCGATCAGGCCCTGCGGGTGCTCGATGCGAAACCCCACTGAAAAAGGTTTGGCATGCATCTCGACCCCTCGATCAAACAGCATGGCAAATGTGTCGCGGGCGCTATGTCCCAGAGCCATCACCACATGGGAGGCGCAAAGATCGTAGCTCTGGCCGACAGAGCCATCCAGCACCTTCAATCCCAACACCCTCTTGTGGCCAGTCTCATCTTCGCCCAGCAACACATCCGTCACCCGTTGCTCAAAACGAATCTCGCCACCCAGCGCAAGGATCTGCTCACGGATGCCTTCCACTACTTTGACCAGCTTGAAGGTGCCGATATGCGGGTGCGCTTCGACCAGAATCTCGGCGGGGGCACCGGCCTGCACGAACTCGTGCATCACTTTGCGCCCCAGGTGGCGCGGGTCCTTGATCTGGCTGTAGAGCTTGCCATCGGAAAAGGTGCCGGCGCCACCTTCACCAAACTGGACATTTGATTCAGGGTTCAGCATTTTTTTGCGCCAGAGGGCCCAGGTATCCTTGGTGCGCTGGCGCACGGTGGTGCCACGTTCGAGCACCAGAGGCTTGCAGCCCATTTGCGCTAAGGTCAAGGCGGCCAACATGCCGCACGGCCCGAAGCCGACCACCACCGGGCGCTCACCATATTCGCCCATGTCGTGGGTCGCGGTGACGGGCGGGTGCCAGCTCATGTCGGGGGTGGGCAGGACGTGCGGGCTGCGAGCGCGCTCCATGACCTCGGTGTCGCTGAGCGCCGGGTTCAGGTGCACATCCACTATGAACACCGCTTGCAGCTGCGCTTTGCGCGCATCAAAACTGCGCTTGAATACCGTCAGCTCGACGATGTCCGAAGGCTGCAGGTGCAGGACTTGTGCGGCCAAAACCCGCAGGGTCTCAATGGGCTGCGGCGGCGGGGTGCGGTCGGCCTCGGTTTCGGTGGGCGCATCAGCGGCGCGCCGGTGCTCGACGGGCAAGGCCTCGAGCGGGAGCTTGAGCTCAGTCAGGCGGATCATGGTTTGCAGGCCCGTGGTGATCGGGCAAAAGCCAGGTTGAAATCTGCCCCGATTTTACGAGGGGCGGTGCGTCATTGCGCTGAGCTCAGCTGGGCAAAAAGCCATCTACCGAGAGGTAGCGCTCTCCAGTGTCATAGTTGAAGCCCAGCACGACAGCACCTTCAGGCAGTTCGGGTAGCTTTTGCGCAATGGCTTGCAAGGTGGCACCTGAGGAAATGCCGACCAGCATGCCCTCTTCGCGGGCGCAGCGGCGCGCCATGTCGCGGGCCGGTTCGGCTTCGACCTGGATCACGCCAGCAAGAATCGAAGTGTCCAGGTTCAGGGGGATGAAGCCCGCGCCGATACCCTGGATCGGATGCGGTGAGGGTGTGCCACCCGAAATCACGGGCGAGGCTGCAGGCTCGACCGCGAACACCTGGAGTTTCGGGAATTTCGCCTTGAGCACACGCGCCGTGCCGGTGATGTGCCCGCCGGTTCCCACCCCGGTGATGAGGGCGTCGATGCCTTGCGGGAAGTCCGCCAAAATTTCCTGCGCGGTGGTGCGCACATGCGCATCAATGTTGGCGGGGTTCTCAAACTGCTGCGGCATCCAGGCGCCGGGCGTGGCCGCGACAATCTCTTGGGCACGCGCAATCGCGCCTTTCATGCCTTTTTCGCGGGGCGTGAGGTCGAAGCTGGCGCCATAGGCCAGCATGAGGCGGCGGCGCTCGATGGACATGCTGTCGGGCATCACCAAAATGAGCTTGTAACCTTTGACCGCGGCCACCATCGCCAGGCCCACACCGGTGTTGCCTGAGGTGGGCTCCACAATGGTGGCGCCGGGTTGAAGTTGACCACGGGCCTCAGCGTCCTCGATCATGGCCAAGGCAATGCGGTCCTTGATCGAACCCCCGGGGTTGCTGCGCTCGGACTTGATCCAAACCTGGGCGCTGGGCCCAAACAGGCGGTTGATGCGCACATGCGGGGTGTGGCCGATGGTGCGCAGGATGTTGTCGACTTTCATGCTGGCGGCTCCGAAAAAAGAGCGGCAATTATGCGCTACATAATGACATCGAGGTACTGGACGCTGTCGAGCGGGCGTCGGCCTTCGGCGTGTGGCCCTGTCTATGCGAGACTGGCTTGCTAAAGTAAGCATGTAAGCATCTTATTTGGAGGATTAATTTCCATGCATTACCGTTTGCTCGGCGCCAGCAATCTGAAAGTTTCTGCCCTGTGTCTGGGCACCATGATGTTCGGCGATCAGACCGACAAGGCCGAAGCCGGTGCCATCGTGGCCGACGCGCAAGCGCACGGCGTCAATTTCATCGATACCGCCGACGTCTACACCACCGGTGTGTCCGAAACCATGGTGGGTGAGTTGATCCGGCCGACGCGCCACGACTGGGTTCTGGCCACCAAGGTTGGCAACAAGATGTCCGAGCGCGTCAACCAGACGCACTACTCCCGCACATGGATGATGCGCGCGCTGGAAGACAGCCTGCGCCGGCTGCAGACAGACTATGTGGACATCTACTACCTGCACCGCGACTACAACGGCATGAACCTGGAGGAGCCCTTGCGCGCCATCGAAGCCATGCTGCGTGCGGGCAAGATCCGTTACTGGGGAGTATCCAACTTCCGCGGCTGGCGCACCGCCGAGGTGATGCGCATCGCCAGTGAACTGGGCATGCCTGGGCCGGTTGTCTCCCAGCCTTACTACAACCTGCTTAACCGCATGCCCGAGGTGGAGGTGCTACCGGCCTGCGCCCACTACGGCATCGGCGTGGTGCCTTACAGCCCGATCGCGCGAGGTGTGCTCTCGGGAAAATACGCGCCGGGCGCCAAACCGGCTGAAGGCTCACGTGCCGGACGCGCTGACAAGCGCATCATGGAGACGGAATTTCGCGAGGAATCCCTGCTGATCGCGCAACGGCTCAAGTCGCATGCTGAAGCGCGCGGCATTTCGCTGGCGCAGTTCGCCACCGCCTGGGTACTGGCCAATCGCATTATCAGCTCGGTGATTGCCGGCCCGCGCACGCTCAAACAATGGCAAGACTACACGCCCGCGCTGGACTACGTGTTCGCGGCCGAGGATGAGGCCCTGGTCGATACGTTGGTGCGCCCCGGCCACCCGTCCACACCCGGCTACACCGATCCGGCCTATCCGCTCAACGGTCGCTTGGTCGGTTGATCGCACTTGCCTCCCGTCCTGCAAACCCTGCTCAACCCGGTGCTGCCGGTGTTCGCCATCTTGGGCGTCGGCATGCTGTTTGCGCGCCAAGGCCTGTTCGACGCAGCGGCGGCCGGCATGCTCAACCGCTTCGTACTGTTCATCAGCTTGCCGACGATGTTGTTCGGCCTGTTAAGTCGGGTCGACATCGCCCACTTCCAGTGGCATGTACTGGGCGGCTACTTTGTCTCGGAGGCGCTGGTGTATGCCGCCGGTGCGGCGTTGGCACGCTTCGTGTTCCGGCGCGGCTGGCGCGAGGCGCTCTTGCTGGGCATGACGGCCAGTTTCGTCAACCACGTGCTGTTCGTCCTGCCGATGGCGCACATTCTTTACGGCGAGGCAGCCGGAGCGCCAATTGCCGGGATTATCACCATCGACGCGGCGTTGATCTTCAGTGCCCATATCGTGGGGCTGGAACTGGCTGAGCACGGCCGGGGGTCGTGGCGGCTGGCCACGCGCCAGCTGGTGGGGCATCCCCTGCTGCTGGCCATCGCGGCCGCGCTGACGGTCAATCTGCTGAGGGTGCCGCTGCATGCGGGTATTGGCACGTTCACCAGTTTTGTTGGTGCCACTGCCGCACCTGTGGCTTTGTTTGCGCTGGGCATCATGCTGTCGGCCTCCGGGGCGTGCAAGCGGGATGGGGCTGCGTGGGGCATTGCTGGCATCAAAGTCGTCCTGCATCCCATGCTGGCCTGGGGCCTGCTGGCGCAGTTGCCTGCCGCGGCCGTGGGATGGCACGATCCGGCGTTGCTGGTGGCGGCCGGGCCCTGCGGTGCGATGCCCTTCGCGCTGGCCTTGCGCTATGGTGTGCCGGTGGCCAGCATCGCACGTGCCATCGTCTATTCCACCATGGCTTCGCTGCTTACCTTGTCGTTGATGGCGTGAGTCAGCTTGTTGCCGTGTATGCGCAGATCTTTGCGCGATGAAGCATCAGCCGCCCGCCGCTTGTGAATGGGAGATTCAGCCAGGGGCGGTTTGAGTTCGGTCAACCGGATCATGTGGGCTTGTGTTGATCAAGCAGAGGATGTCTCGATGACAAGTAAATCAATGAATCGCGCGCCCAATCGCAAATGGTTCAGGTCGAATGAACCTAGGACGCCTGCCTACGCCCCTCTGCCTTGGCTTCATACATGGCGTGGTCCGCAGCATGTATCAGGCCCTGTAGCGTTTGACTGTCAGCAGGGTAGAGCGCGATGCCAACAGACCCTGCAACCGCTTGCGCGGTCATTGGATAAGGCTTGGCCAGTGCGCTGACAATGCGATCGGCGGTTTGACGGGCATGGCTGGTATTGGTTTCGGTGAGCAAGACCAGAAATTCATCCCCACCCAATCGTGCGACCAGATCGGAGCTGCGTACCGCCCGCTCGATGCGTCTGGCTGCTTCGATCAGTACCTGATCACCCGCCGCGTGACCGTCGATGTCGTTTACCAATTTGAAGTTGTCCAGATCGATTGCCAGTACGGCCAGCTCCTGGCCGTTGCGTTGCGCCAGCGCCAAATTACGTTTGGCGTTCTCGGTGAACAACAGGCGGTTGGCCAGGCCGGTGAGGGGGTCATGCTGGGCACGAAAAGTCATTTCTTGCATAGCTGCACCAGCCTTCGCCAGGGCTGAGCCCACAGCCTCGGCCTCCTTGAACTGAATTTCAGGCAGGTAAATCCGCTCGCCGGTATGAATCGACTTGGCCGATTGGTTGATATTGCGCACGGTTGTCAGCACCCGGCCCGCCAGCTTTGCTGCCCCCAGCAGACTAAGCAGGAGGGCTGCGAGGGTGATCGCCAGAACAAACCAGACCTGCGGCAGTAATTGGTCGCGCAGAATCGATCGATGCATGCCGATGACAACACCCCAGCGCCACTTGCCAATCTGTTTGAGGCTGGCAAATGTGGGTATGTTTTCCTTGGTGGGTATGCGAAGGTGCGTCTCGCTTTTCTGTGGAAGCGCCTCTACCAGGGGTGGCACGGCCTTCTGGCCGACAAACCGTTGCGCATCCCGCGACCGTGCGACGATCGTGCCAGCTTGATCCAGCACGGCAATCAGCCAGCCGTTGGTTAATTTGAAATCATTGAGTTTCTGATTGAGACGGTCGGGTGACAGGCCTATGTTCAGGCTGTATTTCACCTCGCCCTGGATTCGAACCGGCACCCCCATGGCGAGAGCTGGCTTGCCAGTGACCGGGCCGATGAAGAAGTCGGTCAGGACTGTATTTCCAGTGGTAAAAACAGCAGCAAGTTGAGGAGGCGTGCCTGAAGTGGGAAGAGGCTTGCCGTAGGGAACCAGGGTGTTCATCACCATCCGGCCGTTGCGGTCGGTGAGGATGTAGTTGTAGACGGACCCGGCAATTAGGGCCTCTCTGGCTCTTTGATGAAACCCGGCCAAGTCCTCGCGCATCAATTCAGGGGCGGTTGCCAGCACCTTCAGGGCAGTCTCAATGCTGGCGAGTTCCTGATCAAACGCCGCCGCAACATCTCGCGCCAACCCCATGGTCTGTTCTTCGGCGCGACTTAGTTTGAATTGGTAGTTGTCCCACAACAGCCAGGCGCTGATGGCAACCGGCGGCACGACACACAACAGCACAAGGGCAGTCAAGCTGGTTTTGAGGGAGTAGCTACGACCTCTCCAAGTGGGGCTGGATTCAAAAGGTGCCAGCATGACGTGAGTGGTTGGTGGGGGTCAGGAATTCTGTTTCCAAATTGAATCTTTATCGTTGTGTTGGGTCAAAGATTGAAGCTTTAAAGGGTGGCTCAGGCGATAATTGGTTTGTGAAGCACGCCAGGCCACCGCTGGTGCAAGTCCCGAAAGGGCGCACTGGAGGAAAGTCCGGACTGCACAGAGCAGCGTAGGAGGTAACACCTCTCCGCCGTAAGGCGAGGATCAGAGCAACAGAGACGAGCCGATTCAGTTCGGGTGAAACGGGCAATCTCTACGCGCAGCAATACCAAGTAGGCCAGCGACGATGCGGCTCGCAGAGCTGGCGGGTAGGTAGCACCGAGCCGGTGGGGTGACCCCCGGCCCAGATTGATGGTGGCCCCGGCGGAGGCAACTCCGACGACACAGAATCCGGCTTATCGGCGCGCTTCACACTTGTCCTTCTACACGAGGCGGGGGTTAATTGCTTCATAATCAGTGCGGTTTTGATACCTGTGTCAGAAATTACCTAGCCTAGTCAGGAGACCGTTATGCTGAAGTACCTAATTTCCTTAGCCGCCCTGTTGTTCGCCTCGGTGGTCTTGGCCCAGGACAATTGCGCTCATCGGGGCGATCTGGACAAGCTGTACTGCGATGAAAACAAGGATCTGGTGGCCGATACACCCCAAGATCCAAAGAAACTCAAAAACCCCAATACCCTGGTCTTTACCTACACCCCGGTTGAAGACCCCGCGGTTTACGAAAAGATTTTCAAGCCCTTTACTGACCATCTGGCGGCCTGCACAAAAAAACGGGTCGTCTTCTACCAGGTCCAATCCAATGCGGCTGAAATTGAAGCCATGCGCTCAGGACGCTTGCATGTCGGCGGTTTCTCTACCGGTCCCACGGCGTTTGCCGTCAATATTGCTGGCGCGATCCCATTCGCAGTCAAGGGGTATGAAAAGGAGTTCCAGGGCTATAACCTGATTGTCATCGTCAAGAAAGGGAGCAGTTTCATGACCATGACTGACCTCAAGGGCAAAAAATTTGCCCATACCTCGCCCTCCTCCAACTCAGGTCACATGGCGCCTATGGCACTCTTTCCCAAGCAGGGGCTGACCCCGGGCAAGGATTACAACATTCTGTTTTCCGGCAAGCACGACCAATCGGTGATGGGCGTGAATTCCGGCGACTACGACGGCGCGGCCGTGGCCTCTGATGTGTTTGAGCGGATGGTCGCCCGGGGGCAGGTCAAGGAAGAGGACTTCAGAATTCTCTACCGCAGCCCCAAGTTCCCCACCTCCTCCTTTGCCTACGCCCATGACCTTGAGCCCAAGTTTCGCGATCAGATGCTCAAGTGTTTCTACGATTATCGATTCCCTGAGGAGATGAAAAAGGCATTTGCCGGGGCCGATCGTTTTTTCCCGGTTTCCTTCGAGAAGGATTGGGCTGTGGTCAGACAGGTTTCAGAAGCGGGTGGTCAGAAGTTTGACAAAGCCGCGTACGAGCAAGAACAGGCTAAGGCTGCTGCCAAGAAGAAATAATCCGGGCGGCTTTGCATGCACTTGGGACTTTCAATCAGGAACCTGCAGAAGTCGTACGCAGTTGGTAAACCGGTGCTCAGGGGAATTTCCCTCGAATTGGGCGCTCACGAGGTGGTCGCCATCATCGGCCCCTCTGGTACCGGCAAGTCCACACTCATTCGTTGCATCAATCGACTGGTGCAACCCAGCTCTGGCGAAATCTGGTTTCAGGGACAGGAACTGGTGGGGCTTGGGCGCAAGCCCTTGCGTGAGATGCGCCGACAGATTGGCATGGTCTTTCAGGAGTACAACCTGGTCGAACGCCTGACGGTCATGGAAAACGTGCTGAGCGGAAGACTTGGCTATATGTCAGCCTGGAGTGCCTGGCTCAGGCGCTATCGGCAGGAGGATATCGATCTGGCTTTCACTCTGCTGGACCAGGTGGGCCTCACAGGCTTTGAGCATCAGCGCGCTGACAGTCTCTCGGGGGGGCAGCGCCAGCGGGTGGGTATTGCGCGCGCTGTCATGCAGCACCCCAAGTTATTGCTGGCGGACGAGCCCACGTCTTCCCTGGATCCCAAGACCTCGGTCGAGGTGATGCAGATCCTGGTGGACATGGGAAAGCGTCTTCAAATTCCCATCGTGATCAACATGCACGATGTTGTCCTGGCGCAAAGGTTTGCGTCGCGCATCATCGGAATGTCTGAGGGCGTGGTGGTTTATGACGGGGCGCCTTCCGGTCTGACGCAGCAGATTCTGCAGTCCATTTACGGCGGGGAGGAATGGCTCCACTAGCCTTCGAGAGAAAACCACTGGTGTGGTTGGGCTGGGCCATCGGCCTGGCCTACCTTCTCTTTGCGGCGGCGCAACTCGATATCACCTGGGCTCGTTTCATTCTCGGCCTGGACAACGGTGCCAAATTCCTTGGCCGAATGTTCCCGCCAGCCATCCTTCAGCCTGATTCCATGGCACGAGGGCTGCTGGAAAGCCTGGAGATTTCGATCCTGGCCTCATTTCTGGGCGTTGTCCTTGCCCTGCCGATTGGTATTTTTGGCGCACGAAACCTGATGCCGTCCTGGGTGACGTTGCCGATCAGAGGGCTGGTGGCAGTGTGTCGATCGTTTCATCCGGTCATTGTGGCGATCATCTTTGTCAAAGCTGTAGGCTTTGGAGCCATGGCCGGCATTCTCACCCTGACGGTGGCCTCGATTGGCTTCATCGGCAAGCTTTTCACCGAGGCTATCGAGGAAATTTCTCCCAAGCAGGTTGAAGCGGTTCGAGCCACTGGCGCGCCATTTGTCAGCTTGCTGACCTACGGTGTATTTCCCCAGGTGATGTCGCGGTTTGTGGGATTTGCCAGCTATCAGGTTGACTCCAATCTGCGCAACTCGACCATGGTGGGCATTGTGGGCGCTGGAGGTATAGGAGGAACCCTGTTCTCCGCTTTTCAGCGCTATGACTACGACTTCGTTTGTGCCATCGTTCTTGCGATTGTGGCGATGATCATGGTCGGCGAAACAGGAGCGCGCTGGGTGCGAAAGATTCTAGGCGTAGACGCCAGGGGCAGCGATGACTGAACCGGCAACCTTAAGCACCGAGCCGGGTGGCTTGCCTGCATCCAGGCCATGGACGCGCTTTACCCCTATAGAGCGGGCTGGTCGTTGGCTTTTGCTGGTGATTCTGGTGGCGGCTGTAGTCCTGTCGATCCGTCATGTCGAGGTGATCCCGGAATTTCTGTGGGATGCGCCAGCCCAGATGCAGGACCTGCTCACCCGGATGTGGCCAATCGACTGGGCCTTTTACCTGGATGGCGTCCATCAGCCCCTGCTTGAGACGATGCATATTGCGTCCTTGGGCACCGCCATGTCCATATTGTTGGCAGTTCCGCTTGGCATCCTGTCGGCCGGCAACATTGTTCGCTCCAAGCCTCTGAATCTGGTGGCGCGCCTGCTGCTGGTGGCCTCTCGCTCGGTCAATTCCCTGATCTGGGCGCTGCTTTTTGTCGGTGTTTTTGGCCCGGGCGCGCTGGCCGGAACGGTGGCGATCGCCTTCAGGTCGATCGGTTTCGTTGGAAAACTCATCGGTGAGGCGCTGGAAGAATGCGATACAAAACCCGTGGAAGCCCTGCAGGCGACGGGCGCAAGTCCGATGACCGTTTTGCTCAAAGCTTACTGGCCACAACTGTCCCCCACCTTCTGGTCGGTGGCACTGTTTCGCTGGGATATCAATGTGCGGGAGTCTGCAGTTCTCGGCCTGGTCGGTGCCGGGGGCATTGGTATGGCGCTTGACAGCACCATGAACCTGTTTCAGTGGGACCGGGTTTCGCTGATACTGGCATCGATCTTCCTGATTGTGTTGCTGGCTGAGGTCCTTGTCACCGCGGTCAGAAAACGAATCATCTGAGACCGCCTTCAATGCGTCCACTTGATGAGTTGAAACCAGACCGAACCATCGAGGTTCTGTTTTTCGATATCGATGACACCTTCACCCATCATGGCCACTTACGATCGGAAGCCCTGGCTGCGCTCGAGCGCTGGCGCGCGCTGGGGCGTCAGGCAGTGGCGGTCACTGGGCGTCCTGCGGGGTGGTGTGATCACTTTGCCCGCATGTGGCCGATCGATGCAGTGATCGGGGAGAACGGCGCCTTCTGGTTTGCTTACGCACCTGTAACGAACACTCTGCAACGCAACTATCTGGCGTACCCTGAACCGGGCGAAGCGCTGCAAGTCCAAATCAACCATGTCAAGGAGCAGGTTCTGGCCCGACACCCGACAGCCGCCTTGGCCAGTGATCAGGCTTATCGACTTTATGACCTGGCCATTGATTTTGCGGAGGATGTTCGGCCGGCTTTGTCGCTTCTGGAGGCCGAGGCTATCGCCCAAACCATGCGCTCTCTGGGCATGACGGCCAAAGTAAGTTCCATTCATGTCAATGGCTGGTTTGGCACCCATAACAAGCAACAGGCTTGCCTGCGCTGGCTTGAGCAAACACTTGGCTGGGATGAGCGAACCGCCCAGCCTCGTTGCGTTTATGTCGGTGACTCTCTGAACGATGAGCCGATGTTTGCCAAATTCCAACTCTCGGTGGGTGTGGCCAACATCGCACCATTCCTGGGCTTGATGAAAAGCCCACCGGCCTTTATTACCCGCGCCGAAGCGAGTGACGGTTTTTGTGAGTTGGTGACACACCTGCTGGGTGAACAGGCCGCAATCGAACCATAAGCCTTGGAGTCAGGCGGATTGTCCGCGCGCAATAGCTTTCAGGCCAGGCTAAGAAAGAAGAAATCAGCTTGCCGATGTGCAAGCCAGGGCCGTAGCTCAGCCTTGTGCGAGCAGGCTTTTACCCCAAGTGAATACCGAATTGGGTGCGCTGGGTTTGACCAAGGTGTCCTTGGGTTTGGCAAAGACGCCGCGCTTGCCGGGACGAGATTCAACCTTGACGCCGGTGGCCAATTGCTCGGTAACCAGCTCAGACAGTCGAACTGAGTGCATGTAGTCGGCCATCTTGGCGTCCAGCCGGTTCCACAGGTCGCGGGTCAGGTTTTCGCTATCCCGGTTGTCGGGTTGGGCGGATGACCTGACGGGGCCCGTAATTGCGCTCACAATGTCGACCACCGAAATTTCCTGTGGCTTGCGGCCCAGGGCGTAACCGCCACCCGGGCCCCGGGTGCTACGGACCAGGCCATGCTGGCGCAGTCGGCTGAACATCTGCTCCAGATAAGAAACTGAAATCTGATGTCGCTTGCTGATGTCCTTCAGTGACACGGGTCCGTTATGCTCGCGCAGGGCAATATCGACCATGGCGGCGACGGCAAATCGGCTCTTGGTGGTGATACGCATGATGGGGTCTTCCTGTAAAACAACAATCCAAGGGATCGGTTACTAATGTAAGCGATTCATAAAGCACTCGCAGATTAGGGTTAAATTTCCCCAGAAAGTTCCTTCAGGCGCCGAAGATGGGCCAGCAAGGAGCGGCGGGCAACTGGCCAAAGGGCCGATGGCACATCGTCATACGCCGCGGCCAGCCAGTCATCTTCCGAGGCGTCTGGCCGTGCTTGCATCACCTTGAGTATTTTGGCCTCCCGCTGAAGTCGGTGCGCTTTGAGCCTTGCAATGGCAGCCCGCGCACCGCCGAGCACATGGCCGTGTGCTGGAAGGATAAATTCAGCGCCCCAATCCTTGCACGCGCCATCAAGCTTGTCCAGGGAGTCTAGGTAAGCGCTCATGTCGCCATCAGGCGGATCGATCACCGTGGTGCTGCCGTTGAGAATGTGGTCACCGGAAAACAGCAGCCCGTCCTCCTCCAGAACCAGGCAGACATGATTCGCTGCATGGCCAGGCGTAAATATTGCACGCAAAGTATGTGCTTGCTCACTTTTGTCAGAGAGTTGGAGTTGCTCACCCTCAATCAGGGCTCGATCGGGTCGAAAGTGGCTGTTGGGCCTGGCGGTATCGGCTGAAGGCAGGCCCAAAATGGGCGGCCGGTTGGCGCACAAAGTTTGCAGCGGCCGGGCGCCGGGTGAGTGGTCGGCATGAGAATGGGTGCAGACAATCATCCGAATATCACCGCCAGTGGCCTGCCAAAGGCGTTGCTGGTGGGTCGGCAGGTCAGGGCCAGGATCGATCACGATATAGCCGGTAGCCATGTCTCCAACCAAGTAGCTGTTGGTACCCGGCCCGGTCATGGTGCCCGGATTGGGTGCTGTCAGGCGCTGAACATTGTGCAGCAGGGCAACCGGGCGCTCACTCTGCCAGTCCAGGCCGTGCTCAGACTGGCCGTCCGGGCTCACCAGCGCCAGTTCGCCAAAAGCTGGCTCATGGGCATGGACCTCAACCAGTTGGCCTTGCCGACGTCCCAGTCGAATCGGCAATGATGTGTTTGGCGTTTGGGCGCCGGGAGGTGTTATGCGTTGATTTGGCCTTACCATGCTGTGATTGTGAACCATTGGCGCAAAGCCAACGACTTAAGGAGACTTGGTGTGAATAAACGATTGACGAAAAAACGAATTACTTTAGGCGCCAGCCTGCTGGCGGCAGCTTTGCTGGCGATGCCCTTGCCTGCGCTGGCGCAAGCCTGGCCCAACAAGCAAGCGATCAAGCTGGTGGCGGTTTTTCCGCCTGGCGGCTCGGTTGACCAGTTGTCGCGTATTTTTGCGCCACACTTGCAAAAGGAACTGGGTCAGAGCGTGATTGTTGAAAACAAGGGTGGGGCATCCGGATCAATTGGTGCGGCTGCAGTTGCGGCATCGCCCGCCGATGGGTACACCTTTGCGGTAGTCTTTGACACCCATGGCGTCAACCCGGCCCTGATGCCAAACCTGCCATTTGATTCGCGCAAAGACCTCACGACTGTTATCGTGGTGGGGACTTCGCCCATGGTTTTGGCCGCGCCCGCAGCGTCTGAGTTGAAGAGTTTTGCCGATGTGGTTGCCCAGGCCAAAAATGCCAAGGGGGTCAGCTACGGCTCGATTGGCTCGGGTAGTTTGGGCCATCTGGCCATGGCGCTTCTAGGCAAGAACGGTGGTATGAACTTCAACCATGTTCCGTACAAGGGAGGCGGCCCACTGATGAACGATGCGGTTGCCGGTCATGTGCCTCTTTCAATCGGTTCAATTTTCGTGACCAAGCCGCATATCGACAGCAAACGTCTGAGACCCTTGGCGGTCACTACGTCCAAGCGCAGTGCCAAGTTGCCAGAGGTGCCAACCATTGCTGAAAGTGGCTTTGCCGGCTTTGACGCGCCGGCCTGGTGGGCAGTATTGGCGCCAGCCAAAACCCCGGCAGACATTGTGCAGCGGATGAATTCGGCCATCAGCAAGGCTATGGCTCAGCCGGATGTGGCCCAGCGCCTGGAAGCCCAGGGAATTGATGTATTGGGCGGCACACCACAGGCGGGGCAGGCATTTGTTGAGCGTCAGATGGATACCTGGGGCAAGGTGGTGCGCGATAACAATATCAAGCCTGACTGAGCCTGGCCGGGCTGCTACCGTGAATCCCTGACAGGTAAGGGGTGTAGTCAGTTCAGATTAAGCTGATCTGAATCAGGATTTCCCCCTTTTTTTGGGCTTAGCCTTCAACTCGCTCGCGTTTGATCGGGCCAGGAGGGCGCCATGAAAAATGCTGACAGGTTTAGGACGGAATCGACTCTGAGTTTGAAGCCGGTTCACACGCTGCAGGAGTACCTCCGATGGGGACTTATCGGCGTGGCCGCCTTGACCGCGCTGGGCGTAGCAGCCCTGCTGGTAGGACAGCTTGAAGTCAACACGATCAAGCAACAGTTGGCTCAGAGCCTGGCACACGGGGCGGCAGCCAGCGCAAGCACGGCGCAGAGCGAGCCAATCATTCAAAGGCTTCAGCAGGGGGGTGACTTGAGCGAAAACCTGGAGCCAACGGCCGCTGGCGGTTCCGCCTACTGATGCCAATGCGTCCTGGCCCTGTGACAGGGGCAGGCGGTCAACCACAGCCAAACGTTCGCGGATCAGGTTTCCGGGGTAATGCCCAAAGCCACCAAAAAGCGCGCCACCATGTTGTAGGTGGCGATGGCGCTGGTCAGTTCCACCATCTGGGTCTCGTCAAAATGCTGGCGCAAACCGGCAAAAACTTCGTCAGCCACTTTCACATCCAAAGTCATCTGCGCGGCATAACGAATCACCAGACGATCGAGTTCATCCAGGCTGGGATCTTGCGGTTCGCCGCGCGGGTTGGCCTCGAGAAACGCCTGCAGCGCATCCAGCTGAATCTGGCTACCGCCGGCAGCAAGAAAGTCTGGGGCATGATGATGAAATTCATAATGGGCGCCTGTGAGAAGGGCCACAGTGCAAATGCCCAGCTCGCGCAGGCGGCGGCTGGTTGGAAGCTCGGTGCGAACTGCCTTCAGATAGGTGTTCCAGCCACGGGCTAGGGGTTCACTCCACAACAGGGCCTTGTCAAGATTGAGCAGGGAGCCACCACGGCGCTTGAGAATGGCGTCAACAAGTTCTTGCGGTTGCGGTTTGCGCTCAGGGGTCCAGTCAGGCAATTTCATAGTGAGGGGCTCTGTCGGTTGTGGTGTCAAAAGCATCAAGGATAAGGCCTAAATCAGCGGATAATTTGAAGCCATGCGGATTCGTTTTACCAAAATGCAGGGTGCCGGTAACGATTTCATCGTGCTTGATGAGACCCAGGGAACGCTTGGGTTGAACGCTGAGCAGTATCGGCAACTGGCTGACCGACATTTTGGCATTGGTGCTGATCAGATCCTGTCGGTCCGTCCATCGCCTGCTGTGGGTATTGATTTTGAATACGTGATCCACAACGCCGATGGCCACGAAGTCGAACAATGTGGCAACGGGGCGCGTTGCTTTGCCCGCTATGTGCATGACCGGGGCTTGACTGACAAGACCACGATTTGTGTGCAAACCAAGGGTGGCGTGATTACCCCGCGGCTGCAAGACGATGGCCGGGTCACCGTTGACATGGGTCCCCCGGCTTTTGAGCTGGCCAGCCTGCATTTTGATGAGCGGGGACTCAGCCCCCAGGCCCGGGGCAGCTGGCAGATGTGGCCGTTGGAAGTGGCCCATGACAGGGTCATGGTGGCCTTGGTCTCGATGGGCAACCCGCACGCGGTCCAGCTGGTCGATGATGTGGACGCCGCTGCTGTTTCCACCCAGGGGCCCAAGATTGAGCAGCATGCGCGCTTTGCGCGGCGGGTCAATGCGGGCTATCTGCAGGTGATCGACCGCGCCAACGCGAAACTGCGTGTTTATGAACGTGGCGCTGGCGAGACGCTGGCTTGCGGCACGGGTGCCTGCGCCGCTGTGGTCAGCGGCATCCGTCTTGGGCTGCTCGATGAGCGGGTCGATGTGAAGACCCGTGGTGGCCTGCTGACCATTGAATGGCGTGGTGGGCCGGCCAATCTGCAGGCCCATGTTTTCATGACGGGGCCGGCCGAGACGGTCTTTGAAGGGGAAATTGAGCTTTCCCGAGCAGACTGACCCTCCACAAATTTGCCTGAAGTAAAGTTGCCATCAACCGACTCGCGATTCAATTGACACGTCCATGCAATCCGATAACCCCCTTAATCCAATCACTGAAGACGACATTGCGCTTTATCTGAGCCACAACCCGGAATTTTTTGACCGACATGCCGACCTGCTGGCAACCGTGCAACTGGTCAGTCCGCACAGCCGGCGAACCGTCAGTCTGCAAGAGCGTCAGGCTGAAATGCTGCGGGAAAAAAACAGACTGCTCGAGCGCCGGGTCATGGAGATCTTCCGCAATGGCACTGAAAACATGGCCTTGTCCGACAAGCTCCTGCAATGGGCAGTGCAGTTGTTGCTGGAGCAGGTGCCCGAGGCGATGCCGCAGCGCATTGTCGATTCAATTCGCAGCCAGTTCTCTGTGCCTCAGGTGGCGATTCGCTTATGGGAGGTGAACGCGTCCCACATTGGACGTGATTTTTCCAGCGGGGTGAGTGACGATGCCCGGCGTCTGGGCGGGTCGTTGACCGAGCCCTATTGCGGGGTCAATGCCGGCTTTGATGTGGTGCATTGGCTTGAGGTCCCAGACCAGGCCGCATCTCTGGCCTTGTTGCCCCTTAGGGCAGTGACCAGCGCAGCACAAACCGAGCAGGACTTGCCCGTATTTGGCTTGCTGGTGCTGGCCTCGCCCGATCCGCAGCGCTTTGCCAGCACCATGGGCACCGATTACCTGCAAAGAATTGCCGAGATGGCCTCTGCGGCACTATCCCAATTGCGTTAGGTCCTATGTGCTCCGGCCCTCCTTCGCATGATTCCCGTTGCTTGGCAGTCGCTGCCAGTCTGGTGGCGGGTCCAGGGCAATGGAAGACCTGATCGAGCGGTACCTGCAACATGTGCGGGTCGAAAAGCGACTGGCCGGCCGCACGGTAGAGTTATACCGGCACCAATTGAAACAACTGGCGGCATCTGCGCAGGCGGCCGAGTTGGCGCTGCTGCAGGTTCACGCGGCCCATATCCGCCGATGGGTGGCACAAATGCACGGTGCTGGCCGCAGTGGGAGGGGGATTGCGCTGGTGCTTTCCTGCTGGCGAGGCTTTTATGCCTGGCTTGGGCGAGAGGGGCTGGTGCCGAGCAATCCGGTGCAGGATGTTCGGGCGCCCAAGGCTGCCAAACCACTGCCCAAGGCACTGGATGTGGACGAGGCGATGCGATTGGCGGATTTTCATGACGCGAACCAGGACCCGTGGCTGCAGGCGCGCGATGCGGCCATGGTGGAGTTGTTGTATGGCAGTGGACTGCGGGTGTCAGAACTGACCGGGCTTGATGTGGTGGCCAGCGCACAGGCGCGCGGGTGGATTGATCTGGAGTCGGCGCAAGCCCATGTTCTGGGAAAAGGGGGTAAACGCCGCTCGGTGCCCGTTGGTTCAGCAGCTCTGGCGGCATTGAGGCTATGGTTGGCTGAACGATCCCAGACAGACCGGTTCAGCGCCCAGCCAGCGCTATTTATCGGGCAACACGGATCGCGCCTGACGGCTCAGTCGATCTGGCAACGGTTGAGGCAGCGTGCCCGGCAGGCCGGCCTGGCGGCGCCGGTGCATCCTCACATGATGCGGCATTCATTTGCCAGCCATTTGCTTCAATCCAGCAGTGATTTGCGGGCGGTGCAGGAACTGCTTGGGCATGCCAATATCAGCACCACCCAGGTCTATACCCGTCTGGATTTTCAGCATCTGGCCAAGGCGTATGACAGCGCCCATCCGCGAGCCCGCAAAAAACCCTGAGCGCAACTGGCGGTTGCTTTGACCTGATTGAGGCCGCGAATTTGCGGGTGGCAGAATTCATCCATGAAGACCATTCGACTGCGACCCGGCAAGGAGCGTTCATTGCGACGCCACCACCCCTGGATTTTTGATTCGGCTGTTGCCAAGGGCGGGGCAGACTTCGGCGAAACTGTGCGGGTTGAGTCTGATCAGGGTGAGTTCCTGGCCTGGGCAGCCTACAGTCCTAACTCAAAGATCAGGGCGCGCGTCTGGAGTTTTGATCCGGCACAGCGGATCGACGCGTCCTATCTGGTCAGCCTGGTCGAGCGCGCTGTCAAGGCCAGGCAGAGGATGGATATTCGCAGTGACAGCATGCGACTGGTGCATGGCGAGGCCGACGGCCTGCCCGGCCTGATTGTTGACCGCTACGGTGATACCCTGGTGGCCCAGTTTCTTTCCGCCGGGGTGGAGCGGTTCAAAAGTGACCTGGCCCAGACCCTGCTGGATGCGACCGGTCTGAACCGGCTTTATGAGCGGTCAGACTCCAATTTCCGTGCCGTGGAGGGTTTGCCTGAAGTCACCGGCTGGCTGCGCGGCCAAGGGCCGCTGGACCTGGTCATTCAGGAGCACGAATGGCGGCTGGGCCTCAATATTGCCGAGGGCCACAAGACGGGCTTCTATCTGGATCAGCGCGACAGTCGTAAGAAATTTGCCGAGGCTGCGCGGCGGCTCAAGTTTCAGCGCGTACTCAATTGCTACTGCTACACCGGTGGCTTTACGGTGGCCGCCCTGACTGCCGGGGCGGCCCATGTGACGTCCATAGATTCCTCAGCCGCAGCCCTGGAGAAGGCGCGCGCCAATCTGGCTCTCAACGGAATTGATCCCGCCCAGGCGGATTTTCTGGATGCCGATGTCAATGCCAGTCTGCGTGAGTTTCACAAGGCTGGGCGCAGCTTTGACGCGATTGTGCTGGACCCGCCCAAATTTGCCCCGAGTGCAGCGCACGCCGAGCGGGCTGCCCGGGCCTACAAGGACATTAACCGCCTGGCGTTCAAATTGCTGGAACCCGGGGGTCTGCTGTTCACCTATTCCTGCTCAGGCGGCATTTCGCCCGATCTATTTCACAAAGTGGTGGCCTCGGCCGGCACGGATGCCGGGGTGGACGGCTATATCCTGGAGCGCCTTGGCGGGGCGCAGGATCATCCGATGACGATTTGCTTTCCCGAGGGCGAGTATCTCAAGGGGCTGGTGGTGATGCGCAAGACCTGAGTGGTCTTGCGCAAATCGCTAAACTCCAACCTTTCCCGCAAACTCTGGCTCTACACCAATTGGTGTTCAGCCCTGTTCTTATCTGATTGTCATGTCTTTGATCCCCGCCACCATACTGACCGGATTCCTGGGTTCCGGCAAAACGACTCTGCTCAAACGACTGTTGGCCGAGGCCCACGGTCAGAAGATCGCCGTGATCGAGAACGAATTTGGCGAAGAGAATATTGACAACGACATTCTGGTTGCCGATACGCAGGAGCAGATCATCCAGATGAGCAATGGTTGCATCTGCTGCTCGATTCGTGAGGATCTGCGCACCACACTGCAGGAACTGGCGCAAAAAAAGCGCAAGGGAGAGCTTCTGTTCGATCGGGTGGTCATCGAGACCACCGGCCTGGCTGATCCTGGGCCGGTGACCCAGACCTTCTTCATGGATGACGAAATTGCCGAGAGTTACCTTCTGGATTCGATCATCACGCTGGTCGATGCCAAGCATGCCAATCAGCAGCTGGACAGCCGGCAGGAGGCACGGCGTCAGGTTGGGTTTGCTGACCAGATTTTCATCAGCAAAGCTGATCTTGTGGATGCCGAGTCACTGGACGCATTGCAGCATCGCTTGAAGCATATGAATCCGCGAGCACCGCAGCGAGCGGTCCACTTTGGCCAGGTTGCCTTGAGCGAAGTGTTTGACCTGCGCGGCTTCAATCTCAACACCAAGCTTGAAATTGACCCGGATTTCCTGAAGGAGGAGACCGAGCACAGCCATTGTGATCATGAGCATGGCCACTGCGAGCATGATCATGCGCATTCACATGATGACCACCATCACCACGATGAACACTGTGATCACCCTTCGCACAAGCATGGCCATGCGCATCATCACCACTACGACGACGATGTAAAGAGTTTTGTGTTTCGTGCTGAACGCGCCTTTGATCCGGCCAAGCTGGAAGACTTTTTGGGGGCGGTTGTCAATATTTACGGGCCTCGCATGCTGCGCTACAAGGGCGTTTTAAATATGCAGGGCACCGAGCACAAGGTGATTTTTCAGGGCGTGCATCAGCTCATGGGCAGTGATTTGGGGCCTCAATGGGCAAAGGACGAGCCACGCATCAGCAAGATGGTGTTCATTGGGATTGACCTGCCGCGCGACATTTTTATCCAGGGCCTGGAGCAAAGCCTGGTCTAAATTTCGGCGGCCTATCAAAAAGCGGTTACACTGCCACGCCTTAAAAAATCCAGCTTTGTCGAATGGGGGGCTGGTGATACGTGTAAAAACATTCTGAGATCCAGCGCAATTTATCTGCTAGGAGACATAAGATGAAAGCAAAATCAATCAAGGTCAAAGTCACCAGCAAAGCTAAAACTGCAGCAGCCAAGGCCAAGCCCGTGGTTAAAAACGCCGCCAAAAAAGCTGCAGTTAAGCTGGTAGCCAAGAAGCCGGTGGCAGCTAAAAAGCCTGGGGTAAAGAAGCCGGTTGCAAAAAGCCCGACCAAGAAGCTTGCTACCAAGCCCCTGGCCAAAAAGGCGGCAGTCGCTAAAAAGCCCGCTGTAAAAAAGCCTGCGGTTAAAAAACCCGTAGCCAAAAGCGCCCCCAAAAAAGTAGCTGCCAAACCAGTCGCCAAAAAAGTCACGGCCAAACCGCAAGCCAAGAAAACCTTGCCTGCAAAAAAGCCGGCGGTCAAGCCGGCTGCCAAAAAGTCCGCAGCCAAGCCCACAGCCAAGCCAATAGCCAAACCCACCGGCAAGAATCAGACCGTTCAACCCGAAAAAATCAAGACGGTTCCCAGCGCTGCCGGGCCCAAGTCAGCTGCCGCCGCTCCTCAGCAGGCTGCTGGTGCCCCTGAAAAGGCCCGCCGGCCCTCGGGTCGGCTGGCGCAGTTGACCGTTCCCTCAATGGCGCCGGCCGTGGCTTCCACTGCCGCCAAAGCCAGTTACATACAGACCATGCCGACCGAGATTTCACCCAAGATACCGACCCCTCCCAAAAAGGACCCCAAGCTTGCCAACAACTGGAAGACCAAGTCCGGCGAAGAGCTGACCGATGCCGAGTTGCTGGCCATGCCTGATAGCGAATACATGAACGATAAGCAGTTGGCCGCTTTCCGTATACGCTTGCGTCAGCTCAAGCAGGACATTCTGAACAATGCCGGCGAGACGACAGAGCATTTGCGCGAAGATACGGTGATCGTGCCAGACCCGGCGGATCGGGCCACCATTGAGGAAGAGCATGCACTGGAATTGCGGACCCGTGACCGGGAGCGCAAGTTGCTCAAGAAGATCGAGCAGTCCCTGGCCCTGATTGACGCTGGCGAGTACGGTTATTGCGATGAAACCGGTGAGCCGATCGGGGTCGGCCGGCTGTTGGCCCGCCCCACCGCCACCCTTTCGCTGGAAGCGCAACAAAGGCGCGAGCTCAAGCAAAAAATGTTCGGTGACTGAGGCCTGTACTCAACCTCAATGCGTGCGAACGGCGTGTTGCAAATCCTGCTGACGTGAACGCTGACCCGGATCTTGAGTCGAGAATGCTTTGCTATCCGAGCCATTCTGCCGCCAGTCATGAGGCTGGTATTCATGGACTGATGATGTGGTGCTGACGAGTCGGTAAGTCCGACAGGTACGGATTTTTGAGAATAGCCAACCCAATATTTATGGACACCTTCCACGGCACAACCATTCTCAGCGTGCGGCGTCGCACGGACAAGGGTGACTGGCAAGTTGCGCTGGGCGGTGATGGACAGGTAACCCTGGGCAATATCGTCGTCAAGGGCTCGGCGCGCAAAGTTCGCACCCTTTACCAGGGCCGGGTACTGGCCGGTTTTGCCGGGGCAACGGCCGACGCCTTTACCCTGTTCGAACGTTTTGAGGCCAAGCTGGAAAAGCATCAGGGAAACCTGCAGAGGGCGGCCATCGAGTTGACCAAAGACTGGCGCACCGATCGGGTGCTCAGACGGCTCGAGGCCATGCTGGCGGTGGCCGACATGAACTGCTCACTCATCATCACCGGCAATGGTGATGTTCTGGAACCTGAGGATGGCGTGGTTGCGATTGGCTCGGGAGGCGCTTATGCACAGTCCGCTGCCCTGGCCCTGCTCGAACACACCAGCCTGAGCGCGCCGGAAATTGTCAGTCAGTCATTGGGCATAGCAGCCCGGTTGTGCATCTATACCAACATGAACCATACCATCGAGGTGCTTGGCTGACGGCCTGCGCTCGTTCCCGAATTGTTGCGATGTCATCCATGACCCCCCAGGAAATCGTCTCTGAGCTAGACCGGCATATTGTGGGTCAGCATGAAGCCAAGCGAGCGGTCGCGATTGCCTTGCGTAACCGTTGGCGCAGGCAGCAGGTTGAGCCCGGCCTGCGTGAGGAGATTACCCCGAAAAATATTCTCATGATCGGCCCCACCGGGGTCGGCAAGACCGAGATTGCCCGGCGGCTGGCGCATTTGGCCGATGCGCCCTTCATCAAGGTCGAGGCCACCAAATTCACAGAAGTCGGTTATGTCGGCAAGGACGTTGATTCGATAGTGCGCGACCTGATGGATGTGGCGGTCAAGCAGACACGTGAACTTGCCATGAAAAAAGTGCGTATGCGCGCCGAAGATAGTGCCGAGGAGAGGGTGCTTGACGCACTCATTCCTCCTGCCCGATCTGACTTTGGTGCGCAAGAGACGCCAACAGACAACAAGGACAACTCAACCCGTCAGATCTTTCGCAAAAAACTTCGCCAGGGTGAACTCGATGATCGTGAGATCGAGATTGATCTGGCCGAGGCGCGGCCGCAAATCGAGATCATGGGGCCACCGGGCATGGAGGATATGGCCGAGCAGTTGCGAGGCATGTTCGGCCAGCTGGGCGCGGGCAAGCGCAAACTGCGCAAATTGCGCATCTCGGAAGCTCTCAAGTTGCTGATTGAGGAAGAGGCCGCCAAACTGGTCAATGAGGATGAAATTCGAGCCCAGGCCCTCGAAAATGCAGAGAACAACGGCATTGTGTTCATCGACGAGATCGACAAGGTCACTTCTCGCAGCGAGAGCGGTACCAGTTCAGCAGAGGTCTCTCGACAAGGTGTGCAGCGCGACTTGTTGCCGCTGGTGGAAGGGGCCACCGTGTCCACCAAGTACGGCATGGTCAAGACCGATCACATACTGTTCATTGCTTCGGGCGCCTTTCACCTGAGCAAGCCCAGTGACCTGATTCCTGAGTTGCAGGGGCGCTTTCCGATTCGCGTTGAGTTGACCTCCTTGTCGGTACAGGACTTTGAGGCCATCCTCACACAGACCCAGGCCTCCTTGGTGCGTCAGTACCAAGCCTTGTTAGCCACCGAGGGTGTTCATCTGGAATTCACCCCTGCGGGCATTACGCGAATGGCCCGGATCGCCTACGAGGTGAATGAACGAACAGAGAATATCGGGGCACGCAGGCTGGCCACCGTGATGGAGCGTTTGCTCGATGAAGTCAGTTTTCAGGCCGCCAACTTGCAAGGACAAACCGTACGCATCGATACGGAGCTGGTCGATGCGAGGCTGGCTGAACTCAGCCGTGATGAAGACCTGTCGCGCTATATTTTGTAAGCCTGAAGCCACAGCTTAACCGGGCCTCCTCTTAAGAATGGACATTCAGTCTTTTCTCTAAGTGCTTAATTTAGAACGTTTTTTAACAATAAATCTCATTAAAAAAAACCTTCTAAGTCATTGATTTCATTGGAAAATTTCAACACCCCCCCTTGCAGCCTATTGATTTCCTGTTACAGTGGGAGAAAGTGGAAAAAAGTGGTGGAAATTGATTGTCAATTACCGCCGCCTAAATCTTTCTGTCACGGGGAAGGCTGGTTGTGTTTCAAGGTGCTTCATCGCTGAATTTGGATATCAAGGGTCGCCTATCGGTGCCGACTCGGCATCGTGATGTGCTGATTGCAACTGCGGCCGGTGCGCTGACCCTGACCAAGCATCCGCATGGCTGTCTGATGGTCTTTCCCCGGCCCGAATGGGAAAAGTTTCGTGAACGGATTGCGGCGCTGCCGATGCAGGCGCAATGGTGGAAGCGAATTTTTCTTGGCAACGCCATGGACGTCGAGATGGACGCCAGCGGCCGCATGCTGGTCTCGCCCGAATTGCGGCAGGCTGCGGGCATCAGCAAGGAAGCCATCTTGTTGGGCATGGGCAATCACTTTGAGTTGTGGGACAAGGCGAGCTACGAAGCGCAGGAAGCGCAAGCCATGCAGGATGAGATGCCCGATGTATTCAAGGACTTCTCGTTCTGAAGGATAACGGTGGAACCAGCCTCATGGACACACACCACCGTCTTGTTGAACGAAGCAGTCGATGCCCTCCTTGCCATGGAGGGCGGCAGCGACAGCCACACCAGGGACGGTACTTTCGTGGACGCCACCTTCGGTCGCGGGGGGCACTCGCGCTTGATTCTGTCGCGGCTTTCGCAGCGCGGT
This sequence comes from Burkholderiaceae bacterium, assembly GCA_017856435.1. GTDB lineage: Bacteria > Pseudomonadota > Gammaproteobacteria > Burkholderiales > Burkholderiaceae_C > Hylemonella. The sequence goes on from JAFMFB010000006.1 coordinate 46,960, forward strand.
CGCCTGATTGCCTTCGACAAGGACGCCGAGGCTGTCGCAGTGGCTGCCAGTATCGGCGACCCGCGCTTTTCCATTCGGCACCAGGGTTTTGCGTCGCTGGGGGAGTTGCCTTCGGGGGGCATCGCCGGCGTGCTGATGGACCTAGGGGTGAGTTCGCCGCAGATCGACAACCCGGCGCGCGGTTTCAGCTTTCGCTTCGAGGGCCCGCTGGACATGCGCATGGATACCACACGCGGCCAGAGTGCAGCGCAGTGGCTGGCAACGGCCGAAGCCCGGCAGATTGCGGAGGTCATTCGTGAGTATGGCGAGGAGCGGTTTGCTGGCCAAATTGCAAAGGCGATTGTTGCTCGCCGCCAGGCTTCAGGCCCAGTGGCCACGACTACCGAGTTGGCCGAGCTCGTGGCTGGCGCGGTCAAAACCCGCGAGCCAGGGCAGAACCCAGCAACACGCACATTTCAGGCACTTCGGATTTACGTCAACGCCGAGCTTGAAGAACTGCAGCAGGCCTTGGAGGCATGTTTGAATGTCTTGCAACCAGGGGGCCGGCTGGTGGTAATCAGTTTTCATTCATTGGAAGACCGGATCGTCAAGCAGTTCATCGCGAAGCATTCTCGCGAAGTCTACGATCGACGTGTGCCGTTTGCCCCGCCGCAAGCTGTGAAGTTGCGAGCGCTCGGGCGCCTCAAGCCGGGTGACGCAGAAGTGGCTGCCAACCCGCGCGCGCGCAGTGCCGTCATGCGGGTGGCCGAAAGGACGGCAGCATGAGCACTTTCTGGGATGAAAAGCTTGGCAGCGGAGGGTGTGCGCCGTGACGCGACTTAACCTGCTGCTGTTGCTCGCAGTCATGTCAAGTGCCTTGTATCTGGTGAACGTCCAGTACGAATCGCGTCGCCTGTTTGCCGAAATTGACCGTGCGCTGAGTGAGGAGCGCCGGCTGGAGGCAGAGCATGAGCGCCTGCTGGCTGAACGGCGTGCCCAGGCAGCGCCCCTCCGGGTGGAAAAGCTGGCCAAGGATCGGTTGCAGATGCGACCGGCGTCGCCAGCCATCTCGATCTACGTGACCCGGCCGCAGGGTGAAGGCAGCCCATGAGTCGCAGCATCCTTTACACCTCCAGCCCGCTGCTTGCCAGTCGCACCCCAGTGTGGCGCAGCAAATTCATCGTAGCAGTGCTGGCCTTGACCTTTCTTGGGCTGGGTGTGCGTGCGGCCTACATTCAGGTGGTATCGAATGACTTTTTCCAATACCAGGGGCAGGTCCGTTTTGCCCGAACCCTGGAAATACCTGCCAGCCGTGGCCGAGTCCTGGACCGCAATGGGCTGATTCTCGCTTCCAGCGTGCTGGCCTCCAGCGTATGGGCCATTCCGGAGGATGTGGAACGTGATGAAGAGCGATTGCGCCAGTTGGCCCGCCTGTTGGATATGTCCCTGGCAGAGTTGAATAAAAAACTGGAGGATGAGGACAAGACCTTTGTCTGGATCAAGCGTCAGGTGGATGAGCCGGTGGCCAAGCAGATCGACGCGCTCAAGATCAAAGGGATCTACCAGCGCAAAGAGTACAAACGCCAGTACCCCGAAGGTGAGGCCGCTGCCCATGTCGTGGGCTTCACCAATGTGGAGGACAAGGGTCAGGAAGGTGTGGAGCTGGCTTTTGAGAAAACCCTGGCTGGCAAATCGGGCTCGCGCCGTGTGATCAAGGACAGGCTGGGCAGTGTGGTGGAGGCGGTGGGCGAGACCGTACCGCCCGTGGATGGCCTGGACCTGCAGCTCTCGATAGACAGCAAAGTCCAGTTTTTTGCCTACCAGAAGTTGCGTGAATCCGTACGCGAAAACAAGGCGGCTTCGGGCAGTATTGTGGTGCTGGATGCCCAAAGCGGCGAGGTGTTGGCCCTGGCCAACTACCCGAGCTATGTGCCAGGCAAACGGCAGAATCTCAGTGGCGCCCAGTTACGCAATCGGGCCCTCACCGATACCTTCGAGCCTGGTTCAACCACCAAACCCTTTATTGCCGCCCTGGCGCTGGAAAAGGGCCTGGTTCGACCCGAGACACAGATACAGACCGCACCGGGCCGTCTCACCATCGGCGGGGCGACCATCAGCGACGCGCATCCGCACGGGGTGCTGACGGTCAATGAAATCATTCAGAAGTCCAGCAATGTCGGCACCGTCAAGATGGCGATGCAGATGCCAGCCCGCGAAATGTGGGAGATGTATAGCCTGGTCGGTTTTGGGCAAAAGCCGCAATTGCCTTTTCCGGGTGTTGTGAGCGGCCGACTCCGGGCCCACAAGACCTGGCGCCCAATCGAGCAGGCGACCATGAGCTATGGCTATGGACTGTCGGTCAGCCTGTTTCAGCTGGCCCATGCCTACAGCGTGTTTGCCCGCGATGGTCAGCTGGTTCCGGTGACGCTGCTGAAAACTTCGGGGGCGGCCGGGGGTGTGCGTGTGATGCAGGCACGCCATGCCGAGTCAGTGCGTCACATGTTGCAACTGGTGACCAGCCCTGGCGGCACCGCCATCAAGGCCCAGACCATGGGTTATTCGGTGGGCGGCAAAACAGGCACGGCGCACAAGGTGGAAGGCAGGGGCTATGCCAGCCACAAATACCGTGGCTTCTTTGTCGGCTTGGCACCTGTCGAGCAGCCCCGCATCGTGGTGGCAGTCATGATTGATGAGCCAACGGCCGGTAGATACTATGGCGGCGACGTGGCGGCCCCGGTGTTCAGCGAAACCGTCCAGCAGACCTTGCGTTTGCTCGGCATCCAGCCGGATGTGCCCGTCAAGCCGGGCATCATTGCCAACGCGGTGGGAGAAAGCTTCTGATGCAGCGGCTCGATACCCCTGCGCAGGCTGCCAGCTGGCTGCGCGCCCGAACTGGCGGCAACCTGAGCGCTGACAGTCGGCAGCTCGGCGCAGGGGACGGATTTATTGCTTGGCCAGGTGCCAAAGTGGACGCACGGCGCTTTGTCAAGGCGGCCCTGGCCCAGGGTGCGGGAGCATGCCTGGTGGAGAACGAGGGCTTGGCAGCCTTCGATCTTGACGATGCTCGGGTGGCCGCCTATGCCGGACTCAAGCAGGATTGCGGGCCAATCGCAGCGGCCTATTACGAGATCCCATCCGATCAGTTGGACGTGCTGGCCGTCACTGGAACCAACGGCAAGACCAGTACCACCTGGTGGCTGGCCCAGGCCCTTTCCGGCTTGTCCCAGCCCATCCCCTGCGGCCTGATCGGTACCCTGGGCGTTGGCCAGATTGGGGCCTCAGGGCAGCTGGGGGCGGGCTTGGCGGACACCGGGTTGACGACACCGGATCCGGTTTTACTGCAGGCGACGCTACACCGGTTTGTCGCGCAGGGACTGTCAGCGTGTGCCATGGAAGCGTCGTCGATTGGCCTGGCTGAGCATCGACTGGATGGCACTCGGATTCGTACCGCGGTCTTGACCAATTTCACCCAGGATCATCTGGATTACCACGTGAGCATGCAGGCCTACTGGCAAGCCAAGCAGGCCCTGTTTGACTGGCCCGGCCTGCGCGCCGTCGTGCTCAATATTGATGACGAGAAGGGCGCTGAGCTCGCGCAACAGCTGCGCCAGCGTCCTCTGGACCTCTGGACAGTCTCGTGCAAGGGCAAAGCCCGGCTGCAGGCAAAAAACATCCATCTTGGCGCCCGGGGCTTGAGCTTTTCAGTCTGTGAGGCTGATGAATGCCACCCGCTGTCCTTGAGGCTGGCGGGTGAGTACAACATCACCAACCTGCTGGAGGTGATTGCCAGCATGCGTACCCTGGGCGTATCCCTTGCCGATGCCGTTCAGAGTTGTCACCACCTGGGGCCGGTGCCGGGCCGTATGGAGCTGGTTGAGGCGGATGCATCGACTCACAATCATTTGACCTTGCCCATGGTGGTGATCGACTATGCCCACACCCCTGACGCGCTGGCGCAGGTATTGCAGGCCTTGCTGCCGCAGGCTTCTGAGCGGGGAGGGCAACTGTGGTGTGTATTTGGTTGCGGCGGTGATCGCGATGCCAGCAAGCGTCCGCTGATGGGGGCAATTGCGGCACGTTATGCCCATCGGGTGGTTCTCACCAGTGACAATCCCCGCAGCGAAAAACCCGAGGTCATCATCAGTCAGATCCTGTTGGGACTGGAGGGCTGCAGTCAGGTGGAGGTTGAGCCGGATCGGGCGCAGGCCATTGCGCAGACGCTGGCGCAAGCCGATGCCAACGATCTGGTCCTGGTGGCCGGAAAGGGGCATGAAGCCTACCAGGAGGTGGCGGGCCAGCGGCTGCCTTTTTCTGATCACCTCGAGGCTCGCAAGGCGCTGCTGGCATGGCCCTCGAACCATCAGGCTGGAGGTCGTGGATGAATCAGACCCGCTCCGCCATGAACCGCCAGATGCTCAATCAGGATGGTGCGGTGTCGCCGGGCGCTGCGTCGATCGGAGGGGAGTCCCAAGCCCTGTTTACCTTACAGCAGGCACAAGACTGGCTGACGGGGGCACACCTGCTGGGTCAGGAAAACACCGCCGTCAGGCGTGTGCACACTGATACGCGATCATTGCAGGAGGGGGACCTTTTCGTGGCCCTCAAAGGTGAGCGCTTTGATGGCAACCAGTTTCTGTCACAGGCGCGCGCTGACGGCGCTGCTGCCGCCATCTGCAGTGACGAGGCTGCCCTGCGCGAATCGGGACTGCCGGGTCTGGTGGTGAGCGATACACGGCAGTCGTTGGGGGAACTGGCGGCAGCCTGGCGCTCACAATTCAAGCTGCCCCTGGTGGCTGTCACCGGCAGCAACGGCAAGACCACTGTCACCCAGATGATTGCAGCGATCATGCGCTGCTGGAAGCCCCAGGCTGTGCTGGCCACCGAGGGTAATTTGAACAATGAAATAGGCCTGCCCTTGACATTGTTAGGGCTACGGGCCATTCACCAAATCGCGGTGGTCGAGCTCGGTATGAATCACCCCGGCGAGATCTCCTGGCTGGCTGGCGTTGCCCAGCCAACGGTGGCCCTGGTCAACAACGCCCAGCGTGAACACCAGGAATTCATGACCAGCATTCAGGCGGTGGCGCAAGAAAATGGCGCAGTGATCAAGGCGCTTGGACCGAGCGGCACGGCGGTGTTCCCTGCCGATGATGCCTTCACAGATTTGTGGTCGGACCTGGCAGGCGAGCGGCCGCGCCTGACCTTTGGGATGGCGACTCATACACCAGGGCTGGAACCAGCCCATCGGGCTGAGGCCAACATCATCGGTGTGGGGTTCACCTGGAGCGGTGACGGTTGGCAGGTCAACGCCATCACACCGGGCGGGCCACTTGAATTTACCTTACAGGTGGCGGGCATTCACAATGTCCGCAACGCCCTGGCGGCGGCGGCCTGTGCCATCGCCGCTGGGGTACCACTAGCGGCCATTCGGCAGGGGCTGGGGTCTTTTGAGCCGGTCAAGGGTCGCTCACGGGCTCAGAGACTGCGTGTGTCCGGTCATGCGGTGACGCTGGTGGATGACAGCTACAACGCCAACCCGGACTCGGTGCGCGCGGCCATCGATGTGTTGGCCGGCTTGCCAGGCCCACGCCTGCTGGTGTTGGGCGACATGGGCGAGGTGGGTAGCCAGGGCCCCCTGTTTCATGCCGAGGTCGGGGAGTATGCCCGTCAGCGTGGCATTGAGCAATTGTTCGCCATGGGGCAACAAACACAGGCCAGCCTCAAGGCGTATGGTGCCGGCAGTCATTTTGCCGATATCGACACGCTCAATGCGGCCGTGCTGGAGATGTTGCCCGGGCTGGGCAGCGTGCTGGTCAAGGGATCGCGTTTCATGAAAATGGAACGGGTGGTGCAGGCCTTATCCAAACAGGCCGAGTTCAACCGGGGAGAAGCCCATGCTGCTTAGCCTGGCGCAGTGGTTGCAGTCCATGTCACCCGAGTTCGGATTTTTTCGGGTCTTCCAGTACATCACCTTTCGGGCCGTGATGGCGGCCTTGACAGCTTTACTGATAGGCCTGTTTGCCGGCCCGTTCGTGATTCGCAAGTTGACCGAACTGAAGATTGGCCAGCCCGTGCGAGGCTATGGTGTGGATACACACCTGGTTAAGCGTGGCACGCCCACCATGGGAGGGGTACTGATCCTGCTGTCGATCGCGATTTCCACGCTGCTGTGGTTTGACCTGTCCAATCGATTCGTCTGGATTGTCCTGCTGGTGACCGTGGGTTTTGGCGCAATAGGCTGGGTCGATGACTGGCGCAAGGTGGTCAACAAAGATCCCGAGGGCATGCGATCGCGGGAGAAATATTTCTGGCAGTCCTTGATCGGCCTGCTGGCTGCGCTGTATCTGGTGTTTAGCATTTCAGAAAGCAACAACCTGCGTGTGCTTGAACTGTTCTTCCAGTGGGTCAGATCGGGCTTTGACATCAACCTGCCACCCAAGGCGGGGTTGCTGCTGCCATTTTTCAAGGAGGTGAGCTACCCCCTGGGTGTGTTTGGTTTTGTGATCCTGACCTACCTGGTGATCGTGGGTTCAAGCAACGCGGTCAACCTGACTGACGGCCTGGATGGCCTGGCCATCATGCCGGTCGTGATGGTGGGGTCGGCCTTGGGGGTGTTTGCCTATGTCACCGGCAGTTCGGTCTACTCCAAGTACCTGTTTTTTCCGCATATTCCGGGCTCAGGTGAGTTGCTGATATTCACCGCAGCGATGGCAGGAGCTGGACTGGCCTTTCTCTGGTTCAACGCCCATCCAGCCCAAGTTTTCATGGGTGATGTGGGGGCACTCGCGCTGGGCGCAGCCCTTGGGACGATTGCCGTCATCGTGCGGCAGGAAATCGTGCTGGCCATCATGGGGGGCATCTTTGTAGTGGAGGCGCTGTCGGTGATGTTGCAAGTGATGTATTTCAAATTCACCCGGCGTCGCTTCGGCGAGGGCCGGCGACTGTTCAGGATGGCGCCACTGCATCACCACTTTGAAAAAGGCGGCTGGAAGGAAACGCAGGTGGTGATCCGGTTCTGGATCATCACCATGCTGTTGTGTCTGGTCGGACTATCTACCCTGAAGCTGAGATGACCCAAAGCGATCAAGAACGTTCTGGCATGCAGGCTGGCCTTGAGGGCCAGATGGACCAGTCTTTGCCAACCCCGGGTGTGCAGGAGCCGTCGGGCGCAGATTTGCAGACCAGCCCAAATGCCGGTGCAGTCAGCCGCATCGATAGCGATGCGAAGAGCAGCGCAGGAACCCGTGACCCGGCGTCCATGCCACAAACGCTGACCGCAGCCCGTGATGCGGCGGCTTTTGTGGCGCAGCTGTTTGACCAGCCGGCAGCTTCCGAAGCTGAGTCCCCGGCGGCTGACGAGCCCTCGGCCGAGGCGGAGGTGGCACCCACCGAGGAAGTACCGTCGGCCGAACCGGTCAGTGAAAATCAGACCCTGCGGTCCCTTCATGGACTGCGGGTCTTGGTGCTGGGTCTGGGGGCATCTGGGCTGGCCATGGTGCGGTGGTGCGCGCGACAGGGCGCACAGGTCACGGTTGCTGACACGCGCGAGACCCCACCGCAACTGGGCAGCCTGCAAGGGATTGCGGGTGTGAAGTTTGTCAGCGGACCCTTTACCGCGGCACTATTGACGACCCAGGACGAGGGAGCCCACATCAACGGCATGCAGGCGGTGTTCAAAAGTCCTGGCCTGTCACCGGCAGTTGTGGAACCGGTATGGCAAGCGGCCCAGTCTCAGGGGTTGTGGCTGGGCGGCGAGCTAGATTTGTTCAACCATGCCCTCAAAGTTCTGCATGCAGAACAAGGTTACGCGCCCAAATTGTTGGCCGTGACAGGTACCAACGGCAAAACCACCACCACGGCCATGGCCGGAGAGCTGATTGAGCGCGCCGGCATGCGGGTGGCGGTTGCGGGCAATATCGGCCCCAATCTGCTGGATGTTCTGACCCACCAGCTCGAAGCAGCCAACCTGCCTGAGGTCTGGGTGCTTGAGTTGTCAAGTTTTCAGCTTGATGCGGTTCGAGGTTTTGAGCCCACCGCGGCGACTGTACTCAACCTGTCTCAGGATCATCTGGACTGGCACGGCGACATGCAGGCTTATGCCGCCGCCAAGGCCCGCATTTTTGGCCAGCAGGCCCTGATGATCCTCAACCGCGAGGACCAGCGGGTGATGGCCATGCGCGATGGCCTGTCAACAGGCGCGTCGGACAAGCAGAACCCGGAAAAGAAAGAGATCTCCCGCAGTCGTGCCGGCAAGTCCAGGGCTCGGACTTTCCTGACCTTTGGCAGCGACATGCCGCAGCGCCCGGGTGACTACGGGATCGAAATGATCAACGGATTGGCCTGGTTGGTCAGAGCGATGCCCGCCGATGAAACGCACCGGCGGCGCAAGACAGAGGATGAAGAGTTGTTCATTCAGCGCCTGATGCCTGCGGGGGCTCTGCGAATCCATGGCCGGCATAACGCAAGCAATGCCCTGGCTGCCCTGGCCTTGGCGCAAGCGGTTGACTGCCCGCTGGCCCCCCTGCTCTATGGGCTCAGAGAGTACCGGGGTGAGCCGCATCGGGTGCAATCGGTGGGCGTGGTTGAGCAGGTGGAGTATTTCGACGACAGCAAGGGCACCAATGTCGGTGCCACGGTGGCGGCTTTGAATGGTCTGGGCGCAGAGCGCCGCCTGGTGGTAATCCTGGGTGGCGATGGCAAGGGCCAGGACTTTTCGCCGCTGGCAGCACCTGTGGCACGCCACGCAAGGGCGGTGATTCTGATCGGCCGCGATGCCCCGTTGATTCGCTCAGCCCTGACGGCCACTGGGGTGCCTCTGGTTGAGGCCGACAGCCTGCCGCAGGCAGTCCAACTGGCCAGCGAAACCGCCAAGTCGGGTGATGCGGTACTGCTGTCACCTGCCTGTGCCAGTTTTGACATGTTTGACAACTACGAGCATCGCGCGCGTGTGTTTGTCCAAGCGGTTCAGGCGCTGGCGCTTGAAAGCGGCGCCCATCTGGAGGGCAGTGCATGAAGTGGTCCTGGCCTGCGCTGCCTGGCTGGTTTGGGACACCGGCCCCGGCCGATGCTCTGCCGGTGCGGCTGGACCGATCCGACTGGCAGGCAACCGACAGCCGGCCGCTTCGGCTCTCAGGCATCGATCAGCCGTTGATCTGGGTGACCGTGGCTTTGCTGGCCTGGGGCCTGGTGATGGTGTACTCGGCCTCGATTGCCATGCCTGACAACCCGAAATTCACCCGCTATCTGCACACACATTTTGTGACGCGGCACATGCTGTCGCTGGTGGTGGCCTTTGCAGTTGCGCTGATTGCGTTTCAGGTGCCGGTCAAGACCTGGGAAAAAGCCGCCCCCTGGTTATTTGTGCTGGCGCTGCTGTTGCTCATCATGGTGTTGATCCCGGCGATTGGCAAGGGCGTGAATGGTGCGCGTCGCTGGATACCGCTGGGTTTCATGAATTTCCAGCCCTCAGAACTTGCCAAGTTTGCCGTGCTGCTTTATGCCGCTGACTACATGGTGCGCAAGATGGATGTCAAAGAGCGCTTTTTCCATGCGGTGTGGCCGATGGCAGCAGCGGTTGCGGTGGTCGGTTTGCTGCTGCTGGCCGAGCCAGATATGGGCGCCTTCATGGTGATTGCAGTCATTGCCATGGGCATTCTCTTTTTGGGGGGTGTCAATGCACGCATGTTCTTTTTGATTGCCGCCATCCTGCTGGTTGCGTTTGCCCTCATGATTGCCCTGAGCGAGTGGCGACGCGAACGAATCTTTGCCTATCTCAACCCCTGGGATGAAAGGCACGTTCTGGGCAAGGGCTACCAACTCTCCCATTCCCTGATAGCGATTGGACGCGGACAAATCTTTGGCGTGGGTCTGGGCGGAAGTGTGGAAAAGCTGCACTGGCTACCTGAGGCGCACACCGACTTCCTGTTGGCCGTGATCGGTGAGGAATTTGGCTTGCTGGGCGTATTGACGGTCATCGGTATGTTCTTGTGGATGGCCCGGCGCATCATGCATATCGGCCGCCAGGCCATTGCCCTGGATCGGGTGTTTGCCGGATTGGCAGCGCAAGGGGTGGGGATCTGGATCGGTTTCCAGGCCTTCATCAACATGGGCGTCAATCTGGGCGCTCTGCCAACCAAGGGCCTGACGCTTCCCTTGATGAGTTATGGGGGCTCGGCCATTCTGATGAACCTGGTGGCCCTGGCCTTGGTGCTGCGCATTGACCATGAAAACCGGCAAATGATGCAGGGAGGGCGAGCATGAGCAAGTGCGCCCTGGTGATGGCTGGTGGAACCGGAGGGCATATCTTTCCGGGTCTGGCTGTGGCCGAAGCATTGCGCGAACGCGGCTGGCGAGTGCATTGGCTGGGCAACTCCTCCAGCATGGAAGGCCGGCTGGTGCCACCCAAAGGATTTGCCTTTGAGCCCATCGACTTTTCAGGCGTGCGCGGCAAGGGGCTGGTGACGTTGGCGCTGTTGCCAATGCGGCTGCTCAAAGCCTTTTGGCAGAGCCTGGGTGTGGTTCGGCGGGTGCGTCCTCAGGTGGTGGTCGGGCTGGGCGGGTACATCGCCTTTCCGGGTGGCTTGATGAGTGTGCTGCTTGGCAAGCCACTGATCCTGCACGAGCAAAACTCGATTGCCGGCATGGTCAACAAGGTGCTCTCGGGTATTGCAGACCGCGTCTTCACGGCATTCCCGGGCGCTCTGGCCAACGGGCGCTGCATCGGCAATCCCTTGCGCCAAGCATTTCTTGATCAGCAGCAGCCGGCCGATCGGTTTGCAGGCCGTAGCGGTCCGCTGCGGGTGCTGGTGGTGGGCGGTAGTCTGGGCGCCAGGGCCTTGAATGAAGTTGTGCCTAAAGCGGTGGCCTTGATTCCTGCCGAGCACAGGCCTCAGCTGATTCACCAAAGTGGCGAGCAGCAGTTGGACATGCTGCGCGATGCCTACCAGGCGGCGGGGGTTCAGGCCGAGTTGACACCGTTTATCGAGGACACCGCCGCTGCCTTCGCCCAGGCCGATCTGGTAATTTGTCGGGCCGGCGCCAGCACGGTCACTGAAATTGCTGCAGTGGGTGCGGCCGCGCTGTTTGTGCCTTTCCCGTTTGCTGTCGATGATCACCAGACCTTTAATGCACGCTTTTTGACTGACCAGGGCGCCGGCCAACTGCTTGTGCAAGAGTCACTGAGTCCCCCGCAGCTGGCCGGACTGTTGCAGCAACTTGATCGAAGCACACTGCTGGATTGGGCGCAAAAGGCCTATCAGCTCAGAAAAACCGGGGCCACCCAGGCACTGGTCGCGGCTTGTGAGGAGTTGGCGCCATGAGGCATGCGGTCAGGCATATCCATTTTGTGGGCCTGGGTGGCGCCGGGATGTCCGGCATCGCCGAGGTGCTGCACAACCTGGGCTACGAAATCAGCGGCTCCGATCTGTCTGACAGTCCCACGCTGCGGCGGCTCCAGGGGCTGGGCATCCGAACCCATGTGGGCCATTCCGCGGTCAATATCGAGGGCGCTGATGCTGTGGTGACCTCCACTGCCGTGCAGGCCGACAACCCGGAGGTGCTGGCCTCCCGCGCCAGAAAAATCCCCGTGGTCCCGCGTGCCCTGATGCTGGCTGAACTGATGCGGCTGAAAAAGGGCATTGCCATTGCGGGAACCCATGGCAAGACCACGACCACCAGCCTGGTGGCCAGCGTTCTGGCCGAGGCGGGGCTGGATCCAACCTTTGTCATCGGGGGGCGGCTCAACAGTGCGGGCGCCAACGCGCGGCTGGGCAGTGGCGACTACATCGTGGTCGAGGCCGATGAGAGCGACGCGTCGTTCCTGAATCTGCTGCCGGTGTTGGCGGTGGTGACCAACATCGATGCTGATCACATGGAAACCTATGGGCACGATTTTGGCCGCCTCAAAGCTGCCTTCATTGACTTCATCCACCGCATGCCGTTTTACGGAACCGCCGTTTTGTGCATTGACAACCCTGCTGTTCGCGAGATCGTTCCAGAGGTTTCCTGTCCTGTGACCAGCTATGGGTTTTCAAAGGATGCCCAGGTGCGGGCGGTGAATGTTCAGGCAGTGGCTGGCGGAAAGATGCGTTTTACAGTGCACCGTCGCAACGGTGTGGTACTGCCCGATCTTGAGGTGGTGCTCAACCTGCCGGGCAACCACAATGTGCTCAACGCCCTGTCGGCGATTGCCATTGCTGCAGAGCTGGATATCGCCGATGCAGATCTTCTGAGGGCCCTGTCGGAGTTCAAGGGAGTGGGTCGTCGATTCCAGCGTTACGGTGAGGTACTGGCCCAGGGCGGCGGCAGCTTCACCCTGGTAGATGACTACGGCCATCATCCAGTTGAAATGGCGGCCACGCTGGAGGCAGCGCGTGGGGCCTTTCCCGGGCGACGACTGGTACTGGCTTTTCAGCCCCATCGCTATACCCGCACGCGTGACTGCTTCGAGGATTTTGTCAAGGTGATTGGCGAGGCAGACGCCGTGTTGCTGGCCGAAGTTTATGCCGCCGGCGAAACACCCATCGTGGCCGCTGACGGACGCAGTCTGGCGCGAGCACTTCGTGTGGCAGGCAAGGTCGAGCCGGTCTTTGTCGATGAAATCGCGAACATGCCCGCTGTGATTGTGGCTAACGCACGCGATGGTGATGTGGTCTTGTGCATGGGAGCGGGCTCGATTGGCACGGTGGCCGCTCGGGTGGTGCAAATCCAGGGAGTGACAGCAGCGTGAATGAGCCGATGAAGACCCCGCATCTGACAGGCAATGCCAATGCGTCATCCCCAGGCGCACTGGGCAAGGTGGCCGTGCTGATGGGCGGCCTGTCTGCCGAGCGGGAGATTTCGATCTTGTCGGGCACAGGTGTTTTGCGCGCCTTGCAGTCCCGCGGCGTCAACGCGCACGGCTTTGATCCAGCACAGCGTGATCTGGGAGAGCTGAAGCGCGAGGGCTTTGAGCGCTGCTTCATTGCCTTGCATGGTCGATACGGCGAGGACGGCACGGTGCAGGGCGCGCTGGAGTTGCTGGCCATACCCTACACCGGCTCTGGCGTGCTGGCTTCGGCCCTGGCCATTGACAAGGTGATGACCAAGCAAATCCTGCAGGCCGAAGGGCTGCCGACGCCGGCCTGGCGAATCGTGGACAGCGTGGCGGCGACCTGTGATGCACTTGCTGCGTTGGGCCAGCCCATGATTGTCAAGCCCGCACGTGAAGGCTCTTCAATCGGTCTGACCAAGGTCACCCAGGCCAGCCAGTGCGCGGCCGCCTTTGCCGCTGCTGCGCGTGAAGATGACCGGGTCTTGTGCGAGCAATTCATCAGCGGTGAGGAAGTCACGGTGCCGGTGCTCGGGTCGGGCCAGAGGGCACGGGCCCTGCCCGTGATCAGGATTGTTGCACCCGATGGCAATTACGACTACCAGAACAAATACTTCACCGACGATGTGCAATACCTGGTCCCCTCCGGCCTGCCGGCGATGGAAGAGCAACATATTCAGAACCTGGTGTTGAAGGCATACCAGGTGTTGGGATGCCGCGGTTGGGCACGTGCAGATGTGATGGTGGATGCCCGGACCCGGCAGCCGTGGCTGCTTGAAATCAATACTGCGCCGGGCATGACCAGCCATTCCCTGGTGCCGATGTCGGCACTCGCTGATGGCATCAGCTATGAAGACCTGTGCATCGAGTTGCTGGCGTCAGCCACGCTGGATTACGCGAGGGAATCGAGATGAGTCAACCTCAGCCCTTGCCTATCGATATCCGTCTGATGGAGTTTGCCGCAAACCTGATGCTGCTGATTTTTGCCGGCCTGTTGTTAACGGCCTTGGCAAGCTGGATTGCGCGACACCCGGTTTTTGCCATCCGGGCCGTCGTGGTGGGAGGCGACAGTGAACATAACAATGAAGTGACCTTGCGGGCCAATGTCGGGCCCCGTCTGACGGGTACTTTTTTCACCCTCGATCTGGCCGTGGCGCGACAGGCGTTTGAAGCCATGCCCTGGGTGCGGCAGGCTGTGGTCAAGCGGGAATTTCCCAACCGGCTCAGGGTCAGCTTGCAGGAGCAGCAGGCGGTGGCGTACTGGGGAGAGGACGGCGAGTCCAGCCTGGTCAACACCCAAGGTGAAGTGTTCGAGGCCAATGTGGGCGAGGTGGAGCAGGACAACTTGCCACGATTCAAGGGCCCGAAGCAGCAGTCCATGTCCATGCTCAGGGTGTACCGGGCAATTCGCCCTGAATTTGAAAAGCTATCTCTTCGGATCGATGAATTGCGGCTTAGCGAGCGCGGCACCTGGCAGTTGCGACTGGATAACGGGGCTGAAATTGCCATCGGTGTGGGACGTGAGGAAGAGGTTATTGCACGCACAAACCAATTTGCAAAAACGCTGACGCAAGTGACATCGCGCTATGCGCGCGCTACCCATGCGCTTGAGTCGGCCGATTTACGGCATACCGATGGATACGCCCTCAAGTTGGCCGGTGTCAGTACGCTGACGCCCGGCAAGCCGCAGGGTGGACGCAAGAATTAAGGCAAACAACTGACTTGGCGGGAACGCTTATGGCAAAAGATTACAAAGACCTGATTGTTGGATTGGATATCGGCACCGCCAAGGTGATGGCGGTTGTTGCCGAGGTGCAGCAAGGCGGTGAGCTCAAGCTTGCCGGGCTGGGCGTTGCACCCGGTAATGGCCTCAAACGGGGTGTGGTGGTCAATATTGATGCAACGGTACAAAGCATCCAGCTGGCACTCAAGGAGGCCGAGCTGATGGCTGATTGCAAGATCAGCAGGGTCCATACCGGCATCACTGGAAGTCATATCCGCGGACTGAACTCAAGCGGCATGGTGGCGGTGAAGGACAAGGAGGTCAGTGCTGCCGATGTCGCCCGGGTGGTGGAGACGGCCAAGGCGATCAATATTTCATCCGACCAGCGACTGCTGCTGGTGGAGCCGCAAGAGTTCATCATTGATGGTCATGATGTTCGTGAGCCAATCGGCATGAGCGGCATCCGGCTTGAAGCCAAGGTGCACATCGTCACGGGTGCCCAGAGTGCGGCAGAGAACATCATCAAGTGCGTCAGGCGCTGTGGTCTGGAGGTCGAACACCTGATGCTCAACCCGCTGGCTTCGAGTTTGTCGGTGCTGACCGATGATGAAAAAGAACTTGGGGTGGCCCTGGTGGACATTGGGGCCGGGACCACCGATGTGGCGATCTTCACCGGCGGCGCAATTCGGCATACCGCGGTGATTCCGATCGCGGGTGACCTGATCACCAGCGATATCGCTATGGCCTTGCGCACACCGACCAAGGACGCTGAAGACATCAAGGTGGAGAGCGGCTACGCCAAGCAGTTGCTGGCTGATCCGGAGCAGCAGGTGGAGGTGCCCGGCTTGGGCGACCGGGGGCCTCGCATGCTGAGCCGGCAAGCGCTGGCCGGGGTCATTGAGCCACGCATTGAAGAAATTTTCTCTCTGGTGCACCAGGTGCTGCGCGAGTCGGGCTGCGAGGAAGTGCTCTCGTCTGGCATTGTGCTCACGGGTGGCAGCGCAGTCATGCCCGGCATGGTCGAGTTGGGCGAGGACATATTTTTAAAGCCAGTACGTCGTGGCGTACCAAAGTATTCAGGCGCCTTGGCCGACATGGTGGCCCAGCCCCGCGCTGCCACGGTGATGGGGTTGTTGGAGGAGGCGAGGCTGGCAAGACTGCGCGGGTTCAAGGTGGCCAGCAAGAGTGGCTCCATGAAGACCGCTTTTGGCCGGGTCAAGGACTGGTTTGTAGGAAATTTTTGATGTTTAGCAAGCTCTGGCTATTACGTGGTTCGCCGCCGGGTCGATGGCGGTGCCTCGGGCCGCCTGCATGAATCTTTTCCCTTATCCAAATACAACATTCTGTTTAGTGGCAACTGCAAGTATCAAGGAGCTCAAAATGCCTATCGAAATGATTGAAGAAGAAACTTTCAACCAGGGAACCCTGATTAAGGTCATCGGTGTGGGCGGCGGCGGGGGTAACGCGGTCGAACACATGATCAGCTGTGATGTTCAGGGCGTCGAATTCATCTGCGCCAACACCGATGCGCAGGCATTGACCCGCAGCAGTGCCCACAAAACCATTCAGTTGGGGCATAGCGGTCTGGGGGCAGGCAGCAAACCAGAAAAAGGGCGGGAAGCGGCTGAAGTGGCCGATGATCACATCCGTGAGGCGATCAGCGGCGCTCACATGCTGTTCATCACGGCGGGCATGGGCGGCGGTACCGGTACCGGTGCAGCCCCCGTGATTGCACGGGTAGCCAAGGAAATGGGCATTTTGACCGTTGGCGTGGTGACCAAGCCCTTTGACTGGGAGGGCGGCCGGCGCATGACCAATGCGGATTCCGGCCTGTCCGAGCTTGAGGCCAATGTGGACTCCCTCATCGTCGTGCTCAACGAGAAACTACTGGAGGTCCTGGGCGAGGATGTGACCCAAGATGAGGCGTTTGCCCACGCCAATGACGTGCTGAAAAATGCGGTCGGCGGCATTGCCGAGATCATCAATGTTCCGGGCCATGTCAATGTTGACTTTGAAGATGTGCGTACCGTGATGGGCGAACCCGGCAAGGCCATGATGGGCACGGCTCTGGCCAGTGGTCCAGACCGCGCACGGATCGCCGCTGAACAGGCCGTCTCCTGCCCGTTGCTCGAAGGCATTGACCTTTCAGGCGCCAAAGGGGTGCTGGTGCTGATCTCAGCGGCCAAGGGCTCCCTCAAATTGTCTGAGTCCAAGACCGCGATGACGACGATCCGCAACTTTGCATCGCCTGATGCCCATGTGATCTACGGCACCGCCTATGATGATTCACTGGCAGATCAGATCAGGGTGACTGTGGTGGCCACCGGTCTTTCTGCCCAAGGGGTGCGTCGTACTGCGCCACCGCTCAAGGTTCTGCTCACGGGCACTGACAACAGACCGGTACAAATGTCGGGTGGGCCGATGAATGTCGCCAGCAGCTCCTCAATGTCTGCAGGCAACAGCCCAGCCGCTGCACAACTTTCACAAACTGACTATGGGTCCATGCAGGGCCCGGCGGTGTGGCGAAACCGAACCCAGGCGGCTGCGCGGGTCGACGCACTGTCGTCTGGAGGGATGGACGACATCGAAATCCCGGCCTTCCTACGCAAGCAGGCTGACTGATCAGCGTTGCTCACCTGCACAGGCCCAGGACAGCTTGCCCTGCGCTGGGCAGGCGCTGCTGTCAAATCCATGCGCTGAATGCAAGCCGATAAAATCCCAGCATGCTCAAGCAAAGAACGCTCAAATCCCTGACACGTGCGGTCGGCGTGGGCCTGCACAGTGGTCAGCGGGTAGAAATCACTTTGCGTCCGGCCCCTGCTGATACCGGCATTGTGTTTCGTCGGGTGGATTTGCCGATCACGGTTGATATACCTGTCAGCGCCACGGCTGTCAGTGATACCCGGCTGGCATCCACCTTGTCGCAGGGAGATGCGAGGGTACATACTGTCGAACATCTGATGTCGGCCTGTGCTGGCCTGGGTATTGATAACTTGTATGTGGATATCACGGCAGAAGAGGTGCCGATTCTTGACGGGTCAGCGGCTTCCTTTGTTTTTCTACTGCAGAGTGCGGGCATCGAGCAGCAGAATGCGCCCAGGCGCTTCATCCGGGTTCTGCGAACCATCGAGGTGCGTGAAGGGCAGGGCAGCAGCGAAAAATGGGCGCGGCTGGAACCCTACCAGGGCTACCGGCTCAATTTTCAAATCGAATTTGACCATCCTGCCGTGGACTCCACGGGTCAGCGGGTTGAGTTTGACATGAGCGTCCACAATTACGCGCGTGATATTGCCCGGGCCCGAACCTTTGGCTTTACGCGTGATGTCGAAATGATGCGTGCCAATGGTCTGGCCCTGGGCGGTGGCCTGGACAACGCGATCGTCATGGATGATTACAAGGTGCTCAATGCAGGAGGTCTGCGCTATGACGACGAGTTCGTCAAACACAAGATCCTGGACGCCATGGGCGACCTGTACATCCTGGGCAAGCCACTGTTGGCTGCCTACAGCGCATTCCGCTCGGGTCATGCGCTCAACAACAAATTGCTGCGGGCATTGTTGGCACAAGGTGCCGCCTGGGAGGCCGTGACCTTTGCGGACGAAAAGCTTGCGCCGAGTGGATTTGCCAAATTGGCGCAAGCCTGGTGAATTGGCATGTTGCTGTTCCGTTGGCTGATCTTGCTGTGTCTGCTGGGGGCTGGTGTGTGCTTCGCCCTCTATGTAGGCACTGGCCAGCCGCGCTATCGACAGTGGGGCCTGCTGACCCTGAAATGGACCCTGATCGCCGCTGCCGGTTTCTTTCTGGTATTGATTCTTGAGCGCATAGCCTGACTTTGTCTCAGCAAGCCTTTGCTAGGCAGCGATTGCTGCAATTTCTATAACAAGAGCGTGAGGCCCACAAGGCTTGCTTTCATCGGCTGCGACCTGCCCGGTACATGCCGCTGGCCTTGCGGGTCAGCGGGGTGGCCTGCGACAGACGTGCCAGCGACTGGCCGGCGTGGGCATGCGCGATGGCCAGCCCCAAGGCGTCGGCGGCATCGGGCCCCGGCAAGCCGGGCAGCCGCAGCAGTCGTTGCACCATGGCTTGTACCTGTGCCTTGTGCGCGCGACCGTGCCCCACGACAGCCTGTTTCATTTGAAGCGCGGTGTACTCCGAGACGGCTTGATGGCTGCTCACCAGCGCGCTGATGCAGGCCCCGCGCGCCTGACCCAGCAGCAAAGTGGACTGCGGATTGACATTGACAAAGACAATTTCAACGGCGGCCTGTGCTGGCTGATAGCGCTGAACCACCTCTCGTACGCCTTCGAACAGAACTTTCAGCCGTTCGGGCAGGTTGCCTTGAGACAGGTGGGTGGTGCTGATGGTGCCGCTGGCCACATAGTCGAGTTGTTGGCCGTTTGCATCGATCACACCAAAGCCGGTGGTCCGTAGTCCTGGGTCAATGCCAAGGATTCTGAGGCTCATGGCAGCTCCGCATGCCACAGGCGGGCTGAGATGACTGTCGCCCGATCAGCCAGGTAAGCCGAGTTGGGCAGTTTTTCGAAATAGCGGGGCCGGGGCAACATCACCGCCAGGCGGGCAGCCTCAAACGGGGTGAGTTGGCTGGCCGACTTTCGAAAATAGTGCCGTGAAGCAGCTTCAGCCCCAAAAACACCCTCACCCCATTCCACATGGTTGAGATAGAGCTCAAGGATGCGGCGCTTGTCCAGCAATCTTTCCAGCATCACGGTGAGAAGAAATTCCTGGCCCTTGCGCAGCAGGGTGCGCTCGCCCGACAGAAAAAGATTTTTGGCCAGTTGCTGGGTGATGGTCGAGCCGCCCACAATTTTGAGCGGCCTGGTGGGCTTGCCACTGCCGCCCGAGCGTTTGGTGGCCTGAGCCTCAGCCTGGGCATTTTTTTGCCAGGCTTTTTCCATGGCTTCCCAGTCCAGGCCGTCGTGGTAACTGAAGGCATCATCCTCAGAGGCAATGACTGCACGCTTGAGGTAATCAGAAATCTGGGCATAGTCCACCCACTCCTGCCGCCATGGGATGCGGCCCTTGGCGCTGTAGATACGCCAGGCTTCAGAGCGCTCAAAGGCGGTTGACTTCGGATTGATGACCGCCATGGAGGCAATGCGGGCCACGAAGAAAACCTGCAGCACAATGGCTGCAACTAACACCAAGGCGAACCAGCGCAGCAGGGCTTTCATGGTCACTCAACGCCCGCCATCGGGGCTGCCCACCCGTGTTTCCAGGGTTTCCTCGCGGGTAAAGCGAAAGCGTGACACCACCACAATCTGGTCGGCCTTGCGTCTCATGGCGCTGTTGAAATGACCAAAGGGGGCGGCACTGCGGGCAATAGCCTGGGCCCGCAAATCGAGTTGCGGATTGCCTGAGCTGGACACCACCTCGGTGCCCAACAGCCGTCCATCAGCATTGACGGTGACCATCATGGTCAGCTCACCATAGATTTTCTGACCGTTGACTTCAGGAAAATGCTGGGTGCCTTTGTCCTCGATGCTGCGGCGCAGTCGATCATAGTAAAGCGCATAGGCTTCCTCCCGGGTTGAGGGGCCAATATAGCGCTTGCGTGGACGCCCGCTATCGAGCTCGATGCGACGCTCCAGTTCTGCCAGCAAGCGAATGAGCTGCTGCCGCTTTTCCTCACGCAGTGCCTGATCAGGCGTGAGTTCCTGCTTGTCTGCTTGTGGCTTTGGCAAACTGGCAATCTGCTCCTGCAAATTGGCAAGCAACAGGTTTTGCTGTTGCCTTAAGAGTTGCGCCTTGTTCCTCGAATCGGTTTGAGACCCATCACCCTGGTCATTGTCCTTGCTGTAAGGCAAGGGACTGTTGCTGCGTTTGGCAGAGGCATCACCGCCCCCAGCCAGGTTGGCCTGGGCAATGGCGCGGGCCTTTTCGGGACGCTCAAGGCTGCGTGCGTTGACCAGAATGACATCCAGTGGGGTGTCCTTGAACAAACGTTCTACAGCAACCGGATCGACAAAGCGAACGCTCAGTGCGGCAGCGTGCACGGCCAGCGACAGGCCCAAGGCAAGCTGTAGCGTACTTAAGCGGCGCAAGTTCACGGCACTGAATTATCGCCCGTGGGCGCTTCGCTCGGGGTGACATCAACCGCAATCTCCAGGGGGCCAGCAGCCAGCGCTTCTTCCTCGGAATCCTCAGTCTCTTCTTCAATCAGGTCCGGAGGCAGGGCATCGAGTCGCTCCAGCACGGTCCCTCGCACATCCAGTGTGACTTCATCGATTTCCCCCAGTTGAATCCGGATCCGGGCGCCACGCGGCAGATCCTGCATGCCTAAAACGGGCAACACCAGCGGCAACGCCTCGGCTCTGGCCAGGTTGTCCTTGAACACGGTGGCTACCAGTTCGCTGATGCTGTTTTGCTGCAGATACTTCAGGGTCCAGTAGCGCTCAATGGAGGCCTGGTAGGTGTTGTAGGCGCTGTGGGCGGCATCAAAGCCCGAGACGATTGAAAACAGGTCGGCGTCCTTGGGCCTAAAGGGAGCGGCCAGTGCGGCGGTCTTGCCATGGCGAGCACAGGCAATGATCTGCCACTGGTTGACCAGATCGGTATAGCGCCTCAGGGGCGAAGTGCTCCAGGCATAACTTTTGACACCGATGCCCGCATGGGGCAGAGCCTTGGTTCCCATGCGCACCTTGACCCCCGGGGCCAGGCTGGCCTGACTGCGGTAGATCCCCGGCACGCCGTGATCGGCCAACCACATGCCCCAGGTGCTGTTGGCCAGAATCATGGCTTCGGCCACCATCAGGTCCATCGGGGCGCCCCGTTGGCGGGTGCCGATTTGCACCTGTTCGTGACCAAGCGGTTCTGTCTGATCGTTGCCGATCAATCTAAATGTGTAGTCCGGCCGATTGAAAGTCTCGGGCTTGCCGCGCACCTGTTCACGCTGGCTTTTGAGGTGCTGCGCCCATCGGTACAGAAAAGCCAGTTGCGGTTGCAATTCAGGGCTGAGGGCTGAGGTTGGCTCCAGCGCTTGCGTTGTGGTCGGGATTTGGGTCAACCATTCAGCCGTGACCAGTGCATCAAGCTGATCATGACGCAGGTTGTGTGCAATGCGTATGCGTTCCAGCCGGGTTTCATGGCCCAACACACTGAGCGTCGATTCATCCAGGGCAACATACAAGGAAACAGCCGGGCAGTCGCGCCCTGCCTGCAAGGTGTACTTGTTGACAACCTCTTCTGGCAGCATGGTGATTTTGTAGCCCGGCATGTAGACGGTCGATAGGCGCGATCGGGCTACTGCATCGACAGGGTCGCCAGGCCGAACTGCCAATCCGGGGGCGGCAATATGGATGCCTACCGTGACAACCCCCTGGCCCATACCCTGTACAGACAGGGCGTCATCAATTTCTGTGGTCGCAGAGTCGTCAATTGAAAAAGCCTGGGCCGAGCCCAGCGGCAAATCGTCTTCAATGTCAGGCGCCTGCAGGGCGGGAAATGCGTAGCCCTTGGGAAAATTTTCGAACAGAAAACGGCGCCAGTGAAACTGATAGGGCGACTCAATGGCGCCGGCTTTTTGCAGCAATTCCAGCGGGGCAGTATGACTGGCGCGTGAGGCCTCCACAACCGCCTTGTACTCCGGTGCGTTCTTGTCGGGTTTGAAAAGAATCTTGTAGAGCTGCTCGCGGATCGGTGCCGGGCACTCACCCCGCACCAGTGCCTCGGCCCATTCTTGAATTTGGATCTGGATCAGCCTTTTCTTCTCGATGGCTGCCAAGGCCTGCTGCACAGTTTCTGCTGCAGCCTTGCGAAAGCGGCCCTTGCCGGCACGGCGAAAATAATGGGGCGCCTCATGCAGAGCCAACAAGGTCGCCAATTGCTGGTCAAGCGATGGCCGTTCGTTGAAGTACATGCTGGCCAACTCGTCGAACCCAAAGTCCTCGTCTGGCGCGAATTCCCAGGCCAGATCGAGCTCGATAGTCTGGCTCAGGGCCTGGGCCGCATTGAGCAAGGCGCTTGGTTCAGGCTGGTCGAACCGCAAGAGGATATTGGCCGTCTTGACCTTGACCCGTTTTCCCGAACTCAGCTCAATTTGGGCCGAAGCCTCGGCCTCGCTCAGAACCCGGCCGGACTGAAACTTGCCGGCTTCTTCATACAAAACATACATGATGGGCATTGTCCCATGGGGACGTCCTTAGCCTGGCAGACCTAGAAATTCCAGGGTCAGCCCCAGGTAGTCAGGAAAATTGCTCAGGGCGTGGTCTCCGCCTTCGAGCAGAAGGAGTCGGACTCCGGGGTAGCGTGCCACCATTTCGCGCCAGTCAAGCACTTCATCGCCCTTGGCAATCAAAGCAAGGTAACGCTCTGCCCGGCTTACCCGGTCCAGCCGCAGGGCGGCCAGCTGGTCCACATAATCCGGCTGAAATAAAAAGCGTTCCTGCGGGTTGTGCCAGGCTGAGTTCTCCCCAATGTAAGCGGCCAGATCGCGCGCCGGGTCAATCGCCGGGTTGAGCAGAACGGCCCGGCAGCCGGTCTGTTCGGCCACCCAGCTTGCATAGAAGCCACCCAATGAAGAGCCCATCACACCCATCTGAGCCTTTGGCCATGAGGCGATGCCCTGCATGATCTGCTGGATGGCCGCCTGCGGGGAGGCCGGTAACTGTGGGCACCAGAAGGTCAGTGCAGGGTAATGTTGGCTGACATGCTGGCGCACCAGTTCTGCCTTGGTCGAGCGCGGCGACGAGCGAAAACCATGCAAGTACAGCAGGTGGCTGATGGGTTGAACTGGGGGGGTGGTCATGAGGGTGAGGACTCAGCAGTGGCCAAGGACCAATTGTGCGCAAGAATTTAACAATTTCAGGGTGAAGGCGTCCAAACCGGTGCTTCCCGCCCGACGACCAACGCGCATGCGCGGGATAATCACGGCATGCCAGTCGTTTTGGAAAGACCTACTCTGCTGCAACGAATCCTGACCATGTTTCAGGGATTCGATGGCCCGCTGGCGTTTGCTGTTTTCATGTTGGCCGGCGCCGGTCTGCTGACCATGTACTCCTCGGGCTACGACCACGGCACGCGCTTCGTCGATCATGGACGCAACATGCTGATTGCAGGATTCATCATGTTTGTGATGGCTCAGATCCCGCCACAGCGACTGATGGCGCTGGCGGTGCCCTTGTATCTGCTGGGGGTGGCGCTCTTGATTGCGGTTGCAATTTTTGGCATCACCAAGAAGGGGGCCAGGCGCTGGATCAACCTGGGGGTCGTCATTCAGCCCAGTGAGATCCTGAAGATTGCCATGCCTCTGATGATGGCCTGGTGGTTTCAAAAGCGCGAAGGGCAGTTGCAAGCGCTGGATTTTCTGGTTGCCGGTGTGTTGCTGGCCATTCCGGTGGGCCTCATTGCCAGGCAGCCTGACCTGGGGACCGCCTTGCTGGTTCTGGTGGCGGGCCTGTCGGTGATCTACTTTGCTGGCCTGAGCTGGAAGTTGATCGTCCCGCCCATCGTGCTGGGGGTTATCGGCATTGTGTTGCTGGTCATGCTGGAGCCCCAGCTGTGTGCGTCAGGTGTGAGCTGGGTCGTCTTGCATGACTACCAGCAGCAGCGGATCTGTACCTTGCTCGACCCGGGCCGCGACCCATTGGGCAAGGGCTTTCACATCTTGCAGGGCATGATTGCCATCGGATCGGGCGGCCTGACCGGCAAGGGCTTCATGCAGGGTACACAGACCCACCTGGAATTTATTCCTGAGCGAACCACCGACTTCATATTTGCCGCATTTGCCGAAGAATTTGGCTTGCTGGGCAACCTTTTGCTGAT
Source organism: Burkholderiaceae bacterium (assembly GCA_017856435.1). Taxonomy (GTDB): domain Bacteria; phylum Pseudomonadota; class Gammaproteobacteria; order Burkholderiales; family Burkholderiaceae_C; genus Hylemonella. The sequence goes on from JAFMFB010000006.1 coordinate 71,250, forward strand.
CCTGGGTTTCATGTTCCTGATCATGCGGGCCCTGAACATTGCCCTGGAGGCGCCCACCCTGTTTACTCGATTGCTGGGGGGTAGCATGGCCATGATTTTCTTTGCCTATGCTTTCGTCAATATGGGCATGGTCAGTGGCATCCTGCCGGTGGTTGGCGTTCCGCTGCCCTTCATCAGTTACGGCGGAACGGCGATGGTGACGCTGGGTATGGCCCTGGGCATCCTGATGTCGATTTCGCGAGCCCGTCGATTGGTTCAGACATGAAGACGCCGATCTCTGACAAGCCTTTTGCGGTTGCCATTGTCGGCACAGGCAATATGGGTGGCGCCATGGCGGCCAACTTGCTGGCACGCGGCTGGGAGGTGCATGTCTTCGATTGTGTTGAAGAAAAAATCAAGGCAATGCAAACGCTGGGCGCGCAGGGCCACACCTCGGCGGCGCAGGCGGCTTGTGCTGCCCAGGCCTTGATCGTGTGTGTGGTTGATGCAGCACAAACCGAGGCGGTGCTTTTCGGGCCTGAGGGGGCCGCTGCGGCTATGCAGCCAGGTCAGCTGGTCATGTTGACACCAACCATCGCACCTGAGGACACCGTGGCATTGGCCATGCGCTTGCAGGCTTGCCAGCTGGCCGTGCTTGACACGCCGATGTCAGGTGGGCCCGCGCGTGCACGCGATGGCAGCATGAGCTTGATGGTGGCTGGCCGCGATGCTGTGTTTGACAGTCATCGACGTTTGTTGCAGGACCTGTCCAGCCAGATTTTTCGGGTAGGCGAGCGGATCGGTGATGGCGCCCGCACCAAGCTGGTCAATAACCTGGCCGCCGGCATCAATCTGGTCGGAGCTGCCGAGGTATTGGCATTGGCACGACGCATGGGACTGGATGGAAATCGCACCCTGGACGTGATGGAGCGCTCCAGCGGTCAAAGCTGGATTGGCAGTGACCGTATGCGGCGTGCCCTTTCAGGTGATTGGACGCCCCGGGCCCACATGACCCTGCTGGAAAAGGACACCCGGCTCGCGGTGCAGGCGGCGCAGGCGTTGGGATTTGACAGCCTGCTGGGCGAGTTGGCTAGCCGAGTTTTTGCGCAAGCCAGTGCCAGCGGCCTGGATGAGCTGGACGATGCGGCTGTGCTGCGCTGGTTTGAGGGCGAATCTACAATCAGGCCATGATCTCTCATGAACCCACCTTGCAACGCCTGGCCATTGCCACAGACCTGTTGCTCACACCCTTTGGACTCGACGAATCTCACCTGATCCAGGCTCTGGCCGAAATCCGTGCGCATCGGGTCGATGACGCCGACCTCTATTTCCAGTACACCCGCAGCGAAGGCTGGAGCCTGGAGGAGGGTATTGTCAAGACGGGCTCTTTCTCGATCGACCAGGGCGTGGGTGTGCGTGCAGTCAGCGGCGAAAAGACTGCTTTTGCCTACTCCGACGATATTTCCCTGGCCTCGCTGCTGGATGCCGCCCATACCGTGCGCACCATCTCTGATGCCGGTCAGAGTCGTCGGGTCAAAGCGGTGGCCCATCGGGTGGCAGCTGCCCGCTCGCTCTACCCTGAGCTTGATCCGATTGCATCGCTCAACAGCACGGCCAAGGTCCAGTTGCTGGAGAAAGTTGAAAAACTCGCGCGTGCGCGCGATCCCCGCATAGTGCAGGTCATGGCCGGTTTGGCGGGTGAATACGATGTGGTGCTGGTGGCACGTGCCGATGGCACCTTGGCTGCGGATGTGCGGCCGCTGGTGCGCTTGAGCGTGAGCGTGATCGCCGAACAGGCCGGCCGGCGCGAGGTGGGCTCATCTGGTGGTGGCGGGCGCTTTGGCCTGGATTATTTTGATGAGGCCCTGATCGGACAGTATGTCCAGCAGGCGGTCGATGCGGCGCTCACCAACTTGCAGGCCAGGCCTGCCCCAGCTGGCGAACTGACGGTGGTGCTGGGCCCGGGTTGGCCCGGGGTGCTGTTGCATGAGGCCATCGGCCACGGGCTCGAAGGCGACTTCAACCGCAAGGGTTCGAGTGCCTTTTCCGGTCGCATCGGTCAGCGGGTGGCGGCCAAAGGCGTCACCGTGCTGGATGATGGGACCCTGTCCGATCGGCGGGGCTCGCTGAACATTGACGACGAGGGGCAGACCACCCAGCGCAATGTGTTGATTGAAGACGGCATTCTCAAGGGCTATATGCAGGACGCTATGAACGCGCGCCTGATGAAGGTGCGCCCAACGGGCAACGGCCGTCGCGAGAGTTATGCCCATGTCCCCATGCCGCGCATGACCAACACCTACATGCTGGGAGGCAAGACCAGGCCGGAAGAAATTGTGGCCAGCATCAAGCGGGGGCTGTATGCCACCAATTTTGGCGGTGGGCAGGTCGACATTACCTCGGGCAAGTTTGTTTTTTCTGCGAGCGAGGCGTTCTGGGTGGAAAACGGCAAGATTCAGTACCCGGTCAAGGGGGCCACGCTGGTGGGTAACGGGCCCGACGCCCTGACCCGGGTCAGCATGATTGGTGATGACATGCGCCTGGACAGTGGTGTGGGTACTTGCGGCAAGGAAGGGCAGAGCGTGCCAGTCGGGGTCGGGCAGCCGACCTTGCGCATTGATGGACTGACCGTGGGCGGTACGGCTTAGCGCTCTGGAAGCCCTGTTTTCTGTGCTATAGTGCCTCGCATGCTTACAAGCCGTTTTTACTTTTTTGCTTATTTTTGGTTCTCATACGCCAGCGGCGGGAGAGAGTTCTAAACGCAAGCGAAAGACGCTAAGAATTCCAAAAAACCGCCGGCAAACCCGGCGGTTTTTTTATTCCCATCTAGAGTTTTATTGAATCTACAGGAGCGAACCATGAATGCAAAAGCAACGCAGGCTGCAGGCGAGGGCTGGTATGCACACCCCTCTGACAAGACCAGCCGAACGGACGATCAGCGCATCAAAGACATTACCGTGTTGCCGCCGCCCGAACATCTGATTCGCTTCTTTCCGATTCAGGGAACGCCGGTGGAGACCCTGATCACCCAGACCCGCCGCACCATTCATGACATCATGAACAACAAGGATGATCGCCTGCTGGTAATCATCGGACCTTGCTCAATCCATGACCCGGCAGCAGCCCTGGAGTACGCCCGCCGCCTGAAGGCTCAGCGCGAGAAGTACAAGGACACCCTGGAGATCGTGATGCGGGTGTATTTTGAAAAGCCGCGCACCACGGTGGGATGGAAGGGCCTGATCAACGATCCTTACCTTGATGGAAGTTTCCGGATCGATGAAGGCTTGCGCATTGCCCGTCAACTGCTCATTGAAATCAACCGCCTGGGACTGCCTGCTGGCAGCGAGTTTCTCGACGTCATTTCCCCTCAATACATTGGCGATCTGATTGCCTGGGGCGCCATCGGTGCACGCACCACCGAAAGCCAGGTACACCGCGAGCTGGCCTCGGGTATTTCAGCCCCGATCGGTTTCAAGAACGGCACCGATGGCAACATCAAGATCGCGACCGATGCCATTCAGGCTGCTGCGCGAGGGCATCACTTTTTATCGGTCCACAAAAACGGCCAGGTGGCCATCGTTCAGACCAACGGCAACAAGGATTGCCATGTCATTCTGCGCGGTGGCAAAAGCCCGAACTATGACGCTGCCAGTGTGGCTGCGGCCTGCAAGGAGCTGGAGGCGGCCAAGTTGCCGGCCACACTGATGGTGGACTGCAGCCATGCCAACAGCAGCAAGCAGCACGAAAAACAGCTTGATGTGGCGCGCGACATTGCCGCGCAAATCTCCAGCGGCTCCAGAAGCATTTTCGGCGTAATGGTCGAAGGGCATCTGAATGCTGGCGCGCAAAAGTTCACACCCGGCAAGGATGATGCAAGCAAGCTGGAATTCGGCAAGAGCATTACCGATGCCTGTTTGGGGTGGGACGACTCGATCGAGGCGCTTGAGGTTCTTTCTGCGGCGGTTGTTACCCGCCGCAAGCGTTAGGCGCCCAGCGCTGCAAGCAGCTTCTGGTGCACGCCACCAAAGCTGCCATTGCTCATGCATAGCAGGTGGTCGCCTGGCCGCGCGGCTGCCACCACCTGGCGCACCAGCTCTTCAATGCTGTCGGCCACCAGGGCCCGAGATCCCATGGCGGTGAGCGCTGCGCGCGCGTCCCAGCCCAGGCCGCCTGCATGACAAAAAGCCAGATTGGCCTGCTCCAGACTCCAGGGCAATTGCGACTTCATGGAGCCCAGTTTCATGGTGTTGCTGCGAGGCTCGAAGATGGCCAGGATACGCGCGCTGTCGCCTACCTTGCGCCGCAGACCATCGACGGTGGTGCGCATGGCTGTGGGATGGTGGGCAAAGTCATCGTAGACAGTGATGCCGCGGGCTGAGCCACGCATCTCCATGCGCCGCTTGACGTTTTGGAAATTGCCAAGCGCCTGAGCGGCATCGGCTGGCGCAACGCCCACATGCTCGGCTGCTGCGATGGCAGCCAGGGCATTGAGCTGGTTGTGAACGCCCGTCAATTCCCATTGCACGCGCCCAACCCGCTTGCCCTGAAACAAGACCTCGAAATCCTGCGGTTCTCCGCGGGCCGTGAAATCGCTTACCGCAGCGCCAAAGCTGCGCACCTCGCTCCAGCAGCCCTGATGCAGCACGCGGGCCAGACTTTCCTCCAGCCCATTGACCACAATACGCCCCGAGCCCGGTACGGTTCGAACCAGATGATGGAACTGACGCTCGATGGCAGCCAGGTCGTCAAAGATATCGGCGTGGTCGAACTCGAGGTTGTTCAGCACCGCGGTGCGCGGTCGGTAGTGCACGAACTTGCTGCGTTTGTCAAAGAAGGCCGTGTCGTACTCGTCGGCCTCAATGACGAAGGGGGCCCCCACGCTCCCCGCCACGGGTGCCATGCTGCTGCGCGTCTGCACCCCGCCGCCCAGGCGCGCTGAGACGCCAAAATTCATCGGAACCCCACCAACGAGAAAGCCAGGATGTCGGCCAGTACTTTCCAGCACCCAGGCCAGCATGGAGGTGGTGGTGGTTTTGCCGTGCGTGCCGGCTACCGCCAGTACGTGGCGACCCTGCAAGACGTGCTCGGCCAGCCATTGCGGGCCGCTGGTATAGGGCAGGCCAGCGTCCAGGAGGGCTTCCATGAGGGGAAATTTCGGGCTGCCATCGGCCAGCCGGGCCCGGCTGACCACATTGCCGATCACGAACATGTCCGGGTTGAGGTCGAGCTGCTCGGCGCCAAAGCCTTCGATCAGGTCGATGCCCAGGCTGCGCAGTTGCTCGCTCATGGGTGGATAGACGCCGGCATCACAACCGGTGACTTTGTGCTCAGCCTCACGTGCCAGCGCGGCCAGCCCGCCCATGAAGGTGCCACAGATGCCCAGAATATGGATATGCATCTGTGGATTCTAGGGGCTGGTCCTGCTCGATCAGCTCATGCCAGCGACAATCGGGTGATGAGCAAACATGAGATAGCCGAGGCCGCCGCCCGGCTGGTGGTTGAGGAGGGGCTGGATTACGGCTCTGCCAAACGGCGCGCCCTCAAGTTGTTGGGTTTGCCCGCCCGATCCGCCTTGCCTGGCCAGGATGAACTCGAGGACGCGGTGCGTGACTACATCAGCCTCTTTTGTGCGGATACCCAACCGGCAGAATTGCGCGCTTTGCGGCGCTGTGCGGTGTACTGGATGGAGCGGCTGGCATCCCATCAACCCTACTTGTCAGGGGCGGTCTGGCGGGGCACTGCAACCCGACTATCGGATATTTACATCCAGCTCTTTTGTGAAGATGAAAAATCAGCCGAACTGGCCTTGCTGAACCTCGGACTTGACTACCAGGCCCGAACCGTCCATGGTTTCAACGGCGAACCCGTTGAAGCTTTGAGTTTGCACTATTTCTGCGCAGAGCTTGGAGAAACCATCGGCGTGCACTTTCTGGTGCATGATCGGGACGACCTGCGTGGGGCCCTGCTGCCGGATGGGCGCAAACGGGCGCCTCGGGGTGACTTGGCGGCTGTGCGCCGCTTGCTAGAAGAGGACGAAAATGACCGATGAATTCAACAGGTCAAGTCAGCCAATGACCCAGAACACCCCAACGCCGCAAATCTCGAACATGTCCCAAATGCCCCAAACGTCTCAACAGCCCCCGCGTCGCGGTCTGCTGCTGGGGCTGGGGGCCACCGCCGCCCTGGCTGGGGCCGGCCTGGCCTGGTGGCGCCTGATGCCAGGCTCGACCCAGGCAGGGGCTGAAGCTGAGTTCTGGAAGCTGGAACTGGAAACCCCCGAAGGTCACTCAGTTGCCCTGTCTAGGTACCGGGGTCGTCCGCTTCTGCTCAACTTCTGGGCAACCTGGTGCCCCCCGTGCATTGAAGAATTGCCAATGTTGAACGACTTTTATGCTCAAAATTCAGCAAAGGGTTGGCAAATTTTGGGATTGGCCGTTGATCAAGCGGCGGCCGTGCGCAGTTTTATCAGCAAGACCCCCTTGGATTTCCCTATCCTGATGGCTGGGGCGGGCGGTGTGGCTTTGAGCAAGATGATGGGCAATGCTGCTGGAGGGCTACCCTTTAGTGTGGTTTTCTCTGCTGATGGCAACATTTTGACGAAAAAAATTGGAAAGCTCACGCCTCAAACCCTGGCTTCTTGGCGTGATCTGGCCTAAGATCCAGCCCTTCGGTAGCCATTGCCAAGGAGCGGACTTATTTTTTGCCTAAAATCCAGTTTCCAGCAATTTGGCGCCAAAATCGTCTAACTTGCCTTGAATTGCAAATATTTTCCATAAATTCTAGGACTTCTCATGGATTTAAGAAAACTCAAAACCCTGATTGACCTGGTGTCAGAGTCAAACGTCTCTGAACTTGAAATTACCGAAGCTGAAGGCAAGGTACGCATCGTCAAGAGTGCACCAGCCATGGTTCAGGCCGTACACGTTCCCGCTGCTGTGGTCGCTCCAGCGCCCCCAGCCGCAACGCCGTCAACCGAACTTGCCGCGCCTGCACAGCAGGTTGACGCTGGTGTGGCAAGCGCTGCGTCCAGCGCCCATCAGGTCAAGTCGCCCATGGTGGGGACCTTCTACCGCGCCTCATCGCCAGGATCCAAACCGCTGGCTGAGGTGGGCCAGGCCGTCAAGGCGGGCGATACCTTGTGCATCATCGAAGCGATGAAGATTCTGAATGAAATTGAAGCCGACAAGGCCGGAACCATCACCCAGGTGCTGTGTGAAAACGGTCAGGCAGTCGAGTATGGCCAGCCCTTGTTCACAATTGAATAAGGGATAACGTTCATGTTCAAGAAAATTCTGGTGGCCAACCGTGGGGAGATTGCCCTGCGCATACAGCGCGCCTGCCGAGAGCTGGGCATCAAGGCGGTGATGGTCTATTCAGAGGCAGACCGCGACGCTAAATACATCAAACTGGCCGAAGAGGCGGTCTGCATCGGGCCGGCCCCCTCCGCGCAGAGTTACCTCAATATGCCGGCAATTATTTCCGCCGCGGAAGTGACCGATGCCGAGGCCATTCACCCCGGTTATGGTTTCCTGAGCGAAAACGCCGATTTTGCCGAGCGGGTTGAACAAAGCGGTTTTCAGTTCATCGGGCCAAGCCCTGAGTCGATTCGCATCATGGGCGACAAGGTTTCAGCCAAACAGGCCATGATCAAGGCTGGAGTCCCGTGCGTTCCCGGCTCTGAAGGGGCATTGCCTGATGACCCGGCTCAAATCAGAAAAATCGCCAAAACCATTGGCTACCCGGTGATCATCAAGGCCGCTGGTGGTGGCGGCGGCCGTGGCATGCGGGTGGTGCACACCGAGGCAGCCTTGATCAACGCGGTGCAAATGACCCGGGCTGAGGCGGGGGCGGCGTTTGGCAATCCTGCGGTCTACATGGAAAAATTTTTGCAGAATCCGCGTCATATCGAGATTCAGGTACTGGCCGACAAGCACAAGAATGCGGTCTATCTGGGCGAGCGAGATTGCTCCATGCAACGTCGTCACCAGAAAATCATTGAAGAGGCACCGGCGCCTGGCATTGCGCGCAAGCTGATTGACAAAATTGGTGACCGCTGTGTGACGGCTTGCAAGAAGATTGGCTACCGGGGCGCTGGCACCTTTGAGTTTCTCTATGAAAACGGTGAGTTCTATTTCATCGAGATGAACACCCGGGTCCAGGTTGAGCATCCGGTGACCGAAATGATCACTGGGGTTGACATCGTCAAAACCCAGATCCTGGTGGCAGCCGGTGAAAAGTTACCTTTTTCACAGCGCGATATACATATCAAGGGGCATGCGATCGAGTGTCGGGTCAACGCCGAGGACCCTTACAAATTTACCCCCTCGCCAGGCCGGGTCACCATGTGGCATCCTCCCGGCGGCCCGGGTGTGCGTGTGGACTCGCATGTCTACACCAACTACTTTGTGCCGCCCAACTATGACTCCATGGTGGGCAAGGTGATCGTTCATGCCGACAACCGTGAACAAGCGCTGGCACGTATGCGTTCGGCGCTGGGTGAAACCTTGGTCGAAGGCATCAGCACCAACATTCCGCTGCACCGTGAATTGATGGTGGATGCCAGCTTCATGGCTGGGGGCACCAACATCCACTACCTCGAAGAGTGGATGGGAATGCACTCCCGTTGACTGCTTGGGTCTATCTTTCGCCCTTGGCTTGAACGTGCATGTTCGAACTTAGCTTGTTGTGCCCGCAGGATCAGGTCGAGCTGGTCAGCGATGCGTTGGACGCCCTCGACGCCCTGAGTGTCAGTGTGGAAGATGCCGACGCCCATACCGTGGCTGAACAGGCGCTGTTTGGCGAACCTGGCATGCCGCCGCCGGCCGAGGGCTGGCAGAGGTCTCGACTGCTTGCTTTGTTTGACCAACGTGCACAGGCCGAGGAGGCGCTGCGCCTGTTGAAGGCCCAGGATTTTTTTGAAGGCTGTCAGGTGCAGGGGATCGAGTCAGTCCCTGAGCAGGACTGGGTGCGCTTGACCCAATCCCAATTTGCGCCGGTCAGCATCACCGAAGATTTCTGGATTGTTCCAACCTGGCATGAGCCCCCGGTCCAGGCCCGCAAGGTCATCCGACTTGACCCGGGCTTGGCGTTTGGCACCGGTACCCACCCCACCACCCGAATGTGCCTGCGCTGGATTGCCAGCCATGCGGATGCTCTGGGGCGGGTACTGGATTACGGCTGCGGCTCAGGCATCCTTGCCATTGGAGCTGCCAAATACGGTGCCAAAGATATTGATGCGGTGGATATCGACCCGGCGGCCGTTGTGTCAACCCAGCTCAATGCCCAAGCGAATGATGTCAGCCTGAAGGTTGGAATGCCCGAACTTGCCAGCGAACGCTACAACACGGTTCTAGCCAACATCCTGGCCACTCCGCTGAAGGTGCTGGCGCCGCTTTTGAGCGCCCGTCTGATCTCGGGGGGGCACTTGGTGCTAGCCGGAATTCTGGATCGTCAGGCAGAGGAATTGAAGCAAGCCTACGCACCTTATGTATCGCTTGAAGTGGCCGATCAGGAAGAGGGCTGGATCCTGATGACAGGCCGCACGCCTTGAGCCGTCGCCACCCTTAAAGCAACGGGCCCCGCTCTCTACAATCCAACACATGAGCCAATCGCCCCCGGGGTCAGAGTCGATCACGTTAATGTCCGAGACAGAAGCGCCAAGTTTTTTACAGCCGGCTGCTTCTGTCGCTGCCTCATTCTGGCGCAGGACCTGGGTGAGAAGCGTCCTGGTGGTGCTGTTTCTTCTGTTGACAACCGGCTTGCTGTTGCAGATCGCTTTTCATCATCGGGAAAGACTCTCGGCTCAGTTTCCCGATATGACACCGCTTCTGCAGGCTACCTGTACCTTCCTGGGGTGCGACCTATTGCCCTTGCGCGAGATTGAGTCGATCAGAATTGAAAGCTCCAGCTTCAATCAGGTTTTGCCCAATATCTATCGGCTCAGCCTGACCCTCAGAAACTCCTCAGCATTTGAGCTGGCCGCCCCGGCGATCGAGTTGAGCCTGACCGATGGGCTGGATCAGGTCATTGTTCGACGGGTCTTGCTTGCCGATGAATGGCAGAATTCATCGCCTGCAAAGCCTGAAGTTCCTGCGCGGGGGGAAATAAGCGCAACCCGGCTGCTGAGCCTCGAGTTACCCAATAGTCCAGAGCGGGTCGCCGGCTATCGGCTGCTTGCTTTTTACCCTTAATTTTTCTGACACAGCAATTTGATATGGCAACCCTGATTTGTGGCTCCCTGGCCTTTGACACCATCATGAATTTTGAAGGAAGATTTGCCGAGCAGATTCTTCCCGAGCAGTTGCATATCCTGAATGTGTCTTTCCTGGTGCCAACCTTGCGGCGAAATTTCGGGGGCTGTGCCGGCAATATTGCCTATGCGCTCAAGGCCTTGGGGGGCAAACCGCTGCCGATGGCAACCTTGGGCAACGATGGCGCTGCTTACCTGTTGCGCATGCGTGAGCTTGGCATCGCGACCGAATATGTCAGGGAAATCGCTGATACCTACACGGCCCAGGCCATGATCATGACCGATCTGGACAATAACCAGATCACCGCTTTTCATCCTGGTGCCATGATGCAGGCGCATTCAAGTCAGATCAGCGCTCGTCCTGATATCAAACTGGGCATCATCTCGCCCGATGGCCGCGATGCCATGCTGTTGCACGCCGAACAGTTTCATGCTGCCGGCATCCCCTTTGTGTTCGACCCAGGCCAGGGACTTCCGATGTTCGGCGGTGAAGAGTTGGCGCGTTTCATAGAGCAATCCAGTTGGGTCACGGTCAATGACTATGAAGGCAAGATGCTGTGTGAGCGTACCGGATGGGGTTTGGCTGAGATTTCACGACGGGTGGAGGGGCTGGTGGTCACGCTTGGCCATGAGGGCAGTGAGGTCTGGGTCAACGGTGAGAGGTCCCTGATCCCTCCGGTTCCTGCTAGCGCTGTGGTTGACCCTACAGGGTGTGGTGATGCCTACCGAGGTGGCCTGCTGTATGGCCTGGAGCGTGGCTGGTCCCTTGGGCGTTGTGCCCAGTTGGGTAACCGAATGGGCTCACACAAAATTGCGCATCGGGGTGCGCAAACCTATGAGCTGGGGCCGTCAATCACCGAGAGTCTGTGATTGAAATGGGATGTCCGGGGTTTGTTCAGCGCTGTTGATGCTGGCAGAACTGGTGCCTGGATCTTACGGTAATGGCTGATAGATCCCAGTCCGATTTCAAACCGGTCACAGACCCAAAAAGGGATCTCAAAATTGAAAAAGCCCGGAGCCTTTCGGACACCGGGCTTGAGAGAGCCTTGTTAAGGCTTAGGGCCGGCTGGCTGTTGGAAACGGCCATGCTGCCTGCGGGCTCAGCGTAGTCTGAGCGGCAGGTGCCGGTGCTGCGGCAGGTTTTGCTACAGCTTTTTTCGCAGGCTTTTTCGCAGCTTTCTTTGCGGCCTTTTTCGCAGGCTTTTTCGCAGCTTTCTTTGCGGCCTTTTTCGCAGGCTTTTTCGCAGCTTTCTTTGCGGCCTTTTTCGCAGGCTTTTTCG
>JAFMFB010000007.1 GCA_017856435.1 Burkholderiaceae bacterium
ATTCAGCCTTGATATTGTTGTCACGAATCGCTTTGCCATAACGGTCAAGCTGACTTCGCACCAACTGGCTCATCTGCTCGGGGGTTCCGCCGTTGGAACGCAAGCCCAGGCCGGCATAACGTGCCTTGATCACCGGATCGGTCAAGGCCTTGGCAACTTCCTGCTGCAGCTTGTCAACAATCGCCTTGGGGGTGCCCTTGGGCGCGGTCAAGCCAAACCAGGTGCTGTACTCAAACCCCTGCACCCCTTGCTCCTTGAGCGTTGGCGCATCCGGGTACTCTGGATTGCGCTGATCAGTGACGACGCCCAGTAGCTTCATCTTGCCCGCCTTGGTCAAGGCCGCCACCGTGGCCAGGCCCTGCACGGACAGGTCAGTCTGGCCCGCTGCCGTGCCTTGGGCCGCCAGGCTGGCACTGCGGTAAGGAACATGCTTCATCTTGATGCCCATGTGTGAAGCAAACAGGGCCCCGCCCAGATGCTGCGGGCTGCCATTGCCCCCCGAGGAATAGGTGATCATGTCTGGCGCGGCCTTGGCGGCCGCCACCAAATCATTGACCGTCTTGTATTTGGAGTCCGCCGGCACGGCCAGACTGAACTCGATGATGGCCACTTGAGAGACATGCTCAAAATCGGAAACCGTGTTGAAGGGCATGCTCTTGTTGAGATTGGGCACCATGGTCAGCACGCTGTCATTAAAGCCGCCGATGGTGTAACCGTCCGGGGCGGCCTTGGCCACCTTGTCCGCACCGATGATGCCAGAGGCGCCGGTGATGTTCTCGATCACGATGGATTGACCCATGTTTTCTGACATCTTCTGGGCCAGCAGACGCGCGGCCACATCCACCGCGCTGCCAGCTCCCAGAGGCACAATCATTCGGATCGGCTTGCTGGGATAGCCGCCCTGTGACCAGGCCGGTGCAGCCAGCCCCAGCCCGGCGAGCGCAGCGGCTGCCAGCAGCAAGCGGCGGGAGGTAGCGGAAAAATGGACTTGTTTCATGGTGTCTCCTTTGAGTTGTAGAAAATTTGGGAATCAGAGCTTGAGCTTAAGTACCCGAATGGCATTCTCCCCCAGGATGGCCCGCTGGTCATCTGGGCTGATTTCGGGTGTTGCCATCACATGGCCAACCGGGTCGTCTTCCCATGGAATGGGATGATCGGTTCCGATCATGATCTGGCTGGCGCCCACCTCGGCCACCAGATGGCGCAGGGCTTCGCCGGTAAACACCAGGGAATCAAAATAGATCTGCCGGATATAGTCGGTCGGTTTTTTCTGCAAGGCGATGTCTGCGTTGCAATTCTGAGGCGACACAAAGCAGGACCGGTCCATGCGCGGCGCATACGAGCCCAGAAAGCCGCCGCCATGCGCGCCCAGCACCTTGAGTTCGGGGAACTTGTCAAACACGCCCTCAAAAATAAGTTTTTGCAGGGCAATGGTGGTGTCCAGCGGGTTGCCGATCACATTGGACAACCAGCCATTGCCCTTGAAGCGCGCCGCCAGCTCGGGCGTGCTTTGGGGGTGGATGAACAGCATGACACCAAGCTCCTGCGCCTTGGCCAGCACGGGATGAAATTGCGGCAGGGCAAAATCTTGGCCCGCCACACTGCCGCCGATGGCAGCCCCCTTGAGGCCGAACTTGAGAACCGCTTCTTCCAACATGGCCACCGCCAGATCAGGAAACTGCATTGGCAGGGACGCGAAGGCGGCCAGGCGTGTGGGATGACGGGCGCACAGTTCGGCCAGGCTGGTGTTGTGAATGCGGCAGATTGCCTCGGCGGTTTCACGGTCCTGCTTGTACCAGAACGGGTTGATGCTGAGCACCTGCATATCAACGCCCATGCGGTCCATATCGGCAAAGCGGGTGGCCAGCTGTTGCTCCACCTGCAAGAAATGCTCGGGCACCCCTTTGACCGGCGGCAGCACACTCTTGGCCTCAGCCCCCATCAGGTCGAGCGCCGCCTGGAAATAGCAATGCGCATGCACATCAATTGCGCGTGCACGTTGGCCACGGATGAACACCGGTGCTCGGCGCGCGCTGGTGGCACCGCCCTCGTTGGGCACGATGGGCAAACCGGCACAGCCGCAGAACCAGAATCCGCGTGCGCCGTGGGAGTGGGAGGATGGAAGTAACCAGCTCATCTTGAAAATCGGATTGGGTGAAAGTTCAGGAATCCGCTGTATCGGCCATCGCGGCGGCAGCGCGCTGAATGGCCCGTACCATGCGGTTATGCGCGCCACAACGGCACAAATGTTTGTCCAGAGCCTCAACAATAGCCTCGCGGCTTGGATTGGGTTGGCTCTTCAGCAGGGCTGCTGCAGTGGTAATGATTCCGGCCACACAATACGCACACTGAGCCGCCGATTCCTCTAAAAAAGCTGTCTGCAGGGGATGTGGTGCCTCCACGGTACCCAGGCCCTCCAGCGTGGTTATCTGACGGTTTTCGAGCGACCACAAGGGCAAGTTACAGGACGTCTGCGGCTGGCCGTCAACCAGGACCATGCAGGCCCCACACTCGCCCTGACCGCAACCGAACTTCGGCCCACACAGGGCCAGGTCCTCGCGCAGGACCGATAACAGCGGCACCTGATCACCGGCAGCCGGACTGCAGAGCTTTCCATTCACATGAAATTTTGCTTTGGCGTTCATGAGCCACTTGCCTCCATGGCACGCACGATGTTTTCAGCGTTCAGGGGCAAGGTCCGGACCCGCACCCCCAGAGCGTCAAATACCGCATTGGCAATGGCTGCAGCCACCGGGCCCTGGGCCGCCTCACCAGCACCCAGGGGCGCTTGCTCGGGCCGATCCAGCACATGCACACGTACCTCTGGCACTTCGGTAAAACGCAGCACCGGGTAAGTGTCCCAGCCAACACTGGTGACCCCCGACTGGTCAAAGCTGACCTGCTCCTTCAGTGTCCAGCTGGTGCTCTGCAGGGCACCGCCTTCAATCTGGTTGCAAATACCATCCAGATCCACTGCCATGCCCACGTCAACGGCGAGGTCAAGGTTGAGCACACGGACCTCCTGCGCCACCTGCACCCGCGCAATCACTGCGCACCAGGCACCAAAGTTTTTGTAGCGGGCCCAGGCCAGGCCATGGCCGACTCCTTCGGGCTCCTGGCTACGCTGGCTCCACCAGCTGGACCGCTGCGCCACCGCCTCCAGCACGGCGCGACTGCGCGGCTCATTGAGATGCCTGAGCCGAAAGCTCAAGGGGTCCTGACCCAGCTCGCGTGCCATTTCATCCATGAACGACTCGATCGCAAAGACATTGGCATAGGCTCCCAAGCCGCGCATGGCGGAGGTTCGTAAAGGCATCACCGTCAGGCGGTGGTTGATCACTTCCAGATTGGATACGTCATACGCTGGTACCGCATTGCGGTCAGCCCCGCCCCCTGAAGCCAGGGGCGGATTGATCGGTAGGGGCAGGGCTGTGCCATTTGCGCACTCGCTGGCGGCCAGCAGCGAGGGCGTTTTAGCACGACCCGGCCGTGAGCTGTAGCCATTGGCCCATAGCGCATGGTGCCAATGGGTAAGCAGTCCGTCTTCGCTGGTACGGGCCCGCAAACTCACAGCGTGGGCCGAACCCACGGGGCTGTGCGAGAGTTCATCAGCGCGTGACCACAGTACCCGGACCGCCTGTTGCGGATAGCGCAAGGCCATCATCACTGCATCCATCGCCACATCATCGGCACCGTTGTGGCCATAACAGCCCGCACCCTCGACATGGTGGATGATGATGTCCTCCTTGCTGATGGCCTGCGACTGCACTGCGAGGGCCAGCACCAGATCGTCGCGCAGGTTATGGATTCCCTGGCTGTGGGTCCAGATTTCCAGTTGACGGCCATCCCAGCGCGCTAGCGCACAGGACGGACCGATCGAGGCATGGGCCAGATAGGGTTTGAAGTAGTCGGCCTGGAAATGGTGTCCATCCGCTGGCAGCTCTGAACTGCCACGCTGCACTGCCACCACCCGCTCATGGGGCGCTGCGCGCAGGAAATCAGGCAGATCCCTGGCCTGGGGCAGCGGCTGGCTTACCTGCCAGCTGAGCCGGTCTTTCACCCGTTGTGCGGTGGCATCGGCGTCGCGTTCCTTGGCGGCCACCACCGCAATGAAACGACCATCCGCCCAACATTCGGTATTGGCTGGCAACTCACCCAGTTCGCTGGGTGACCAGTTGGAAAGTTGCGCCTGCAGGGTGGGAGGCCTCAGAACCCGGCCATGCAGCATGCCGGGCAAGCGCAGATCGTGGATGAATCTCGGCCGGCCAAAAATCTTGTCCGGCAAATCCAGACGCTGGGGTCGAACCACACCGATCAAGCGGCGCTGCGCCACCGGCTTGGGTTGCCAGCGGCCCTGGTACTCAGCCTGCAAATCCTCGGGCATGAGCAAATTCCAGTAGTCACCCAGCACCTGATCATCCGGTCCGACCATGCAGCCCAGACGGACCTGGATCTGACCCACATCCAAGCCATGCTGTTGGGCAGCGCTCAACAGGGCCAGACCGCGCACTTCGGCGCAGGCATGGCGCAATGCTCCCCCACTGTCCTGCACCGAAAGGCTGCCGGAAGTCACCCCCTCGTCGGGCCCGCGCTCCGTGCTGGCCGACAGCACAACCACCGCCTGCAAGGCCACATCCAGTTCCTCCGCCACGATCAGCTGCAAGGCCGTCAGGATGCCCTGACCGAGTTCGGCCTTGCCCGTCATGACTTGCACCACCCCGGGGGTGGCCAGGCTGAGCCACTGCGACAGACGTCGGTTGGTATGCAAGCTGCCCGGCAACTGTGCCTTGCCGTCACCACGGTCAATCACAAAACCGCGCACAGTCGGCTTGGATTCTGCGGGAGCAGGGCTGCCCGAACGGGTTGACATGTCAGACATTACACCAGGGGTGGCAAACCAATTTCGCTGGCCAGAGTCTTCAATTCAGCCAGGACCCCATCCGCAACGGGAATGCCCTCGCGTAGATAGCGAACACGACGTTCATGGCTTTGCTCTCCAGGCAGCCAGATTCGCTCCACGCCTGGCAAGCGCTCGCTGCCCCGAATATCGCGGATCAGTTTGTCAACCGACGCTTTGAACGGGTCGAGTTCTGCAAAGGCCTTCAAGTCAAGCACCAGGATAGCCTGGCCGGTATTGGTCACGCTCTTGTGGTCGGCATTGAAATCTATCACCTCACGCCCCATGGCGGCTCCCCCCAGCGTGCCAGCGAGCACGCCCACCATCAGTGCCAGGCCATAGCCTTTGTGACCCCCGATGGGCAGCAGGAATCCTTCATCGGCACGCTTGGGATCGAGCAGGGCATTGCCCTTGCGGTCGATCATCCAGCCCTCGGGCATCATTTCCCCGCGCTTGGCCTTGGCCTTGACCTTGCCATAGGCCGCCACGGTCGTGGCCATGTCCAACACCAGAGCCGGCTCCTCGCCTGCGGGAACCGCGGCGGCAATCGGATTGGTCGATAACAGCATGTCCATGCCACCCCAGGGCGGCAGGTGATTGGCATTGCCAACGGCGAAATAGATGCCGATCATGTCGTGCTGCAAGGGCATGCGCGCGTACAGCGATGCCGGACCGGCATGGTTGCTGAAGCGGGTCCCGACCCAGGCCACGCCAGTTTCTCGCGCCTTGCTGATCGCGAGCTGAACCGCCCGTGACACCACCAGGTGGCCCATGCCGTTGTCCCCATTGACGATCGCCATGGAGGCGCGCTCGCGCTCCACCCGAATCTGCGGATGAATGTTGATGCCTCCGGCACGAATGCGCCGGATGTACTGAGGCAGGCGGATCACACCATGACCATCCGAGCCTTGCAGGTCGGCATCCGCCATCAGGGTTCCGACTTCGGTGGCATCGGCCTCGGAAAGCCCCTGGCTGAGAAACGCAGCGCGGATGAAGTCGCTCAGTTGCTGGTGACTCACGCGGGTGGAATTTTTGGCGGTGGTATTCAAGCAGGCCTCGACAGTTTGAACCAATAAGGGGCCGACTCTAAACCCATGGGCGCCATCCGTCCAATGCCAAATTAAGCGAATGGAATATCATTTTGTTATCGTTATTGAATTATTCCGTTCCGCCCAAGCCGCGGTCAACGCTCGCCATGGATTTACGTGCCCTTCGTTATTTTGTTGCCATTGCCGATGCCGGCAGTCTGACCGCCGCGGCGGCGGCCATCCGCATCGCCCAGCCAGCGCTGACGCGGCAGTTGCGTGAGCTTGAAGCGGACCTGCAGGTACAACTGCTGCAACGCCTGCCGCGTGGCGTTCGCCTGACTCAGGCCGGGGTCACCCTGTATGAGTCAGCCAAGCGAATCCTGGGTGAAGCACAGCGGGTTCGTCAACAACTCGCCGAAGGCCGGGAGCAGGCTGGCGGCAGTCTTTCCCTAGGGGTTTCGCCCACGCTGGCCCGGGTGCTGTTGCCCGGCCTGTTTGAAACCTGTCACCTCTCACCTGACGGCATCCGATTGCTCACCCGGGAAGCCTTCACCCCTGCGCTGCTGGACTGGCTGGAGCGTGGCATCGTTGATGTCGCAGTGCTGACCAACCCCCAGTCTCGGCGCGGGCTGATCATGCAACCACTTTTGGGTGAGCCGTTTGTTCTGGCCGGCAACCCGTCCCTCAACCTGGCACCGTCCATGTCGGTCAGTCAGCTCGAGCGCATTCCCTTGCTCATGACCAGCCTGCACAGGGACCTGGTAGAGCAGCAGCTGAGGCCCCTCGGGCGTCAACTCAATGTCGAGGCGGTGATCGACTCGGTGGATTCAATCTGCGAACTGATCCAGCGGGGCCGGTGGGCGACCCTGATGCCGGTATCGGTCTTCAAAAGTCAGCTCGCCATGACAGGCGTTGACCTGGCAGAAATCTCGGGTGTTCAGCTCAACCGGCTGCTGGTCATGGCCAGCCGACTCGAGGACAGCAACAGCACCAGACTGCCAGTGATCCGCGAGATGCTGGTGGCCGAATTTGCCCGCTTGACCCAGCGTGGCATCTTCAGCCTAGTTCAGTTGCGACCTGAGGATTTCGCCTCGAACTGAGACTGGGCCTAATTCACCGGGTGGGCTACTTGCAAGGGCTTGTTCATTAATCCAGCCCAGACTAGTTGAAACGACTCGAATTCGATTAGACTTTGCCGGCGAAAGCAAACGACGTTTCCAATGCCCCGGTTCAGTCCCGTGCTGGGCAGGGTTTCTTCACTTCCAGCTCTAACAACGAGGAGTTCCATAATGCGTTCCATTTTTTCGGTCGCAAAGTCGCTGCGGCTTTTGTGGCTCGGTCTGCTGTGCCTGATGGCTGTTTCAGTACAGGCCCAGGGTTTCCCGAATCGTCCGGTCAAACTGGTCGTGACCTATCCAGTGGGCGGCAGTTCCGATTTGATGGCCCGCATCATGGGGCAAAAACTCAGCATGCATTGGGGCCAACCCGTCATCATTGAAAGCAAGCCCGGTGCAGCCGGTTCGATCGGGATGGACTTCGCGGCCCGCCAGCCCGCTGACGGCTATACCTTCGTGATCGGCAATCTGGGGCCCGCCGCCGTCAACCCCCTGCTGTCCAAGGTGCCCTATAACATGGACAAGGATTTCATTGCGGTTTCGCTGACCGCCGTGGGGCCCAATATTCTGGTGGTACCCGCTGGCTCTCCCTACCGCACGTTGAACGATTTGCTGGCTGATGCCCGTGCCAAGCCCGCAACCCTGAATTTTGGCACCAGTGGTCCGGGCAGCATGTCCCATCTCGGCGGCGAGCTCATCATGCGACAGGCCAAAGTCAAGATGCTGGCCGTGCCCTACAAAGGCGGCGGCCAGGCAGTGACTGACCTGCTGGCCGGCACGCTCAGTATGATGGTTTCGGATGCCCTGCCGGTGTCGCAGCACATCAAGTCAGGACGTCTTCGCCCCTTGGCCATTACCAGCGCAAAACGTTCCCCCATGACACCGGATATTCCAACCTTTGCCGAGGCGGGGCTTGATGGTTTGGTTGCTGAGAACTGGTGGGGCGTGTTTGTTCCTGCCGGTACGCCCAAGGCTGTGGTGGACAGCTACCAGGCGGCTTTGGTCAAGATCATGGCGGACCCCGACCTGAAGGAAAAATTTGCCGGCCTGGGTGTGGTGGCCATGGCCAGCTCGCAGGCTGAATTTCGTAGCTTCCTGGCGGCCGAAACTGCTAAATACTCCAAACTGATTGCGGACAACAATATCAAGAGCGAGTAAAGGACCCCTTCCCATGGCCAACCTGGACCCCAACGAAGAAGGATTGCCAAGCCGACGCGTTCCCTACAGCGCCATCGTTGATCGCCCGAGCCTGCAGCTGCCCGACGGCGGGCGCATGCTGGTGTGGGTGATTGTCAATGTCGAGCACTGGAGCATGGAGCGCGCCATGCCCCGTACCGTGCTGAGCCCACCCATGGGCCAACCCTTGCAGCCTGACCTACCCAACTGGGCCTGGCATGAGTACGGCATGCGGGTGGGATTCTGGCGCCTGCACGATGCGTTGACCAATCAGGGAATCGTGCCCACATTGGCGCTCAATGGTGTGGTGTGCAAAACTTATCCCCGCGTGGCCCAGGCAGCTCTGAAGTCGGGATGGGAATTCATGGGCCACGGCTTCGTCCAGGGCCCGATGCATGCCCTGCCCGACCAGCGTGCAGCCATCGCCAGCACGGTGCAGACCATTCGCGATTTCACGGGTCAGGCGCCGGTCGGCTGGGAGAGCCCGGGTCTGACCGAAACGCCTGACACCATCGATTACCTGGCCGAGGCGGGCATCGAGTATGTTGCAGACTGGGTGATGGATGACCAGCCAGTCTGGATCCAGGCCAAACCCAAACCGGTGTTATCGGTGCCTTACAGCGTGGAAATCAACGACATCCCGATGATGCTTCTGCAGCAACACGACAGTGAAGAGTTGTACCGCCGCGGGGTTGCCCAACTCGATCGCCTCTGGCAGGAAAGTGCCAAGACCACCCGGGTGATGGCGATCAGCGTACACCCCTACATCACCGGGGTGCCGCATCGCATTGCCGTGTTTGAACGTCTGCTGGATTACGTGCGGTCCAAACCCGGAGTTCTGATTCGCACCGGCGCGCAGATCAACGACTGGTATCGCGGCCAGGTTCCCGCCCCAGTCTGATCAGCCGCCGCACATGCGGCGCAACACGTCGTACACCGCAGCGGTGTCATGATCGCCGTGGCCGGCCCCCAGGGCTGCGTTGTAGATAGCCTCGGTGGCAGTGAACAGCGGCGCTGGGGTCTTGGTGGCGGCTAGCGCAGCGTTGATCAGCTTCATGTCCTTTTGCCAGATCGAGACCTTCATGGTGGCATCATCCCAGCTTTCCTGCGCCATCACAGGTCCGCGAACATCCAGCATGCGCGAGCCGCCCGCGCCATCAGCCAGGACCTTGACAGCAAGATCTGGCGCAATACCCAGCCGCTTGCCAAAGAGCAGGGCCTCGGCGGTGGATACATTGTGAATGGCCACCAGCAGGTTGGCCATCAGCTTCATCTTCATGCCGTTGCCAAATTCACCAAGGTAATAGTTGGCCTTGGAAAAGCCTTCGAACACTGGCTTGAGCTGTTGCACCACCTTGGCCGGACCGCTTGAGTAAACGGTCAAATCCTTGAGTCTGGCCTGAGCACCCGTGCCGGAGAGTGGGCAATCTAGCATGACCACCCCGCGCGCGGCCAGTACAGCGCGGGCTGCCATCTTGTCCTCCACATCAAAGGTACTGGTTTCAATCACCACCAGCCCTTTGCGCGCGCGCAAGGCCACTGCTCGGGAGGTACTCATCAAGGCGTCCGGGTTGGGCAGTGAGAACACGATCACATCGACGCTGGATGCCACCTCGGCGGCATCCTTGCAGACCACGCCACCTTGGGCACGAAAGCTTTTGCGGGCAGCGGGCAGGGGGTCAAAGCCGCAAACCTTGAAACCGGCCTTCACCATGTTGCTTGACATGGCCGACCCCATGATGCCCAGCCCGACAAAGCCGATCGGTTTTGAATTTTGTGCCGGCGCCTTGGAAGCTTTGGCCTGGACAGATTTGGATGTGGACTTTTTGACGGTTGCCATCGGATAACTCCATTTTTGGTGAAAAATATTTGATGAGGATGCTCTAGACTAGTCTAGCCGAGAACATTGATGACATTGGAGACATTGCATGACAAACCAAACCCTAGCCAACGACAACTCAGCCCAGCCAACGTCCCCGGTCCGGGTCGGCATTGTGGGCTACGGCTGGTGGGGCAAAACACTGGCCAGGCTGATCACCCAGAGCGCATGGTTCGAACTGATCACAGTGGTCGAACCCAATGCCCAGACCCGAGCCCAGATGAGTGAAGACGCTGGGCGCATGGGGTTTGGCGTTGAGGAAAACTTCGAGCGTTTTCTTGAGACACCGGGTTTGGAGGCCGTGATCCTGTGTTCTCCACACCAGGCCCATGTCGATCAAATTGTTGCGGCCGCCAAACAGGGCCTGCATGTTTTTTGCGAAAAGCCGCTCTCGCTGACGCTTGAGGATGCGAGACGCGCCGTCAGCACATGTGTCCAACACCAGCGCATCCTGGGCATTGGTCATGAGCGCCGTTTTGAGCCCCCAGTCATCCAGTTGCGTCAGGATATTGCTGCCGGCAAGCTGGGCACCATTCTGCAGATCGAGGCCAATTTCAACCAGAACAAGTTTCTTGCCCTACCCAAGGACAACTGGCGGCTATCGAACCAATTTGCGCCCGTCGGGCCCCTGACCGCCACCGGCATCCATCTGGTGGACCTATCCATTGCTCTGTTGGGACCGGCAGAATCCGTGTTGGCGCGTCTGTCCACCCTGGGATCAAATTTCGAAAATGGTGACACCCTGGGCATCATGCTGTCCTTTCCAGGTGGTGCCAACTCTCTGATCAGCGCCGTGCTGGCCACACCCTTTGACGGTCGTCTGGCGGTTTATGGTACCGAAGGCTGGGTTGATATTCGCGACCTCACCCATCCGGAAAACCCGACTGGCTGGGATGTCACCATGGTTTCGCGCGATGGCCAGCGAACCAGCCACTTTGTTCCGGCTCATCCGGCAGCATTGTCCAATCTGGAGGCCTTTGCAAAAGCGGTGCGCGGCATCAGTGCCTACCCGGTGTCGCACACCGAACTCCTGGCCAATGTGGCAGCGGTGCAGGCCATCATGACCTCGGCACGAACCCGTGCTGTCGAAGCGGTGGCCAAGGTCTGATTGCCGATGAACAGCAACCCGATTGTCAAACGACGCAGCCGTCTGAGCGGCCCCGCGCGCGCTCAGGAGATTGTGCGTGAGGCGGTACGTTTTTTTGCCGAGCTGGGCTTTGATGGCGATACCCGACAACTGGCTCGCCGACTGGGCGTGACCCAGTCCCTAATCTACAAGTATTTTCCCAACAAGGCCGCTCTGATTGAAGAGGTCTACAAAGAGGTCTACCTGGGGCGCTGGGACCCGTATTGGGAAGCGGTGTTGCGCGATCGCAGCATTGCCCTGGAAGAGCGCCTTATTCGCCTGTACCAGGAGTACGCGAAGGCGGCACTGACCTGGGACTGGGTGCGAATCTTCATGTTCAGTGGCTTGCGTGGTGAAGATATCAACCGCAAATACCTTGATCTGCTTCGCCAGCGCATTCTTGAGCCAGCTGTGATCGAACTCAGACATGAAATGCAACTGCCGGGCATCGATCAGGTGCCCATCAACACCTCAGAAATTGAGATGGTCTGGAGCATCAATGCCCGGATCTTCTACTTTGGGCAGCGCCAGTGGATTTTTGCGGTTCCGGTCGAAGAACCGCTCAACGACATGATCGCCCTGACCATACGCCATTTCATGGCTGGCGCGCGGGCGGTCTGGCCAGCGTTAGTACAGGCTCGCACAAGCTCATAATTTGCCAAAACCAAGGGTAATCCCTTATATCAAAATACCCTTTCCGCCCCTAAAGTGATCACATGAACACCACGATCACATCTTTTGATGCACGCGACCTGCGCCGCGCCTTTGGCAGTTTTGGCACGGGCGTAACCGTGGTCACGGCCCGTTCCAATGACGAGCGATTGGCGGGGCTGACCGTCAACTCCTTTTCATCGGTTTCACTGGAACCGCCCATCGTCGCCTGGAGCCTGGCGACGCAATCGGCCAGCCTGGAACTCTTCAAGGAAGCGGGACGCTTTGTGATCAATGTGCTCACCGTTGATCAGTTGCGACTGGCTCGCCAGTTCTCCAACCCTTTGGCCGACAAGTTTGCCAATGTGGACTACCAAGCTGGCCTGGCTGATCAGCCGGTGCTCGAAGACTGTGCTGCCACCCTGGAATGCCGCATAGTGGGCACCCATCTGGTGGGAGACCATTGTATGTTTTTGGGGCAAGTTGAGCGCTACTCGCACTGCGCCAGGCGGCCCCTGCTGTTCTGCCAGGGCGCCTTTCAACAGGGGATCGAGTTGGTTGAGGCCCCTCAACAAAACCTGCTGGATCAACGGAGAACCGCATGAAATACAGCACCTTCATGATGCCCTTGCACCCGCCAGGTCGCAACGTTACCGAGGCCTTGCAGGAAGACCGCCAGGCCATCATCCTGGCTGACCAGTTGGGATTTAGCGAAGCCTATGTCGGCGAGCATGTCACCGATTCCGCCGAGATCGTGACCTCGTCCATGATTTTCCTGGCCAGCCTGATCTCTGAGACCAAGCAAATTAAGCTTGGTACTGGAACCATCAACGTTCCCAATTCCCACCCGGCCCATATCGCTTCCCAGGCTGCGATGCTCGATCACCTGCTCCAGGGTCGATTTGTCATGGGCATCAGCCCCGGTGGCCTGATCTCGGATGCCGAAGTCTTTGGCAATTTCGGCAAGGACCGCAATGCCATGTTTGTCGAGGGCATCAACACGGTTCTGAAAATCTGGGAATCCGATCCCCCGTACGACATCGAAGGCCAGTTCTGGAATGTCTCGGTCGGCAAGACCATGATTCCTGAAATCGGTCAGGGCTTCATCATGAAACCCTTTCAAAAGCCCCACCCGCTCATTGTTGGCACGGCCGTCGCGCCCTTTTCCAAAGGGGTCACCGAAATGGCCAAGCGTGGCTGGCAGCCCATCTCAGCCAACTTCCTGATGCCCGAATGGGTCAAGTCGCACTGGCCCAAGTATGTTGAAGGGCGGGAAGCAGTTGGCGCCACCGCGTCGCCCTCCGAGTGGCATGTGGCCAAGAGCATTTTTGTCGCTGACGATGAGGCCACGGCCAAACGCTACGCCCTGCAAGAGGGGGGGCCCTACCACTTCTACTTCAAGCAGCTGGTTCGCAAGCTGGTGCAAGGTGTTGGACGCTCGAACCTGTTCAAGACCGACCCGGAGATGCCCGACAGTGAGATCACCCCCGACTATGTCACCAACCGGCTGGTGATTGCCGGCACAGTCAACTCGGTGGTGGATCAGATTCTTGCCTTCCGTGAACAGGTTGGCGATTTTGGCACCCTGGTCTACGCCTGCCACGACTGGCAGGACCCGCAACTTGGCAAGCGTTCGATGGAGCTGTTTGCCAAAGAGGTGATGCCGCGGGTGAACCGAGCCATCGGCCAATGACCGGCTGGATTGCTGTCCCTATCCATTTTTAGTTTTCACTTACCCAACTGAGGGCGCTTCATGTTCTTCACCTGTTCACCGACCTGTACCGACCCCAGCCACCAGCACGGCCCCCGCCATGCGGCGGCCACCAAGACCGCGGCCAAGCGCAGCACCAGCGTGACGCCCAAACGAGCTGCCCAGAAGATTGTTCGCAACGCCAAGGGCCAATCCAAGGTGGTTGATATTCATTGCCACTACCTCAATCCAGTGGTCGCTGAAAAAACGGCCGCCCTGAACGCGGCAGCACACGATTACTCGATCATTTTTGCCAATGACCTGACCCGTCAAACCAATGTCAAGCAGATGCGGGAGCGGCACCCCAAACTGATCGGCATTGCCGAGCGGCTCAAGGACATGGACAAGATGGGCGTGGACATTCAGGCGGTCGCCCCTGCCCCCTTCCAGTATTTCTATTTCACTGAACCGGATCTGGGCGCTAGCTTGGCGCGTGATGTAAACGAAGGCATCGCCGACCTGGTGGCACAGCACCCGGACCGCTTTGTTGGCCTGGGCTCGGTGCCCCTGCAAAATGCCCAGTTGGCGGTGCGTGAACTGGAATATGCCGTGAAAAAACTCGGCTTGCGGGGCGTCGAGATCAACACCAATGTCAACGGCCTGAATCTGACCGACCCCAAACTCGGACTGGAAAGGTTTTTTGCCAAGGCCAGCGAACTGGGTGTGGTGATCTTCCTGCACCCTGTAGGTTTCAGCCAGGCCGAGCGACTGACCAATCATTACTTCAACAATGTGATTGGCAACCCGATGGACACCACCATTGCTGTCAGCCACCTGATCTATGACGGTATCGTGGCGCGTCATCCGAAAATCAAGTTCATTGCTGCCCATGGCGGTGGCTACCTTGCCCACTACTGGGCACGCATGGACCACGCCTGGAAAGCGCGCCCGGATGGCCGCACCGTGATCAAGAAAAAGCCCTCCAGCTATCTGGAAAAGTTTTACTTCGACACCATCACCTTTGACCCGGACATGCTGCGCCACCTGATTGACCGCTATGGCGCCGATCATGTGCTGCTGGGGACCGACTACCCCTATGACATGGGCGAGACCGATCCGCGCGGGCTGATTGCTTCAGTGAAAAGACTGCCTGCCGAGCAACGCCGCCTGATCGAAGGCGGCAACGCCATGAAACTGTTTCGGATCAAGTAGGGCACAGGGCCCAAACGACCAGGCCCGGCCTCATCGGGCCTTGCCTGCCGGCAAGGCCCGGGTTGGCAAAGGCAGCGATGTTTTGTAGCGGACCTGCTTGAGGGCAAAGCTGGAACGGATCTTCTCCACCCCGGGGATTGGCGTGAGTTGCTCCAGAATGAATTTTTCCAGCGCGGCAATATCGGTGACCGCCACCCGAATCAGGTAATCGGAATCTCCGGTCATCAGGTAGCACTCCATCACCTCATCATGCTCGGCAATGCGCCGCTCGAATTCGGCCAGGGCCTCCTTGCTTTGGGTCTTCAGGCTGATATTGATGAACACATTGAGTCCCAACCCCAGTGCGGCCGCGTTGGCCAGCGCCACATAACGGCTGATCACCCCTGACGCTTCCAGCGCCTTGACGCGGGCCAGGCAGGGCGAGGGTGACAGATGCACTCTGCGGGCCAATTCCACATTGGACAAGGCGCCATCCGCCTGCAACTCAGTGAGTATGCGCAAATCAAGTTTATCAAGATTCATATGCTGTAAATATTTTAATTAACGGCATATTATGCTTCTTAAATACTGAATAAACGATATTTCAGCAACTCATGTTTTGAGCCAACAGGTACAGTGAAGGCATCATGAATGCACCCATTCCCTCCAATCTGCTGACTTTTCTTAACAACCAGACTGACCTTGACCCACAGGAAACTGCCGAATGGCAACAAGCCTTTCTGGCCCTGCTGACCCAGGAAGGACCGCAACGTGCCGGCTTCATCCTGGATGAACTGGCCCGGCTGGCCCGCCATCACCACACCGGCTGGCAGCCCAGTCTGGTGACGCCCTATGTCAACACGGTCAGCGTGGCGCAGCAGCCCAACTTTCCGGGTGACCTGGCGATCGAAGAGCGGCTGGCCTCGATCATGCGCTGGAATGCGCTGGCCATGGTGGTGCGCGCCAACCAGGCCTACGGTGAGCTGGGCGGTCATATCGCCAGCTACGCCAGCGCGGCCGATCTGTTCGAGGTCGGCTTCAACCACTTCTTTCAGGCGCGCAGCCCGCAACACCGGGGCGACCTAGTGTTTTTCCAGCCTCACAGCGCGCCCGGTGTCTATGCCCGCGCCTTTTTGGAGGGCCGACTACAGGAAGAGGATTTGCACCACTACCGTCAGGAGATCACCGCCGCCAGCGCCCAGGCGCGTGGGCTGTCGAGTTACCCGCACCCCTGGCTGATGCCGGATTTCTGGCAGTTCCCAACCGGCTCGATGGGGCTGGGGCCAATCAGCTCGATCTACCACGCGCGCTTCATGCGCTACCTGACCCACCGCAGCCTGCTCAACTGTGACAACCGAAAAGTCTGGGGCGTATTTGGCGATGGCGAAATGGATGAGCCCGAATCCATGAGCGCCCTCACCCTGGCTTCGCGCGAAAAGCTGGACAACCTGGTCTGGGTTGTGAACTGCAATCTGCAGCGCCTGGATGGGCCAGTGCGAGGCAATGGCCGCATCATCGACGAATTGGAAAAGTTGTTTGCCGGCGCTGGCTGGCATGTGGTCAAGCTGTTGTGGGGCAGTGACTGGGACGGCTTGTTTGCCCGCGACAGCGATGGCGCCCTGCTGCGGGCTTTGAGCGCAACAGTTGACGGCCAGATGCAGACCTTCGCGGCCAAGGACGGCCGCTTCAACCGTGACAATTTCTTTGGCCAGAACGAAGCCCTGGCGCGGCTGGCCCAAGGCATGACCGATGAGCAGATCGATCGCCTCAAGCGTGGCGGCCATGACCTGGTGAAGGTGTATGCCGCCTACGCAGCCGCTGCTGCGCATCGGGGCCAGCCCACGGTGATTTTGGCGCACACCAAAAAAGGCTACGGCATGGGACAGGCCGGTCAGGGCAAGATGACCACCCACAGCCAGAAGAAGCTTGAGGCAGAGCACCTGCTGGCGTTTCGCAACCATTTCAACCTGCCCATCACCGACGAGCAGGCCTGCAAGCTCGATTTCTACAAGCCTGCCGATGACAGCGCAGAGATGCGCTACCTGCATCAACGCCGCCAAGCACTGGGGGGCTACCTGCCCCAACGCAGCACCGCATGTGCGGTCGTCCCCACGCCGAGCCTTGAGTCATATGCCGACTTTGCCCTGAATGCGGCCGGCAAGGAAATGAGCACCACCATGGCCTTTGTGCGGCTGCTGGGCCAGCTGCTCAAGGACCCGGTGCTGGGTCAGCGCATCGTGCCGATCGTGGCCGATGAAGCCCGTACTTTCGGCATGGCCAATCTGTTCAAACAGGTCGGCATCTACTCCAGCCTGGGCCAGTGTTACGCCCCGGAGGACATCGGTTCGGTGCTGTCCTACCGCGAAGCACTCGAGGGGCAGATTCTGGAAGAGGGCATCTCCGAGGCCGGCGCCATCGCCAGCTGGACCGCCGCTGCCACCAGCTACAGCGTGCATGGCCTGGCGATGTTGCCCTTCTACATCTACTACTCGATGTTCGGCTTTCAGCGGGTGGGCGACGCTATCTGGGCAGCGGCTGACCAGCGCGCTCGCGGCTTTTTGCTAGGGGCCACTTCCGGACGCACCACCCTGGGCGGTGAAGGCCTGCAACACCAGGACGGCTCCAGCCATCTGGTGGCTGCGACCATTCCGAACTGCAAGGCCTACGACCCGGCCTTTGCCTGTGAGATGGCGGTCATCGTGGACCAGGGCATGCGTGAGATGCTGATCGACCAGCAGGATGTTTTTTATTACATCACCCTGATGAATGAAAACTATGCCCAGCCCAACCTGCAAGCCGGGGCTGCTGCCAACGTGATCCGGGGTTGCTACAAGTTCAAAAGCTTTCCCTCAGCGTCGAAGGCCACGCCACTTCAGGCCGTCACCCTGCTGGGATCGGGCGCCATCCTGACCGAAGTGCTGAAAGCCGCTGAGCTGCTGGCCGAACAAGGCATTGCGGTGGATGTCTTCAGCGTGACCAGCTGGAGCGAGCTGGCACGAGATGGCCTGGCCTGCGAACAGGCGCTTATAGCCGGTCAGCCCAACAGCCGCGTACCCTTCATCGCGCAGCAGTTGCAGAAAAGCCGCGGTCCGGTGATTGCCGCCACCGACTATGTGCGTGCGGTGCCTGAGAGTGTGCGGGCTTTTGTGCCGCCACAAAGGCCTTACTACACACTGGGCACCGATGGCTTTGGCCGCAGCGACACCCGGGCCGCCCTGCGACAGTACTTCGGTGTTGATGCAGGTCATATAGTGACCACTTCACTGCAGGCCCTCAAACGATCGCAAGCGGGCTGATAAAAAATTCGCCCTCGCTGGGCTAAGCTTGCACCATGGTGTTCACAGACTCGAAAGGACCACCATGCAAGTTGGCGTACCCAGAGAAATAAAGACGCATGAATACCGTGTCGGTCTGACTACGGACAGCGTGCGTCAGCTGGTGGCCCATGGCCACACGCTGCTGGTCCAAAGCGGCGCTGGCCAAGGCATTGGCCTGCTGGACCAGGACTACCGCCACGCGGGAGCTCACATCTTGGCAGATGCTGCGAGCATCTTTGAACAGGCCGACCTGATCATCAAGGTCAAGGAGCCCCAGGCCAGTGAATGGCCTCTGCTGCGGCCTGGACAAATGCTCTTCACCTATCTGCATCTGGCACCCGACCCGACCCTCACTTCGGCCTTGCTGAAAAGCGGCGCCGTCTGCATTGCTTATGAAACCATCACCGGCCCTGGTAACCAGCTGCCGCTGTTGGTCCCCATGAGCGAAGTGGCCGGGCGCATGGCCGTGCAGGTTGGGGCTCACTGGCTGGAAAAGTCACAGGGCGGCCGGGGCGTTCTGCTCGGGGGAGTGGCGGGGGTGCCCGCTGCCCATGTGGTGATTCTGGGTGCCGGCACGGTGGGCGCCAACGCCGCGCAGATCGCCATCGGCATGGGCGCGCGGGTGACCCTGCTCAACCGCGGTAGCGAAAAGTTGCGCACGCTGGATCTGCGCTATGGCAACCGCATCACCACCCAGTTGGCCAATGAGCAGACGATAGCCCAAGCGGTCATGGATGCTGATCTGGTGATTGCCAGCGCGCTGGTCGCCGGGGCCAATGCGCCCAGGCTGGTATCGCGTGAGCTGGTCAGGCGTATGAAAAGAGGGGCGGTGGTGGTGGACGTGGCCATCGATCAGGGCGGCTGCTTTGAGACCTCACACCCCACCACCCACGCCGAGCCCACATTCATTGAAGAGGGCATCGTGCACTACTGCGTGGCCAACATGCCGGGCAACGTGGCGCGCACCTCGACCTTTGCCCTGAACAATGCCACCCTGCCGCACGCTCTGGCCCTGGCCGACAAGGCGTGGGCCCAGGCCATGCGGGACGACCCGCATCTGCGCAACGGACTCAACCTGGCGCAGGGTCAGGTGACCCATGCGGCAGTCGCCCAGGCCCAGAATCTGCCCTGGGTTGCGGCCAGCAGCCTGCTTGGCTGATTTTCAGACGGTCGCCACCGGTGTGGCCGGTGACCCCACGGCGCCGGGCAGACGAAGCGGCGGTGCGGTCAGCAGGAACCGGTATCTCTGATGGGCATGCAGCCAGCTGGCCAACTCACTGAGGTACCACAGCTCACCCAAATGGACGCCCAACTTGAACAGGCAATGCTCATGCAAGGGCAAGGCGGCGCAACCCATGGGCTGCTCCCGGGCCGGTAGCCCTTCCACAGCATAGTTGTCGGCTATCAGCACCGACAGTCCGCTGTCAGTGATCCACTGCAGCAGCTCAGGGTCGCGCCCGTCCAGCACGGCACAGCTGTTTTCCAGGGAATGCTTGTCCGGCTCACGCTTGAGCTCTAGCAGCATCTGCCCAAAGCCGGTATGCAGGCACACCATGTCACCGGCCTCAACCGTGACACCATCGTGCTGCAGCACCGCCATCAGTTCCTTGTGGCCTATTAGTTTGCGTTCACGACCGTAATGACGGTGCAGATCAATCAGCACTGCACGTCCCTGGACGCATCGCTCGGCCATCTTTTCAATCCCAAGGGCATTTGCGCTTGAAGTGGATTGGGCAGGCACCTTGGCAAAGTCAAAAATTCCGGCATCTTCGGCCCGCTCCGATCCGACCACATCGATACCGGCCCGGTAGCCGTTGTAGTACAGCGGCTCAGCAACCCCGTCAGCGTCTGCATCGAACATCTGCCCCATGTGGGCAAAACTGTCCCACTGGGTCGAATACTGCAGATGGATCACTGCCAGATCATCACAGGTCACATCGGTGCAGGCCGGGTCGTCACAACGCAACTGGTAGTTGTAATTTGATTTTTTGCTGCGTAGCGTGGGCCTGAGCACCGGCGGCTTGCGCCTCGGGTTGAGCAGGCTGCCGCCCGGGTAGTCCAGCGGCAAGCTGAGGCAAAAAGTCTTGCCTTCCTTCACTTCGGCCACACCCTGACGCACCTTGAGTGGCGTGATCAGGTTGAGGCGTCCACATTGATCGTCGGCCCCAAAGTCACCCCAGGTGGATCCCGGCGGACGCTGTTTCCAGCGTGGGTTGCTGTTGCTTTGCTGGCTCATGCCGGTGCCCTCCCTGTGCTGGTTGTTCTGGGTTGAAGAATAGTCAGGCGCGGCCTGTCACCTTCGGCCTTGCCGGTAATGGGCGGCTTGGGCAGGCGGGCTTCGCCGGGCTCGATCACGAAATGATGGGCCAGGCTGTACCACGCACCGGCAACATCGTCAGCGGGCGCGGTCTCGTCACGGTGCAATACATATTGACCAATCAGGGCCTGGGTGACGCCAAACTGCACATCGGTTGCCAGGTTGGGGTCGTCACTTGAATAGACCTGGGAGAACTGGGTCTTGTAACCATCCTTGTGGATCAGAAAATGAATATGGGCGGGGCGTAAATTGTGGCGTCCCTGGGCGCGCAATAAGGCGCCGACCGGCCCGCTCACCGGGATCGGGTAGCCGGCCGGCTTGACACTGCGAAACCAGATATGGCCCTGGGCGTCTGTGACAAAGCGTCCACGCAGGTTCATGTCAGCCTGGCCCGGGTCCTGATTCTCATAGAAGCCGTCGCTGGAAGCATGCCAGATGTCTATCTGGGCATCGGCCACCGGGCGTCCTTCAGGATCACGTACCCAGGCATCCACAAAAATTGGCAGGTCGGTGCTCAGCGTTGCTGAGCCCGGCTTGACGATTGAAGCACCATTGGGATAGATCGGGGCGCCTTGACGCCAAAATGGGCCCAGCATGTTGGCGGTGGTTTCGGTCTGGCCCTGGTTGCCATTGTTGAGCAGGCATACCAGTGCAGAGAGCCCAATGGAGCCACTGGCCAGGACGACTTCATTATGAGATTCGGTGCTACGCTGCCCGAGCTGAGCCACGATGTCGCAGGCTTGGCGTAATTCCGCTTCAGTCAGCCTGACCTCACGGGCAAAGTCATGCAGGTGCCTGACGGCCGCGCTCATGATCTCCCGAAATCGCGGGTTGTCGGCATGCTGCAGTTCGGCCAACACCGCCCGAGTGACATCTTCCTGGGTTTTGATGATCATCGTGTCTCCTTGAATGGTGTTGACCGGGGCATGAGCGGGTCAACGCTCAGCTCTATCCATTCGCGCACGCCGACAGCCCACAGGTACAAGGCATCAACCAGCCAGGGCTAATTCAAGCAGCTCCGATGTGCGGCACCAGACCCGCGGTGGGCTGGCCGGCCTTGAGCGCGGCAGTAAAGGCCAGCATTCGGTCAATTGGAACGCGCGCGCGCGGAATCAGCTGTGGGTCGACCAGCACCTCATTGGCGCCTGTTTCCAGCACATGGGCGACACCGGCCAAGCTGTTCATCGCCATCCAGGGACAGTGAGCGCAGCTCTTGCAGGTAGCGCTGTTGCCCGCCGTCGGCGCCTCAATAAACGTCTTGCCCGGATTGAGGGTGCGCAATTTGTGCATCATCCCCTTGTCGGTAGCCACAATGAATTCGGTCGCATCAAGCTCTCTTGCTGCCTTGAGAATGCCCGAGGTGGAGCCAACCGCATCGGCCAGCGCCACCACGGCAGCCGGCGACTCGGGATGAACCAGCACCTTTGCTTTTGGGTGACTCTTGATCAGTTGCTCCAGCTCGAAGGCCTTGAACTCATCATGAACGATGCAGGAGCCGTTCCACATCAGCATGTCGGCGCCAGTCTCGCGTTCAATGTAGCCGCCCAGATGCTTATCGGGTGCCCACAATATCTTTTGGCCCTTCTCCTTGAGGGCTCGCACGATGTCCAGGGCACAGCTGGAAGTGACCAGCCAATCCGAGCGCGCCTTGACCGCCGCACTGGTGTTGGCATACACCACCACCGAGCGGTCCGGGTGAGCATCACAGAACGCCGAAAAGTCTTCCACCGGACATCCCAGATCAAGGGAACAGGTCGCGTCAAGATCCGGCATCAGGATCTGCTTGTGGGGCGACAGTATCTTGGCCGTCTCCCCCATGAAGCGGACCCCGGACACCACCAGGGTGGTGGCAGGGTGATCGCGCCCGAACCGGGCCATTTCCAGCGAATCGCTGACCAGGCCGCCGGTTTCTTCGGCCAGATCCTGCAAGTCAGGGTGAACATAGTAGTGCGAGACCATCACCGCATTTTTTTGCTTCAGAAGTTGGCGGATTTTTTCTTTCAGGGCAAGGCGCTCGGCGGCAGCGGGCTCAGGAGGCACTCGGGCCCAGGCGTGATGAGTGGCACAGACAGCACCATCGCCGTGCAGGGCATCAGGCTGTTCGTATTCGACATCGATAACTGGATCAAGGGTTGAACTCATGACAACGCTGGGTGAAATTCAGAAAATCAGGGGATTATTGCGCTTACAGGAAACGATCCAGCAGTTTGCGGCTGTCGCGGTTGAGAGCGGTCAAATCGCGCACATAAAACTGAATTCCGTGGGAATCGGTGATCAACAAACCGTTGCCACCCCCGAGACGCCGAATATCCTCTTCACCCCGCAGCACAAATTCGGTATCGCCTCGATCGGTTCTCACACGCCAGGTGCACGGAGTGGAAAAACTCGTTACCGCAAGAAGTGCTTCGATCACTGGCATGAATTCACGTGCCCGCAAGGCATCACGAATCAATTGCTGGCGGGGTTGCGGCAGGGTGCTGAGATGCTCGATCCAGGCAAGTTCATGGCCGTCGGCATCCATCAGGGCTATCCCGAACTCGGGGGCCTGGATCGGATAGGAACGTACCGGCACCACCCCAACATGGCGACCGCCCTCGGCCAAGGTCAAGACCAATCGGCCAAAGGCATCCCGCTCAAGCTCAAAGTCGCCTGGTGGTACTTTTTCATTGCTCAGAGCCACATCGCTCATGCCTTCACCTTAGGATCGGTCATCAAGTCGCGCTTTTCGGCCACATCATCAAGGTCCACATCCATATTGCGAGCTTGCGCCGTGTAGAGGTTGTAATAGGTCCCCTGGAGGGACATCAGCAGGTCATGGGTGCCTTCTTCAACCACCTGCCCCTTGTCCATCACCACCAGCCGATCGGCTCGCTGCAGCGTCGACAATCGGTGCGCAATGGCAATCGTTGTTCGACCATGCACCAGATTGTCCAGCGCCTTCTGAATTTCCTTTTCCGTCTCAGAATCAACCGACGCGGTGGCCTCATCCAGAATCAGGATGCGCGGATCGATCAGCAAGGCACGGGCGATCGAAATTCTCTGGCGCTCACCGCCTGACAGCCCTTGCCCGCGCTCGCCCACCAGGGAGTCGTAGCCCTGCGGCAGACGCAGGATGAACTCATGGGCATGCGCGGCGCGCGCGGCGGCAATGATTTCCTCGCGAGTGGCATCGGGCTTGCCATAGGCAATGTTTTCAGCAATCGACCCGAAGAACAGGTAGGGTTCCTGCAACACCAGGCCGATATGGCGACGGTAATCGGCCACCGAAAAAGAGCGGATATCGACTCCGTCCAGCCGGATGGAACCTTCGGTCACATCGTAGAAGCGACAGATCAGGTTGACCAGGGTACTCTTGCCCGAGCCGCTATGGCCCACCAACCCGATCATCTCGCCGGGCTGGATGGTCAGGGAGATATCCCGGTTGACGCCCCGGTTGCCATAGCGGAAACCGACATGACGCAACTCGATCAAACCCCTCACCTGTTGAATTTGTACCGGCTGGGCTGGCTCGGGCACGCTGGAGACATGGTCGAGGATGTCAAAGATCCGCTTGGCGGCCGAAGCTGATTTTTCGGTCCAGGAAACAATTCGGCTCATTGAGTCCAGGCGACCGTAAAAACGGCTGATATAGGCAATGAAGGCGGTCAGGACACCCACTGTGATCTGATCGTTGGCAACCAACCAGATACCAAACCCCCAGACCACCAGCAAGCCAGCCTCAGTCAAAAATGAAATGCTGGGCGTAAAGAGGGACCAAATCCGGTTGATTTTGTCGTTCACCACCAGGTTATGTCGGTTGGCCTCCAGGAAGCGGCCCGATTCACGTCCTTCCTGGGCAAACGCTTTGACCACGCGAATGCCTGGAATGGTATCGGTCAGGACATTGGTCACCTCTGACCAGACCCGGTCAATTTTTTCAAAACCAGTTTTCAGATGTTCCCGTACCGCGTGAATCATCCACATGATGATGGGCAGAGGCAACAGGGTCACCAGCGCCAACCAAGGGTTGATTGAGAACAGGATGGCAGCAGTCATCAGAAGCATCACCACATCGGTGATGAAATCCAGCAGGTGCAGTGATAGAAACAGGCAGATACGGTCGGTTTCGCTGCCAATGCGCGCCACCAGATCACCGGTCCGCTTGCCGCCAAAATATTCCAGGGACAGACGCATCAGATGGTCATAGGTGGCGGTTCGCAGATCGGCTCCAATCCGCTCGGACACCAGGGCCAGAATATAGGTGCGCGCCCAGGTCAGGGCCCAGGCCACGACGGCCGCAAGCAGCAATCCGCCCAGGTAGAGCCCTACCAGTCCAGGGTCAATCTGCTTGCCGCTCTGAAAGGGAATCAGCACATCGTCCATCAAGGGCATGGTGAGATAGGGCGGTACCAGGCTGGCCGCCGTCCCCAACAGGGTCAGGATCAGGCCCCAGAGGAGTTGGCCGCGATAGGGGTGGGCAAAGCGCCAGAGGCGCAGCAGGGTCCAGGTGGACGGTGGCGTATGGATGACCTTGGCACAAATTGGACATTCGTCCTGGTCGGGCTCCAGGGGGGCCTTGCAGCTGGGGCAGAGCTGAGTATCAGGCTGCGCCACCGGTTGCCCGCTGGCCTGACTTTCGCTGCGCAACTGAAACTGCTCAAATAGGCGCATGGCCTGTAGATTGCGCCCCAAGGTAAAACACCAGTCTGCCTGCCGTCCCTGCGCATCCAGCAGTTCAAGGTGTCCCACTCCGGCATGGTCTGAGTGCCGCAGCTGCAGCTCGGGGCGATAAGGCCAGGACCGCCAATCGGCAGCACCAACCTCCCGTGCCAGCAGGCGCTCATCGGTGGCCAGAACCAGGCCTTCGCCAAACGACAAGGCAGCGTCGAGGTCAACCTCCAGCGCGGCCCGGACGTTCTCCCCTGCGTGGAGCTGTGATTGAACGTCTGCTCGCCAGGAGGCGGGGATTTCGTTCAATAATTCGTCTGCTGTGGGCTTCATGTCTGTTGTAATCTAACCGGTGTGATTATTTGCGGCAAAACGGCCAACCCATAGAAAGTGTTATTGGCAATAAAAAACTCACAACCCACCTAGGCTCAATGGCCTGCGGTAGGAACCGGCTGGATTCATGACAAGGAAAAACATTCAATTGCTCAGGGTGACCCACCTCAAGGGCCCCAATATTTGGACCTACCGTCCCGTCATCGAAGCTTGGGTCGATATCGGCGAGCTGGAAGATTTCCCCTCCAACACCCTGCCCGGATTCTACGAGCGTTTGACAGCCTGGCTGCCCGGCCTAATCGAGCATCGCTGCGGCGTCGGTGAACGCGGAGGGTTTTTGTTGCGCTTGCGCGAGGGAACCTGGGCCGGCCATATCCTGGAACATGTTGCGATTGAACTGCAGAACCTATCCGGCATGCAGTTGGGTTTTGGCAAGGCCCGCCAGACCAGCCAGCGCGGCATCTACAAGGTGGCATTTCGAACCCGACAGGAAGAGGTGGGCCGCGCCGCGCTCGAGTCTGCCCGCGACCTGGTCATGGCCGCCATCGAGGACACGCCGTTTAACGTCGATTTGGCCGTGGCCAGGCTGCGCGAACTGCGCGAACGCTGGTATCTGGGCCCGAGCACCGAGCATATAGTGGCGGCCGCGATTGACCGCCAAATCCCGCACATCCGACTCAATGAGGGCAATTTGGTTCAACTGGGCTATGGCGCGGCCCAACACCGAATCTGGACTGCAGAGACTGACCTGACCAGTGCGATTGCCGAGGGCATCGCGCGCGACAAGACCCTGACCAAAACCCTGCTGAAAACCTGCGGCGTCCCGGTCCCTGAAGGAGAAGAGGTGGAAAGCCCCGAGCAGGCCTGGGAAGTGGCTCAGGAGATTGGCCTGCCGGTGACCGTCAAGCCAACCGATGCCAACCATGGACGGGGGGTGTTTACCGACCTGCGTGACCGCAAGGATATTGAACAGGCTTATCAGGCAGCCGACAAGGAAGGCAACGGGGTGCTGGTGGAGCGCTTTGTCAAGGGTGAAGCCCATCGCCTGCTGGTGGTTGGCAGCCAGGTTGTAGCCGCCACGCGGGGCAAGATGCA
This sequence comes from Burkholderiaceae bacterium, assembly GCA_017856435.1. Taxonomy (GTDB): domain Bacteria; phylum Pseudomonadota; class Gammaproteobacteria; order Burkholderiales; family Burkholderiaceae_C; genus Hylemonella. The sequence continues at coordinate 26,463 of JAFMFB010000007.1, forward strand.
GACCGTGGTGGGCGATGGCCAATCCAGTGTGCTGCAGTTGATTGACCTGCAAATCAACAGCGACCCGCGCTGCGGCGAGGAAGAGGAGTTTCCGCTAGAACCCCTGGTGCTGGACAAGGAACCCATCGTACAGCTTGAACTGGCTCGCCAGGGTCTGAGCGCTCAGGCAATTGTCCCAGCTGGCCAAACTGTCCTGCTGAAACGAAACGGCGATCTAGCCTATGACGAGACCGACCTGGTCCATCCCAAGGTGGCTGAAGTGGCGGCCTTGGCGGCACGTGTGGTGGGCCTGGACATCGCCGGCATAGACATGGTGGTTCAGGATATTTCCCGACCCCTGCCTGAACAGCAAGGCGCCATTATTGAAGTAAACGCTGGCCCCGGCCTGCTGATGCACCTCAAGCCCGCTGAAGGCGAGCCGCGAAATGTAGGCAAGGCCATCATGGAGCATTTGTTTCCAGGCCAGGATCAGGGGCGGATTCCTGTTGTGGGCGTCACTGGCAGCGGCAACACCACCCGCATTGCACGGCTGGTGGCCTGGCTTTTGCACATCAGCGGCAAGCAGGTCGGGCTCGCCTGCCATGATGGTTTTTTCCTGAATGAGCGTCAGGTGGATGCAAGCAACGCCATGAACTGGGAAACCGGACAGCGCCTGCTGATCAACCGCAGCCTGCAAGCTGCCGTGTTTGAGAATGACAGCCGCATGATTTTGTCTGAAGGCTTGGCGTATGACCGCTGCACCGTGGGTGTGGTGACCGGTCTGGGCGACCCCTCGGAGCTGCAGGAGTTTTACATCGACGACCCGGACCGTCTGTTCACCGTCCTGCGCACCCAGGTGGATGTCGTGCTGCCCTGGGGCGTGGCGGTCCTCAATGCTGATGACCCCAAGGTGGTTGAAATGGCCGAACTGTCTGACGGGGAAGTGATCTTTTACGGCCTGCAGGCGGACTCAGCGGACTTGCTCAGTCACGCCAGCACGGGCGGGCGCACTGTCTTTTTGCGCGACGGTCAGATCACCCTTGCCAAAGGCAAAGAGGAATCCATCCTGATGCCGCTGCATTCCCTCAAGCCTTCCAAGGTTGCCCAACCCCAGATGGTTTTGGCCGCTGTGGCAACCGCCTGGGCGTTGGACATACCTCTTGAATTGATGGGGGCGGGTCTGCGCACCTTTGACGCCAAACAAGAACCAAATTTCTGACATGAAAGTTTCACGCATTCGCGCGCTGCGAGGCCCTAATCTGTGGAGCCACCATACTTCGATCGAAGCGGTAGTGCACTGCACCCCTGAGGAGATCAGCCTCAATCCCCGGGAGGAATTCGGTTTCCGTTTGCGTGCCCGTTTTCCCGGCATTCTGCCCCTCACCCCAATCGGCCAGGATGAAAATGTATCGATGGCCCATGTACTGGAGGTGGCCGCTTTGGCCCTGCAGGCCCAGGCCGGATGTACGGTCAGCTTCAGCCGCACCACCGCCACCGTCGAGCCCGGCGTATTTCAGGTGGTGGTCGAATACACCGAAGAGGATGTCGGTCGAATGGCGATTGACATGGCCGAGCAACTTTGCCAGGCGGCCCTAGAAGACTCGCCCTTTGACCTGGCCAAGGCTTTGGCGGAGTTGCGCGAGCTGGATGAAGACATCCGCCTGGGGCCCAGTACCGGATCGATTGTGAACGCAGCCCTGGCCCGTGGCATTCCCTACCGCAGGCTGACGACTGGCAGCATGATTGCCTTTGGATGGGGCAGCAAGCAACGCCGGATTCAGGCCGCCGAGATCGACAAAACCAGCGCCATCGCTGAATCGATTGCACAAGACAAGGAACTCACCAAGAAACTTCTGGCGGCCGCTGGTGTGCCTGTGCCGACGGGACGCGAAGTCGATTCGGTTGAGCAGGCCTGGGAAGCCGCGCAGGTCATTGGTTTGCCCGTGGTCATCAAACCGAAGAAGGGTAACCAGGGCAAGGGTGTCACCGTCAATATCAACAGCCGCGAGCAACTGGCGGCGGCTTACGCAGCGGCACAGGAATACGACAACGAAATCCTGGTCGAGCGATTTTTGCCCGGTAACGACTACCGCCTGCTGGTGGTTGGAGACCGTCTGGTGGCTGCGGCTCGCCGGGATCCTCCCAGCGTGGTGGGCGATGGTATCCATAGCGTGCGCGAACTGGTGGAAACGGTCAACAAGGATCCGCGACGCGGAACCGGACATGCCACCTCACTGACAAAAATACGCTTTGATGACATTGCCTTGACCTGCCTGGGCCTGCAAGGGCTTCAGGCTGACTCCATTCCTGCCAAAGGCAACCGTGTCAACCTGCGTCACAACGCCAACCTCTCAACCGGCGGCAGTGCCACCGATGTCACGGACGACGTTCATCCTGAGGTCGCCATGCGCGCTGTTGCTGCCGCCCAGATGGTGGGGCTGGATGTCTGTGGCGTTGACATGGTCTGCGAGAGCATTTTGAATCCCCTGGAAAAGCAGGGTGGCGGTATTGTGGAAGTCAATGCTGCGCCTGGCCTGCGCATGCACCTGGCCCCGTCCTATGGCAAGGGGCGTGCCGTGGGTGAAGCCATCGTCCAGCACATGTTCGGCGATCATGAAACTGGGCGTATCCCCGTGGTTGCCGTCACTGGAACCAATGGCAAGACCACCACCGTACGCCTGATTGCCTACCTGCTCGAAATCAGCGGCCTGCGGGTGGGCATGACAGGAACCGACGGCGTCTATATCAGCGGCGAATGCATCGACACCGGTGACTGCAGCGGCCCGAAAAGCGCGCGCAGCGTCTTGGCCCACCCCAATGTGGATGCTGCCGTGCTGGAAACAGCGCGGGGCGGTATCTTGCGCGAAGGGCTGGCCTTTGATCGTTGCGATGTCGCGGTGGTCACCAACATCGGAGCGGGTGATCATCTGGGATTGAACTTCATTACCACGGTGGAGGATCTGGCGGTGCTCAAGCGGGTCGTTGTCCAGAACATTGCCCCCGCCGGCATGGCCGTGCTCAATGCAGCCGATCCCATGGTGGTTGAGATGGCCAACCATAACCGGGGGGCCCAGGTTACTTTCTTCGCCCTCGATCGAAACCATCCGGTGATGGCGACCCATCTGGCGCAGGGCCGGCGAGCCGTGTTTACCGAATCGGGCCATCTGGTGATTGCAGAAGGCAACCGCAGGCAAAGCGTTCCCTTGTCCGATATACCGCTTACCCATGGCGGCCTGATCGGATTCCAGGTCGAAAATGTGATGGCAGCCGCGGCAGCGGCCTGGGCGCTGGGTCTGGACTGGCAGGTGATTTGCCGTGGCCTGGCCAGCTTTACCAATGACAACGACAACGCGCAGGGGCGCTTCAATGTCTTTAACTTTCGTGGCGCCCAGGTGATCGCCGACTATGGCCACAATCCCGATGCGATGCAGGCCCTGGTCCGCGCGGTCGAGGCCATGCCGGCTCGGCGGCGCTCGGTGGTCATCAGTGGCGCCGGTGATCGGCGTGATGAAGACATACGCGAACAGACCCGCATTCTGGGTCGGGCCTTTGACCAGGTTGTTTTGTACCAGGATGCCTGCCAGCGCGGTCGCGCTGACGGCGAGGTTCTGGCGCTGCTACGCGAGGGCCTGGCAGGTGCGCAGCGAACCGGTGAAGTCCAGGAAATCTATGGTGAATTTCTTGCCATTGACACCGCACTGGACCGGCTTGGGGACGGTGATCTGTGTCTCGTTCTGGTCGACCAGGTGGAACTGGCACTCGAACATATCCGTAAGCGTGTCGCCCAGGGATAGCCGACAGCTCCGAACCTGAAAAGTCCTTCAGCGCTCCCTGGCAGGGTCTCGCCCCATCAGCGTTGCCACCGCCGCTGAAGGCTGCAAGCGCCCATCCAGCAGGGCCACCACCCCTTCGGAAATCGGCATCGAAACACCAAGCGCCTGGGCTCGCTGAACCACGGTACGGGCCGAATAGACACCCTCGGCCACATGGCCCAGTGAGGTGACGGCCTCTTTAAGGCTAAGTCCCTTGGCCAACTGCAGTCCCACCTGGCGATTGCGACTGAGGTCGCCAGTGGCCGTCAGGACCAGATCCCCTAAGCCCGAAAGTCCCATGAAGGTCTCGGCCTTGGCGCCCAGCGCGATACCCAGCCGGGTCATCTCTGCCAGCCCACGTGTGATCAGGGCTGCCCTGGCGTTGAGTCCCAGTTGCAAGCCATCGCAGAGTCCGGTAGCAATAGCCAACACATTCTTGACCGCACCGCCCACCTCCACGCCCACAATGTCCTCATTGGCATAGACCCGCATCACGCTGTTATGAAACGCGGCCACCAGGGCATCACGTACGGCGCTGTGGGCACTGGCTGCCACCAGAGCTGTGGGCTGGCCAAGCGCTACCTCCTGGGCAAAACTCGGGCCGCTAAGAACCCCGGCTTGCAACAAGGGCGCTGCCTGCGCTTGAACTTCATGCCCCAACATGCCGAAGGCCTCGCCCTGGGCGGCTTCAAACCCCTTGCAAAGCCATGCCACCGGGCGGCCACAATCGTGCACCGCCTGCAACATACCGCGTAGACCCGCCATCGGTGTGGCAATTACCACCAGTTCATGGTGGTGCGCCAATTCAGCCACCGTTTGTTGCCTGCAGATCTGCAGGGACTCAGGCAGTTCAATGCCCGGGAGATAACGGCGATTGACTCGCTGCGCAGTCATCTGGGCAGCCTGCGCTGTATCCCTGGCCCACAGACTGACCTGGTGGCGTCCCTGGCCGTGGCGACTGGCACTGATGGCCAAAGCCGTACCCCAAGCCCCTGCACCCAGCACCAGTATCTTCATCTTTGCCCAGGCCCGGTGACTTCAGGTCTGCCCTTACTGCAGACCCGCCTCTTGCGCCTGCTGCTGTTCGTACATTGACTGGAAATTGATTTCAGCCAGATGAACAGGAGGGAACCCCGCACGCTGAATCAGGTCTGCCACATTGCCGCGCAGGTAGGGGTAAACGATCTGAGGGCAGGCAATCCCCATGATGGGTCCCATCTGGTCTTGGGCAATATTGCGAATCTCGAAAATGCCAGCCTGCTTGACCTCTGCCAGAAACACCGTCTGCTCGCCGATCTGGGTATGAACCGTTGCAGCGACCGACACTTCAAAAACATCGTCTGCCACCGGGGTCACCTGCACACCCATCTGGATATCCACCGAGGGCTGCTCCTCACTTAAAAGGATGGCTGGGGAATTTGGTTGCTCCAGTGAAGCCTCCTTAAGGTAAACGCGCTTGATCTGGAATACGGCTTCTTGCATTTAAGTACTTTCATTAATTGAACAAGGCCTGACAAAGAACACGCTCTGCCAGGCGATTCAGTTCGGACTGAAGGATTATCTCAGGGCAGCACGCCCTCGAGAGACGCCAATTCCGGTTGCCCTTGGCAGGGCTGGCCTCAGGGTTCGGCAGTACTTTCAGGATGCCTCTAACAGGGGCACCAGGCCGCCACGTCCATCCAGCGCAATCAGGTCATCGCATCCACCTACATGGGTGTCGCCAATGAAAATCTGGGGCACGGTTCGGCGACCGGTGATTTCCATCATTCTGGCACGGGCATCCGGATCGGTATCAATACGAATTTCCTCAATCTGGCCTACCCCCTTGGCCTGAAGAATCTGCTTGGCACGAACGCAATAAGGACAGACTGCGGTGGTGTACATCTTGACTGCTGGCATGAAAACTACTCCATTGAATTGATGATCAGGCCCGGTCTACCGGCAAATTGGCAGCCCGCCAACTGGACAGGCCCCCGTTGAGGGACTGAGCGTTCTGATATCCCAGACCCTTGGCGATTCGCATGGCGCTGCCCGAACGCATACCACTCTGACAAACAAAGATCAGGGGCAAGGCTTTGTCCTTGACCTCCTGCGGCAATTTCTGCGCCAGCTGAGCCAGCGGAATATGCCTGGCGCCACTCACGTGGGCAGACGCATATTCGTTGGCCTCGCAAACATCGATCACGATCGCCTTTTCACGGTTGATCAGCTGCACCGCCGCACTAGCCGTCAAGGATCCGCCAGCAGCACCACGAATGCTGGGCCATAGCAGGAGGCCGCCAGAAGTCAGCGCCAGCAAAAACAAAGTCCAATTGTCCAAAAAGAATTTCACTTGATACACCCTACGGGTTTAGGTTGGCAAGCTGGAGATTTTAAAATGGCTGCTGGCATGCTGCCTGGACCGGTCATTTCACCCGCCAGTGGCTGTGGCATTTACCTTCCATCAATCACTCTCTTCATGTACAAACTTGTTCTTATCCGCCACGGCGAGTCAACCTGGAACCTGGAAAACCGCTTCACTGGCTGGACCGATGTTGACCTCACGCCCACGGGTGTCTCGCAGGCCATGTCGGCCGGAAAATTACTGAAATCCGAAGGCTATGAATTCGACCTGGCCGTCACCAGTGTACTCAAGCGAGCCATCCACACCCTGTGGTATTGCCTGGATGAGATGGACTGCACCTGGCTGCCGGCTGTCAAGGACTGGCGCCTCAATGAACGTCACTATGGCGCCCTGCAAGGGCTCAACAAGGCCGATATGGCCAAGCAGTATGGTGATGAACAGGTGCTGGTCTGGCGCCGCAGCTATGACACCCCACCCCCCGCCCTGGAGCCCTCAGACCCACGCTGTGAGCGCACCGATCGACGCTACCGGGGCTTGCGACCAGATCAGGTACCCCTGACCGAATGCCTGAAGGACACCGTGGCCCGGGTCTTGCCGTGCTGGAACGAGGTGCTGGCTCCGGCCATCCTGGCCGGCAAACGGATCGTGCTTTCGGCCCATGGAAATTCAATCCGGGCCCTGGTCAAGTACCTGGACGGGATTTCTGATCAGGACATCGTCAGCGTGAATATCCCCAACGGCATCCCGCTGGTCTACGAGCTTGACTCCCAGCTCAAACCTATACGTCACTACTACCTGGGTGATGCAGAAGCAGCTGTGCGCGCGGCCGCAGCCGTTGCCGCTCAAGGCAAGGGCTGACGCCAGCGTCCAGGCACTCCCCTTGGGCCCAGGCCAAATTGTCTTGATATTCCGCTATCGCCATATGGGAACTCGTCTGCCTGAGCCGGGTCTTAGCCAACAAGCGTGTATATTGCGCTGAGAGGGAATTTATGGGTCACAAATTTAAGATTGCAGGCTGGATTTCACTGGGAGCACTGGCCGGTGTGCTGACGACTGTTTCAATCCAGACCGTTGCACGCGGCAACATGGCGCCGCTACCCCTGGAAGAGCTGCAACAGTTTGCGGCTGTCTTTGGCTTGATCAAGTCCGACTATGTGGAACCGGTGGACGAGAAAAAACTCATCACCGATGCCATTTCCGGCATGGTTTCCAGCCTCGACCCGCATTCTCAGTACTTCGATAAGAAAACTTTCAAGGAATTTAGGGAAGGGACCAGCGGCCGTTTCGTCGGTGTGGGCATTGAAATTACCCAGGAAGACGGGCTGGTCAAGGTGGTTTCGCCCATCGAAGGTTCACCCGCTTACCGGGCTGGGCTGAAGTCTGGCGATCTGATTACGCGGATTGATGAGACCGCGGTGCGGGGTCTGACCCTGAACGAAGCGGTCAAGCGCATGCGCGGTGAACCAAAAACCAAGGTGATCCTGACCATCTATCGCAAGGACGAGAACCGCAGCTTCCCGGTCACCATCGTTCGTGAGGAAATTCGTACCCAGTCGGTGAAATCCAAAATGGTCGAGCCGGGCTATGCCTGGCTTCGATTGAGCCAGTTTCAGGAACGCACCGTGGATGACTTCGTTCGTAAGGTCGAAGAGATTTACCGGGCCGAACCTCAACTCAAGGGGTTGGTGCTGGACCTGCGTAATGATCCGGGCGGCTTGCTGGATGCAGCTGTTGCCGTTTCCGCCGCCTTTTTGCCAGAGAACGTCACGGTAGTTTCCACCAATGGACAAATCGATGAGAGCAAATTTGTCTACAAGGCAGCTCCGGAGTTCTACCAGCGTCGCGGTAACGATCCACTCAAACGGCTTCCTGCCGCGATCAAGAGCGTACCGCTGGTGGTGCTGGTCAACGAGGGATCGGCCTCTGCCAGCGAGATTGTGGCTGGCGCCCTGCAGGATCACAAACGCGCCAAGATCATGGGCAGTCAGACTTTTGGCAAGGGATCGGTGCAGACCGTTCGACCCCTGGGCCCGGATACCGCCCTCAAGATCACGACGGCCCGCTACTACACCCCCAGCGGTCGCACCATTCAGGCCAAAGGGATCGTCCCCGATGTCATGCTTGATGAAACTCAGGATGGCAACCTGTTTGCTGCCTTGCGCATGCGGGAAGCTGATCTGGAGAAACACCTGAGCAATGGCCAGAGTGAGGAGCAAAAGGATCCAGCGCGGGTGAAGGCGCGCGACGAGGCACTCAAGAAGCTGGAAGAAGAGTCCAAGAACCCACCTAAAGAGCGCAAGCCGCCGGAGTTTGGTGGCGACACCGACTTCCAGTTGCAGCAAGCCCTCAATCAGCTCAAGGGGCGACCGGTCGTTGTCAGCAAAACCCAGACCGAGCGCAAGGATCCCCCCAAGGACAACTAAGCCCAGCAGTCAGCGCATGACGGATGATCAGCTGCTCCGCTACTCGCGGCATATCCTGCTCGAGGAAATCGGGATCGAAGGACAGCAGCGCATCCTCGACAGTCATGCCCTGATCATCGGTGCCGGTGGTCTTGGCTCCCCGGTAGCCTTGTATCTGGCTTCAGCCGGTGTTGGGCAGCTCACGGTGGTGGACCATGACACCGTGGATGTCACCAACCTGCAGCGACAAGTCGCCCACACCCAGGCGCGGGTTGGCAGCCTCAAGAGCGAGTCCATCCGTGCAGCAGTCACAGCCATCAACCCAGAGGTGAAGGTGAGCGCAATCTGTGCCCGTGCCGATGCCACGCTGCTTGAGCAGTTGGTGGCTGATGCAGATGTGGTGCTGGACTGCAGCGACAACTTTGCCACCCGTCACCTGGTCAATGCCGCCTGTGTGCACCATGCGAAACCGCTGGTCTCGGGTGCTGCGATCCGCTTTGACGGACAGGTAACGGTCTATGACACCCGAAATGCCCAGGCCCCCTGCTATGCCTGCGTCTTTGCCCCTGATGAAAGTTTTCAGGAAACCCTGTGTGCCACCATGGGTGTGTTTGCACCTCTGGTCGGAATCGTAGGCACCATTCAGGCTGCCGAAGCCCTGAAGCTGCTTGTGGGCGCTGGGCTGCCACTCAACGCCCGCCTGATGATGATCGATGGGCGCAACATGGACATCAGTGAGTTAAGGCTGGCACGCAATACCGACTGCCCTGTCTGCGCCGGCCGCGAAACAGCCCCTTCTCAATAACAACTCCCATGCTTGTGGCGAAAAACCATGGGCGGCATGGGCACGTCGTCCTGCCACAGTCCGACCCTGGCGGCTCTGGCCTGCAACTCCTCGTTGATGTAGGGGCCTTGACTCTTGCGGTAACGGTAAGACCAGGCCAGACCGTGGCTCACCAGCCACTGGCCCATATCCTGGCCTCTCAGCTGGATTCGGGCCAGCAGACGACCATAGTCATCTGTGCGCCGCCCGATGACGACAACCTCCTGCCCCAGAAGCTGTGCGAGCAGCCCGTCCCGCGCCTGCATGCCAAAAGGCTGGCAAATTTCAGGCGCATCGATACCGATAAGCCTGACCTTTACCGCGTCAGATCCTTGTTGGCTGCCCTTCACCCACAACGTATCGCCATCGGTGACATAAACCACATTGCCAATCCATCGTGCACTTGCAGCTTCACTCGAGATGCCCAAACCGACACAGCAAAGCAACAGCAATCCCTTGAACCAGCGGGCCCTGGCTCGGAGGTCGGCAAAAGTATTCTTAAAGCGCATGGTTGGCTGATTTTCAACGGATGACGCGCCGATTGGCTGACTGCAGTGCTAACCCTGGCGCCATACCGTTGGATGTGTGGGTTCAGGCCGTCACAATCCAGCCCTCCAGTGGATCAAACTGGTCCGGCAGTCCATAGCGCGGCTCACCCTGCTGGCTGGCCCAGGCCGCCTGCACCAGACACAGTACCGCGTCCAGCGAATCCCCTTTGGCATCATCCACCAGCCCATCATGCATTGCAGGGCTGAGCCGTAAACGCAGGCCCAACCGGTGACGGCCTTGCTCCAGAGCCGTCACCAAGTCCTTGCGGGCGATCAGTCGCTGCGGTGTTTGCTGGTCTCGCTGATCGCTTTTGTAACTGCGTGCGCCCAATACCTCACGCGCCAACAAGCCCGGGTAGCCCTCCAGCGCAACACGGGCGGGATCACCCGGATGCAACCCAGGCAGATGGACCCCGGCCTGAATCAGCAGAGGAACCCCTGCATGAAGCATGTAAGCCACTGGCGGGTTCACCCATTTCATCGAAGGGCTTGAGCGGGCTGGCAGGTCGGTCGCACGATGGGCAAACTTGGCGCCCTTGGGTCGGGCATTGCAAAAAGCGGCGAAGTGCTCGCGAATGGATGCCCGGCTGAGGCCCGCATAATGCGCCATGCAAGCCGCCCAACTCGTCGGCCAGTCCAGCGTCTCGACCAACTCACGCGGCAGACCAAAGGGAAAGTCAAACGCACCCAGCCAGTGGCCGGGAAGCGCAAGCCAATCTGCAAATTCCTCCAGCGTGTTGAGATATTCAAATCGCAACACTTGGACTTGCTGGCGCTGCAAACGGCCAAGCGCCAACACGATGGGCTTGCGTCGCGTGGGACGACTGGAAAAATCGCACCCAAGCAGCAGCGGGCTGACGAGGGCCTCAGGGGCTGACACCGCCTCGCAAACTCAGGCTCGCCCGATGATCGACGCTGTGGCGATCAGTTCTTCCAGCAAGGCCAGCGAGACTCGCCCGGATACAGCGTAGGGGTCGAGTTCGGGCCGCTCGGAATATTTCAGGACAATGGAGGCATTGACCCGCTCAAGGTTGACCTGCCCCATTGTCCAACCGCTGAAGCGACGTTCGGAAATCTCTTCGTAGTGCAGGATGGCGACACTTTTGTGCCGCGTATCGCGCTGGATATACCCAAACAAGTCACTCACCGGCTGGCGACCACCTTCGATGGCCTGAAGAAAGATTCCGCCCCCATAGCAAAGAATGCCAGTAATACCGTGCTGAGGGTTGTACTGCCTTGACTGGGACAGGATGGCCTCAATCGAAGGAGGGCTCGCGTCAACAGCGCGGCTGGCATAGAGCAGGCGAACAAGCATGGTCAGCTCCTTTGGGGTATGAGCGCAAGGAATTCGCGACGCAGGTTGGGGTCTTTCAGAAATACGCCCCGCATGACCGAGTTGATCATCCGGCTGTCCATATCCTTGACGCCACGCCACGCCATGCAATAGTGACTGGCCTCCATCACAATCGCCAGGCCGTCGGGCTGGGTTTTGGCCTGGATCAGGTCGGCCAGTTGGATCACTGCCTCTTCCTGAATTTGCGGCCGCCCCATGATCCACTCGGCCAGCCGGGCGTATTTGGACAAACCGATGACATTGGTATGTTCGTTGGGCATGACGCCGATCCAGATCTTGCCGATGACCGGACACATATGGTGGGAACAGGCGCTTCTGACGGTGATCGGGCCGACGATCATCAACTCGTTCAGGTGCTCGGCATTGGGAAATTCAGTGATTGCCGGGGCCTGGACATAGCGACCCCTGAAGACCTCGTTGAGGTACATTCTTGCCACGCGGCGGGCCGTATTGGCAGTGTTGTGATCGTTGTTGGTATCGATGACCAGGCTGTCAAGCACGCCCTGCATCTTCACCTGCACCTCATCCAGCAGGCGCTCAAGCTCGCCAGGCTCGATGAAATCTGCAATGTTGTCATTGGCATAGAAACGCTTGCGCGCCGCCAGCAAGCGCTCTCGGATCTTGGCGGAAACCGGGGTTCCCTCATCGGATGGTTTCGAACTCATGGCGCCCTGACTTTTCATCAACATGGGTCAATACTAACTCAGTAGCGAGATCCGCTGATCAGCACCGCCAGTCGCATCAAGCCATACGCCAGACGATCGAGCAGCCGTTCACGCCAGGGTCTGCTGGCATAACTGGCCGGATCGACCTGTCGGGCGCCAGTTTCAATGGCTCGCGACAGGCGCTCGTGCAGATCCTCGGCAAAGCTTTCATCCTCTAACACGATATTGGCCTCACGAGCCAGCAACAGACTCAAGGGGTCCAGGTTGGATGAGCCCACAGTAGCCCAACGGCGGTCAATCACGGCGACCTTGGCATGCAAAAAACTGGCCCGGTATTCCCAAATTTCGATACCAGCCGCCAGTAATTGACCATAGACCATGCGAACGGCGTGATACTGCATGAAGTACTCATAGCGTCCCTGCAACAGCAGTCGGACGCGCACACCACGCTGGACAGCCTTGATCAGCGCCCGTCTTAATTTTCGGCCCGGTAAAAAGTACGCGTTGGCTATCAGAATATTCTGCCGTGCATCGGCAATTGACTTTCGGTAGGCGCGCTCGATCTGGGTGCGAAAGCGCAGATTGTCCCTGAGCACCAGCGCGGCTCGCGCACCGTTGCCAGCGGGCGCCAGCTCGTCCTGTTCCAGAATGGATCTGCCGGACTTTTCCCAGGCCAGCCTCACGGCATCCTGCAGGGTTTTCCAACTGGCCGACCAGTCTGCATGGCGTAGCTCATGCGCCGCTTCCTGACGCAGCCACAGTTGCGTGGCAGTCTCATGGCCCAATCGCACCAGTGGGCCGCTAACCCTAACGGCAAAATCCAAACGGGGCGACTGCAGCTGGCCATGGTTGGGATCGATCCAGTCATCCAGAATATTGATTCCGCCACAAAACATGACCTGGCCATCTATCACACACAGCTTGCGATGCAGGCGCCGCCAGTGACTGGGAATCAGCAGCCCCACATGTCCCAGCGGCAAGAAGATTCGCCATTGCACCCCCGCCGCATCGAAGCGTTGCGTCCAGTCAGACGGCATCTCCGGCGTGCCGACCCCATCCACCATGAGAAAGACTTGCACGCCACGCCGGGCCGCGCGCTCCAGCGCCTGCGCCACCTTCTGTCCGGATTCGTCGAAATTGAAGATGTAAGTCTCCATCCGGACTTCGCGAACGCAAGCATCAATTCCGCGCACCATTTCAGGGAACAAATCCTGGCCACCTTCGAGCAAGCCCACCTGATGGCGGGCACGAAGAATGGGCAGATGGCGGCCTTTCATTAGCGCCTCTCGATACCAAACTCCGCAATCAATGGCAAATGATCCGACATCTGCCACCAGATGCGGCCTCGCGGTACTTGGACACTCAGGGGGATCAGACCACGTGCATACACATAGTCGAGCTGAACCAATGGTAGGCGGGCCGGGAAAGTTGGATGGGTTTCCGGCTCAAAGGTACGGAGGCCAATATCTGAAAAAATTCTGTGCACCCGTTCACCCCAGTCGTTGAAGTCTCCAGCCACCACCAGGGGGGCATTGGCCGGCACCACACGTTCAATGAACTGTTGCAGCTGCTTTGCCTGTCGCACGCGACTGGCCCTGATCAGCCCGAGGTGGACAACCACTACATGAACCGTCAGCCCATCCACATCGACTTCGCTGTGCAGCAGACCCCGCTGCTCAAAGCGATGATCAGACATGTCCTCGTGCTGGTGCGACAGTACCTGCCATCGCGTCAACATGGCGTTGCCATGCTCCCCTTGGCGAGTGTAGGCATTGGTGCGGTATACCGTGGCATAGCCCTCGGGCGCGAGGTACTCGGCCTGGGGCAGTTCCGGCCACCGGTCAAACCGGTGCTGATGGCGACGGTGAGAGTGCCGAACCTCCTGCAGGCAGACAATATCGGCATCGAACTGCTCGACGGCGTGGCCCAAGTTATGAATCTCCAGCCGGGATCGCAAGCCCAGACCATTGACCCCTTTGTGGATGTTGTAAGTGACAACCCGCAGTGTTTCCATGGTGCTATTCTGGCCGGTAGAAGCGCGGGAGCAACAGGCAGGCCTCGGCATTGCTGGGTGAAAAACAGACTTCGGCCGCCTCGCGCCAGCCCAACCATTGCCAGTCTGTATGTTCCTCGGGGTTGAGGCGAACGCTGGTGACTGAAGGAACGCACAGACCGAACAAATGCTCGGTGTTTCGAGTGACCCCAGGCGCATAGCGATGTCGCCACCCGGGATAGATTTCGTAGACGTTTTCCAGCTGCCAGTCTTTCAGATGATGACCGGCAGCCCGGACGTCTATGCCGGTCTCCTCCATCACCTCGCGCACCGCAGTGGCCGCAAAGTCTTCATTCTCATGAGCCTTGGAGCCGGTGACTGACTGCCAGTAGCCCGGGGCATCGGCCCGGTTGATCAGCAGTACCTGCAGGTCCGGTGTATGAATGACAACGAGTACAGAGAGGGGAATTTTGTACTTATGCGGCATAAAAAAGGGCGCCCTGAAAGCGCCCATTCATTCTGCCTCAGCAGTGCGTATCACTCAAGCTACCACCGTTGGATTACGCAGCCGGATATGCAACTCACGCAATTGCTTCTCGTCAACCGTGCTGGGCGCCTGGGTCAGCAGGCACTGGGCGCGTTGGGTTTTGGGGAAGGCAATCACGTCACGAATCGACTCCGCGCCGGTCATGAGTGTGACAATGCGGTCCAGACCAAAGGCGAGGCCGCCGTGCGGAGGCGCTCCGTACTGGAGTGCATCGAGCAGGAAACCAAATTTAACTTGGGCCTCTTGCGGGGTGATCTTCAAGGCATCGAACACTTTCTGCTGAACATCGGCGCGATGGATACGTACCGAACCGCCGCCGATCTCCCAACCGTTGAGCACCATGTCATAGCCCTTGGCAATGCACTTTTCAGGCGCGCTCACCATCCAGTCCTCGTGGCCGTCCTTCGGAGCGGTGAATGGATGGTGCACTGCGGTGTAGCGCTGCGCTTCCTCGTCATACTCGAACATGGGGAAATCCACCACCCACATCGGCGCCCACCGGTCTTCGAACAGGCCGTTCTTTTTGGCGAACTCGCTATGGCCGATTTTCAGGCGCAAAGCACCGATGGCATCGTTGACGATCTTGGCCTTGTCCGCGCCGAAGAAAATCAGGTCGCCATCCTGGGCACCGGTGCGGACCAGTATCTCAGTGATAGCCTGATCGTGCAGGTTTTTCACAATCGGTGACTGCAGGCCATCCCGGCCTTTGGCTACCTCGTTTACCTTGATCCAGGCCAGCCCTTTGGCGCCGTAGATCTTGACAAATTCAGTGTAGCCATCGATCTCGCCACGGCTCATGGCGCCACCACCTGGGATACGCAGGGCCACCACGCGACCGCCTGGCATGGTCGCCGGCGTTGAAAAGACCTTGAAGTCGACACTGGCCATCACATCGGTGAGCTCGGTGAACTCAGGCTTGACGCGAAGGTCTGGCTTGTCAGAACCAAAGCGGTGCATCGCTTCGGCGTAGGGCATCACCGGAAACTCGCCCAGATCAACATTCAGCACATTCTTGAATACCGAGGTGATCATGCCCTGGAACATGTCACGGATGTCCTGCTCAGTCAGGAAGCTGGTTTCAATATCGATCTGGGTGAATTCGGGCTGCCGGTCGGCACGCAGATCTTCATCCCGAAAGCACTTGGTAATTTGGTAGTAGCGATCGTAGCCAGCCACCATCAGCAGCTGCTTGAATAACTGGGGCGATTGCGGCAGGGCGAAAAACTGGCCATCGTGCACCCGGCTGGGCACCAGATAATCGCGCGCCCCTTCCGGTGTGCTCTTGGTCAACATCGGGGTCTCGATGTCGATAAAGCCATTGGCGTCCAGAAACTTGCGCACCTCCATGGCTACCCGGTAACGCAGCATCAGATTGTTCTGCATGTAGGGGCGTCGTAAATCGAGTACCCGATGGGTCAAGCGGGTGGTCTCGGAGAGGTTTTCGTCGTCCAGCAAAAACGGGGGCGTGACAGAAGGATTCAGGACGATGAGCTCCTGGCAGAGCACCTCGATCTTGCCGCTCTTGAGCTGCTCATTGACCGTCCCTTCCGGGCGCGCCCGCACCAGTCCCTTGACCTGAATGCAGAATTCATTGCGCAGGCCTTCGGCGGCGGCAAACATGTCCGCACGGTCCGGGTCACACACCACCTGCACATAGCCTTCTCGGTCTCGCAAATCTACAAAAATCACACCGCCATGGTCACGCCGTCGGTTGACCCAGCCGCACAAAGACACCGTCTGGCCCAGCAGGGCTTCAGTCACCAGACCGCAATAGTGGGAACGCATACCCATGAAAATTTCACTTTCAGCAAATTAGGGTCGCCCCGGCATCAAGCCTTTGGGGTCCCCACAGGTTTATTGGATCCAGGGACAATGACCCCCATGGAAATTACATAAGTCAGCGCCTCATCCACACTCATGTCAAGCACAAAGCAATCGCTTCGTTTGACCATGACAAAGTAGCCGCCAGTCGGGTTCGGCGTGGTCGGCACATAGACGCTGAGATAGTCACCCGCCAGATGTTTGGCAACATCCTCCCCGGGTGAGCCGGTCAGAAATGCAATAGTCCACATGCCCTCGCGGGGCCACTGCAACAGAAGGGCCTGGCGAAAGGCATTGCTCTTCTCAGAAAAAAGCGTATCCGATACCTGCTTGACGCCCGAATAGATGGATCGCACAACAGGAATGCGATGCAGCAACGCATGCCACCAGCTGACCAGGCGCTTGCCGATAAAGTTGGAAGCCAGGGCGCCAATCAGCAACAGCACCAGCAAGGCAAAGATCACGCCCAGCCCAGGAATGTGCTGGCCAAACAAAACATCCGGATGCCATGCCCGCGGGAGGATTTGCAGGGTTTGGTCAAGGGTAACAACGACCCACTCAATCACCCAGAGAGTGATGATGAGCGGCACCAGCACCAGCAGGCCCGCGAACAGCCATTTTCGAAACTTGGCCATCATGGGTTGTCAGCTTTCAGCGGCGGTGGTCGCCGTTGAACTGGCCGAGGTCGTACTTGAACTGGCCGGCGTCGTCGTTGCAGGGGAGGCAGGGCTCGATGTCCCTTCAGATGCAGGAGCGGCAGGCGTTGCACTGCTGCTGCCGCCCTTGAAATCGGTTTCGTACCAGCCACCGCCCTTGAGTTGGAAACCCGCAGCGGTCAACTGCTTCTTGAAGCTTGGCTTGCCACAGGCCGGGCAGTCCGAGAGCAGAGGATCGGAGATTTTTTGTAAAACGTCCTTGGCATGGCCGCAGGACTCACACTTGTAGGCGTAAATAGGCATGGCAGGGTCGTATATGGGCTTGGCTCAAAAGCCAAACCCGACATTATAGGTTGCCCGACTGACCTTGCGGCTTATTCCACGCCTACCAGCCTATGGTGCCCGGCGTGTCTGTTGGCAATGGTCTGGGGTCCGAGCGAACCCAGCAACATGCCGGTGGTGGCGGCTAGAACTCCCGCCAGTTGGGCAGGAAATTCCTCCCCGGCCGGGGTTGCCAGGAACAGCAACCAGGTCACCAGTCCCAAAACGACCGCAAAGACTGCCCCCTGGGTGGTGGCGCGCTTCCAGTACAGGCCAAAAACCAGCGGCACAAAGGCGCCGACCAGAGTGACTTGATACGCCCCCGATACCATCTCATAAATCGACGTTCCGTGCATGGCAATGGCGTACGCCAACACAAAGGCGCCAAAAATCAATACCGTCAGGCGCATTGTTTTGAGTTCTTGCCGATCGCTCATATGCGGTCTGAATTGACGCCAGATATTTTCCACAAAAGTCACACTGGGTGCGAGCAAGGTGGCCGAGGCACAGGACTGAATGGCGGACAAGAGGGCACCAAAAAACAGTACCTGCATGACAAAAGGCATGTGTTCCAAAACCAGTGTTGGAAGCACCTTTTGAGGGTCTTCACTTAGCAAGGACTTGGCCTGCTCGGGCATGATGATCAATGCACTGGTCACCAAAAAAATCGGGACAAATGCAAAGAGAATGTAGAGGACGCCCCCAATCACCGGCCCCCGGGTTGCCGACTTGACACTGTCGGCTGACATGACGCGCTGGAAAACGTCCTGTTGCGGGATGGATCCCAACATCATGGTGATGGCTGCCGCGATGAAGAAAACAATATCCTTGAAATTAGGTTCTGGCAGAAAGTTGAACATCTCCCGGCTGGCCGCAAGATTCAGCACCTTATCGGCCCCGCCGGCCATGTTGCCGGCAAAAATTGCCAAAGTCGCCAAGCCAACAACCAGAATGATCATCTGGACGAAATCGGTCACCGCCACCGACCACATGCCCCCAAAGAGGGTGTAAGCCATGATCACCATGACGCCGATCACCATCCCCTGCGGCATGGAGACTGCCCCCCCCGAAAGAAGGTTGAAGACCAGCCCCAGCGCAGTGATTTGGGCTGAAACCCAGCCGAGGTAGCTGAGCATGATGATGATTGAGCAGGCCACTTCAATGCTTCGGCCATAGCGCTCCCGGAAAAAATCGCTGATGGTTAGCAGATTCATCCGATACAGCTTGGCGGCAAAGAATATCCCGACCAGGATCAGGCAGGTCCCGGCCCCGAAAGGATCCTCGACCACACTGCCAAGACCACCATTCACGAATTTAGCGGGGATACCCAATACAGTTTCTGAGCCAAACCAGGTCGCAAAAGTCGTGGTGACAATCATGATCAAAGGCAATTTATGACCAGCCACCGCAAAGTCTGCGGTGTTCTTGACCCGCTTGGCCGCAATCAAACCAATTGAAATCGTGATCAGAAGATAGACGATGACAAGTGTTAACAGCACGACAGCCTCCTGTTCAGTCTGGTAGTTAGAGAATTCAAGAAATCAGATCCGAATGAAAAACTGCATGGCCAATAGACCCAGCAAAAAACCGATTGCGGAATAAACCAGTCCTTGCAGCAGTCGATTGGTGCGGCGCTGCTCGGCAATCAGGCTGGCCAGCTCGCGCTGCTGGCCGCCCTGTCGCTGCTGAAGGTAGTCATGCAGCAGACGCGGCAGTTCGGGCAGCAGCTTGGCGTAGCGAGGCGCCTGATTGCGCAACTCTTCCCATAACTTGCGTGGGCCAATTTGATCAGCCATCCACTTTTCAAGAAATGGTTTGGCAGTACTCCACAGGTCCAGGTCAGGGTCCAGATCCCGACCCAATCCCTCGATGTTGAGCAAGGTCTTCTGCAACAAGACCAGCTGGGGCTGAATCTCCACATTGAAACGCCGGGAAGTCTGGAAAAGCCGCATCAACACCATGCCCAGTGAAATTTCCTTCAGGGGTCGGTCAAAGTAGGGCTCGCACACGGCGCGTACCGCGGCCTCGAGTTCGTCCACCCGGGTCGAGGGCGGCACCCATCCCGATTCGATATGCAACTCAGCCACACGCTTGTAGTCGCGCCTGAAAAAAGCGGTGAAATTCTGCGCCAGGTACTCCTTGTCGAACTCGGTAAGGGTACCCACAATCCCAAAATCCAGAGATATATACCGACCGAAGGTGGCCGCATCCGTGCTGACGAAAATATTGCCCGGATGCATGTCGGCGTGAAAAAAACCGTCGCGAAAGACCTGGGTGAAAAAAATTGTGACCCCATCACGCGCCAACTTTTTCAGATCGACGCCGGCCTCAAGCAGTCGGGCGGTCTGGCTGATGGGAACGCCCCTCATGCGCTCCATCACGATCACATCGCTGTGGCAAAAGTCCCAGAACATCTCCGGAATCAGCACCAGATCCAGGCCCGCCATATTGCGCCGCAGCTGAGCTGCACTGGCCGCCTCGCGCACCAGATCGAGCTCATCATGCAGGTATTTGTCAAATTCAGCCACCACCTCACGGGGCTTGAGACGCTTGCCATCAGCAGAAAGGGATTCGAGCCAGCCCGCCATCATGCGCATCAGGCTCAGGTCTTTTTCAATAGCCCTAAGCATCCCGGGACGAAGGACCTTGACCGCCACCTCACGGAGCTGCCCCTGCGGGTCTTTGAGCTTGGCCAAATGAACCTGTGCAATGGACGCGCTGGCCACGGGTTGGCGCTCAAACTCAGTAAATATCTGCGCCAGTGGTCGCTGAAATGAGCGCTCAATGGTTGCTACGGCCACCTCTGAGTCAAAAGGTGGCACCCTGTCCTGTAACTTGGCCAACTCTTGCGCCACATCGGCAGGCAACAAGTCACGTCGGGTCGACAAGACCTGACCAAACTTGACAAAGATCGGGCCCAGCCGCTCCAGCGCCTCGCGCAGACGTTGGCCGCGCGGCGCCTTCAGGTTGCGGCCAAAGGAAACGATTCGCGCGATAAGACGTAGCCAGGGCTTGCGAAAGCTGTTGAGAACCAGCTCATCTAACCCATAACGCAGCACAATCCAAAGGATGAATGACCCACGCAGAAGACGGTTCATGCCTAACCTCGCCGGCCTGCAATAAACCGCTGGACACCCTCCTTCATGCGTCGCACAGCCCCAGCCAGCGCATGGGCGGGTGCGTCACCGATCAGACGGGACAGATCCTCCTCCAGGTCCCAGCGCACATTGCTGATCACCCAGTTCAAGGTGCTCGCCAACTCGACATCCCCCTCGATACGCACCGAGGGACGAATCCCATCCAGCGCAGACTGAACCAGGGCAATTGGGGACTCCTCGAGGACCGACAAGGTCAGGTCTGCAGTGGCTGAGGGATCGGCCAGATCCAGCAAACCCGCAGGGGTGACTGAGAGCTTGAAGTGAAACTGGCGCCAATAGAACATGAGCACCTTGCCCTGAAGGGCAAGCAGGCGTTGGGTGGCTTGCGGCTCTTGCTGCAAGACATGATTGAGCATCAGCACGATCCGTCGTTGAGCCTCCTGAACCGCCCATTCGGGGGGTTGCAGCTGGCTGGCGACCTTTTGAATCGCGTCATCCAGAAAAGGAAACGGGGACTGTGTTGCCATAGTCCCCGATGATAAGCTTGGTCTTGCAGCGGTCTGCCGCAAATCTTCAGACCTTACTGCAAGGCCTGTACACCGGCCACCAACCAGCCGCTGGAGCCCCCCTTGGCTTTGGTCATGTTCCAGACTTCTCGGAATGGGCTCGGCCCGGAGGAAGGTTCCTCACGAATCAGGCCGGAGAATTCAACACTGGCCATGTAGCCATTGTCCAGTTCTTCAATCCCCAGCAATTGGGCTTCCAGCATGACCACCTCGGTCTGATTTTGGGCACTTTGCTCACCCATCTGCTGGCGAATTTCAGCCAGCATCTCATCGGTCATCATGGCGCGCAGTGCGGCCAAATCCATCTTGTCCCAGGCCGCCTGCAAGGCAACAAAGTTGTTTTTGGCAGCCTGCAAGAAACCATCGGTGTCAAAATCAGCCGGGATGGTCCAGCTTTGGGACCCGCCGGCCAGGGCTGAGCCGATCACGACTCCAGACCCGCCGCGAACGGCCTCGGTATCAAATTGGGTCGATTGACGCTCCCAGGGGCGTGCGGAGGCATCATTGCCAACATTCTCGGGGCGGTATTGCGGTTGGACGGGCACTTCACCGGCTGCCGCACCCTGCATGGCATACGCACCGGTATTTGAATGGGCCGTTTGTTGACGGCGGCGCATGATCATTCCAATGATCATCATGACCGCCAGAACCATCAAACCGATCATCAGGAATTGACCAAATTCTTCACCCAGACCCAGAGAATGCGCCAACCAGGCCAGTCCCAGACCAGCAGCTAGCCCACCCAGCATGGCCCCCCAGGGCTTCTTGGGCGCCGCTGCCGGAGCTGCCGGGGCTGGTTTGGGCGTCGCTGTGGCGGCATTCTGTGCCGGCGCAGCCGGTGCAGTGGGCGCGGCCTGGCGCTGGGTCACATTGCCGGATTGTTTGCCAAACGACTTCCCACCGCCCATTCGCTTGGCTTCGGCCGTCACCCCGACCAGGGCCAGCGCCAGCGCCAAAATTACGGTAGAGAATTTCATATCAGGTACTCCAAAGTTAGACAGTCCAGAAGATTCAGAAAATCAAATCAATGCACTTCAGCACTTGATTCCAACATGCAATGCCACAACCCCGCCACTCATGTTGTGAAAATCCACATGGTTGAATCCGGATTTCTTCATCAAAGCCTTCAGCTCTTCCTGACCCGGGTGCATCCGGATCGACTCAGCCAGGTAGCGGTAACTGTCTGCGTCTCCCGCCACCCACTGGCCCAGCCGTGGCAGGACCTTGAAAGAGTACCAGTCGTAAATTTTTTCAAGCGGGGGGATGACCTTGGAAAACTCAAGCACCAGCAAGCGACCGCCCGGCCTGAGAACCCGGCACATTTCTGCCAGGGCCATGTCCTTGTGCGTCATGTTGCGCAGCCCAAAAGCGACACTGACCAGATCAAAGTGACCGGGCTGGAAAGGGAGTCTTTCAGCGTCACACACCACGGTGGGAAGTACTCGCCCGTCATCGATCAGGCGGTCTCGGCCAACCCGCAACATGGCCTCATTGATGTCGGTATGAACCACCTGCCCGGTTGTCCCCACCTTGCGGGCAAAGGCCAGGGCCAGGTCCCCCGTGCCACCGGCAATGTCCAGAACGCGGTCACCCTCTTTCAGGTTGGCGACCATGACGGTGTAAGCCTTCCAGGCACGGTGCATGCCAACCGACATGAGATCGTTCATCAGGTCATATTTGGAGGCAACCGAATCAAAGACGCCGCGTACCCGACGCGCTTTCAGGTCCTCATCGACCGATTCAAAGCCGAAATGAGTTTTGCTCATCGGCGATTTATGCGAATGCCATCAGTGATTTCCGCAGGCATGCCCCGCCTTTTCTGGCATGGGGGCATCACGATCAACACCGGCCGCCTGTAGCCTTGCCTGGTAGTCAGCCCATAACTGCTCCTGCTCGGAGCCCAGGAAGTACAAATACTCCCAGGAGAAGATGCCGCTGTCGTGACCGTCGGAAAAGGTCGGCTGCACCGCATAGTTGCCCACGGGTTCCAGGGCGTTGATGTCCACCTCGCGCTTGCCCGTCTGCAGGGTCTCCTGCCCGGGTCCGTGCCCCTGCACTTCTGCCGATGGGGAATAGACGCGCATCAGTTCGAACGGGATCAGAAACCGTGCACCATCAGAAAAACTGATTTCAAGCCGGCGCGACTTGCTGTGAACCGTGAGATCTTCAGGTGTAGGCTTATTGGATTGCGGAGCTGACATGGTGATACCTCGTTGAATTCAGTCTGTTTATACCAGCACGCGCTCGATGCCGCCGGTGTTGGCAGCTGCGACATAGTCTGGCAGCCAGTGCTCACCCAGCAACTGGTGCGCCATCTCGACCACAATATAGTCAGCCTGCAGCAAGCCGTTGGACAAATCATCCTGGTACCGGTTCAGGCCCTGCAGGCAACTTGGGCAGCTGGTCAGGATTTTCAGATTCGCGGTCTTTTGCAGCCGACCCGAGGCTCTCAACTGGGACTCCGCCCTGCGCAACTCCTCCTGCTTGCGAAAGCGGACCTGGGTTGAAACATCCGGCCTGGTTACCCCCAAAGTGCCTGACTCACCACAGCATCGCTCGCTCAACATCACCTGGTCACCCACCAAGGCACGGACGGTTTTCATTGGGGCCTGCCGTTTCAGCGGGCTGTGGCAGGGATCATGGTAAAGGTAGCTTGAGTCAGTGCCAGATAGGCTGATCCCTCGTTCAAGCAGGAATTCATGGATGTCCAGGATGCGCGAACCCGGAAAGATTTCCTCGAATTTATAGCCTTGCAGCTGGTCAAGGCAAGTGCCGCAACTCACGACAACTGTCTTGATGTCCAGGTAGTTGAGGGTATTGGCAACCCGATGAAACAGCACCCGGTTGTCAGTGATCATCTTCTCGGCCCGATCAAACTGCCCACTGCCCCTTTGTGGGTAACCGCAACAGAGATACCCCGGGGGCAACACGGTCTGCACACCGGCATGCCAAAGCATGGCCTGGGTCGCCAGCCCCACCTGGCTGAACAGGCGCTCCGAACCACAGCCAGGAAAATAAAACACCGCATCACTGTCGGCTGTCGTGCTCACCGGGTTACGAATGATGGGGACATAGTTGCGGTCCTCAATGTCCAATAGGGCCCGCGCCGTCTTCTTGGGCAGGCCACCCGGCATCTTTTTGTTGATGAAGTGAATCACCTGCTCCTTGAGAGGGGCGGGTCCAACGCTGGCAGGAGGGCTGGCCGTCTGGCGCCGAGCGGCCACGCGAAGTACCCGGTTGGCAAGGCGTTGCAGCTTGAAGCCAAGACCCGTCATGACAGAGCGCATCAGCTTGATGGACTCGGGTCGGGTGGCGTTGAGAAAAGCCATCGCCGCAGCCTGCCCCGGACGCCAACTCTTTCGCCCCATCTTGCGCAACAGGTTACGCATGTTCATGGAAACATCGCCAAAATCGATTTTCACGGGGCAGGGCGAGAGGCACTTGTGGCAGACCGTGCAATGGTCAGCCACATCTTCAAATTCCTGCCAGTGCCGAATTGAGATGCCGCGGCGGGTCTGCTCCTCGTACAGAAACGCCTCGACCAGCAAGGAAGTGGCCAGGATCTTGTTGCGCGGGCTGTAGAGCAGATTGGCGCGTGGCACATGGGTGGCGCATTCAGGCTTGCACTTGCCGCAACGAAGACAATCCTTCACGCTGTCAGCGATCGCACCGATATCACTCTGCTGCATGATCAGGGATTCATGCCCCATCAGGCCAAAGCTGGGGGTGTAGGCCTGACTCAGGTCAGCTGCTGCGTGCAGCCCTGGTTGCTGGCGCAACAACTTACCCTTGTTGAAACGGCCCTGCGGGTCAATCCGCTGCTTGTAATCGGCAAAGGGCCTGAGTTCCGTGTCGCTGAGGAATTCAAGCTTGGTGATTCCAATGCCATGCTCGCCAGAGATCACCCCGTCCAGGGAACGGGCCAAGGCCATGATGCGTCTGACCGCTTCATGCGCCGTCTGCAGCATCTCATAATCGTCGCTGTTGACCGGAATGTTGGTGTGGACGTTGCCATCGCCGGCATGCATGTGCAGGGCAACCCAGACGCGCCCTTTGAGCACCTGTTGATGAATCCGTTCACATTCGATCAGAATCGGGGCCAGGGCATCACCAGCAAAGAGTTTTGCCAGTGGGGCCTGCAACTGGGTTTTCCAACTCGCCCTCAGGGTGTGGTCCTGCAATTGCTCAAACATCAGATCCAGCTGGCTCAGCCAGCTCTGCCACTGCAGCCTGACTTCACGCACCAACACCAGCGCCTGGGATACCCGCTCGCCCAGAAGTTCTGTGGCAGGCAACTCACCCGCCAACAGCCATTTGTTTTGAATCAAATCACGACTGTCTAGGAAATTTTCAAGCCGGTCGCATAGCGCAATCTTGTTGCGCAGGCTCAACTCGATGTTGATGCGCTCAATGCCATCGGTGTACTCGGCCATGCGTGGCAGGGGGATCACCACATCCTCATTGATCTTGAATGCGTTGGTGTGCCTGCTGATGGCCGCTGTGCGCTTGCGATCAAGCCAGAATTTCTTGCGGGCCTCCTCGCTGACCGCGACAAAACCCTCGCCGTTGCGCGAATTCGCAATGCGCACCACCTCGCTGGTGGCTCGCGCCACTTCGTCTGAATCATCGCCGACGATGTCGCCAATCAGCACCATCTTGGGCAGACCGCCACGCTTGCTTTTGGTGACATAGCCCACCGCCTTGAGATAGCGCTGGTCAAGATGCTCCAGCCCTGCCAACAAAACGCCCTGTCCCGCAGGTTCACCAGGGGGGTGGGTACTGCGCTTTTGTTGCGCAAACATGAAATCCTTGATCTCGACGATGCTGGGCACCGCTTCCCGCGCATGACCAAAGAATTCAAGGCAGACCGTCCTGGTGTGGCTGGGCATGCGATGCACCACCCAGCGGGCGCTGGTGATCAGGCCGTCACACCCCTCTTTTTGCACGCCGGGCAAACCACTCAGAAACTTGTCGGTGACATCCTTGCCCAGACCGACCTTGCGGAATCTGGAACCTGGGATATCCAGACGTTCGGTTTTGTTCAGGGTTTTGCCGTCCGCTCCAAAATAGTTCAATTCGAAACTGGCAAGCTCAGCATCATGAATCTTTCCCAGGTTGTGGTTCAGTCGAGTGACTTCAAGCCACTGGGCATCGGGCGTCACCATGCGCCAGCTGGCCAGGTTGTCCAGCGCAGTGCCCCACAGGACTGCCTTTTTGCCACCTGCGTTCATTGCAATATTGCCGCCCACACACGAGGCTTCAGCCGAGGTGGGGTCGACTGCAAAAACCAGATTGGCCCGCTCGGCCGCATCGGCGACCCGTTGGGTGACCACCCCGGCCTCGGTCCAGAGGGTTGGAACCGGCCGATCCAGGCCGGGCAGCTGTACCCATTGCACCTCCGTCATGGCTTCCAGCTTTTCGGTGTTGATTACCGCACTCTTCCAATGCAGCGGTACCGCCCCGCCGGTGTAGCCGGTGCCACCACCCCGGGGAATGATGGTCAGTCCCAAGTCGATGCAGCCTTGCACCAGTCCTGCCATTTCAGTCTCATTGTCTGGGGTGAGCACGACAAAGGGGTACTCGACCCGCCAGTCTGTGGCATCAGTCACATGCGATACGCGCGACAGTCCATCAAACTTCACGTTGTCCCTGGCAGTCAGGCGTGACAAGGTGCGCATCACACGCCGGCGCAGATCAGCCATCTCCATAAAGGAGCGGTCAAATTCCTGCACCGCCAGCTCGGCCGCCGCCAATAAATCCACGACCATTGCGTCGCGCGACAGGTCGTCCTCGGGGCTACGACGCTTGTGAATTTCAGCCAGACGGTGATGCATGGCCTGCACCAGAAGCATCCGACGCTTGGGATTGTCCAGAAGATCGTCCTGCAGGTAGGGATTGCGCTGGACGACCCAGATGTCGCCAAGCACCTCATACAACATGCGGGCCGACCGTCCGGTTCGACGTTCCTGTCGCAATTGAAAAAGCGTTGTCCAGGCCTGACTGCCCAGCAAACGGATGACAATTTCCCGGTCTGAAAACGAGGTGTAGTTGTAGGGAATTTCCCGGATGCGCTCAGGCTTCTGGCCGGGCATTTCCTGCCCGGCAGCGTCGGCCCTTTGATCCGGCAGCGTCGTGTTATCCATGAATTCCAGCAAGACGGCCATCAGTTGGCCCAGAGTAGTGGAGCGATATTACCCCAGCACCCTGTCGCTTCAGCCCGGTCGGGTTGAGGCTCCTGGCCTTGCGGGCTTAGGCGACAAGGGTTCAGCGCCAGGCCCGAAGCAGCAGCCACTGTGATGAAGCCATCGCCAGGACAAGGGCGCCGTAAGCGGTCATCTTGCCGTCCCGGCCCATCAGCCAAAAACCCAGGGCCAGGGTGATGACACCAACTAGCGCATTGATGGCCACCTGAACCCACCAACTGGGCGATCCTCTTTGATGGCGCCGCATCAGCCGTCCGGTCAACGGCATCAGCAATGCAAGGACCAAAGCAGGCGCAACAAAATTTAGAAAATGAATCGAAATATCCAGAAAATCCATGTCGGTCTCGTGGGGATCAGCGGCAAGTGCCTGATTCAATTCAAAATTTTATAATCAGCTTCTTTTTGAACCAATAACACCATATGGCAGTCTGGGCCTTAGGCATCAACCACACCACCGCGCCGCTTGACTTGCGCGGTCGGTTTGCGTTCGCCCTCGACCAGATCGGACCGTCCCTGCAGGCCTTGCGCCAGGCCCTGAACCAACCCCCAGAGGCAGCCATCCTGTCCACCTGCAACCGCACCGAGATTTATTGTGCCGGGCAAACCCTTGAAATTGCGCCCACCCTGAATTGGTTGGCCCATTGTGGTGGCGTAACGGCCGATGAGCTACGTAGCCACACCTATGCGCTTGAATCTGGCCAGGCAGCCCGCCATGCCTTTCGGGTGGCTAGCGGGCTTGACTCCATGGTCCTGGGGGAGCCCCAGATACTGGGCCAGATGAAAGACGCTGTGCGGGTGGCCGAGCAGGCAGGCGCCCTGGGCAGCACCCTCAACCAACTGTTTCAGCGCAGTTTTGCCGTGGCTAAGGAAGTTCGCAGCACCACAGAAATCGGTAGCCACTCGATCAGCATGGCAGCCGCGGCCGTTCGACTTGCGGGCAAATTATTTGAAGACCTGCATGAGGTTCGCATCCTGTTTGTCGGCGCTGGCGAGATGATTGAAATGGCCGGCACCCACTTCGCTGCAAAAAACCCCAAGGCCATGGCCATCGCCAACCGCAGCCTGGATCGGGGCGAAAAGCTGGCTGCCCGTTTTGGTGCTGAAGCGATGCGGCTGGCCGATTTGCCCGACCGTCTGCATGAATTCGATGTGGTGATCAGTTGCACTGCCAGCACCCTGCCGCTGATCGGCCTGGGCGCCGTCGAGCGGGCCCTGAAGACGCGCAAGCACCGCCCGATGTTCATGGTGGACCTGGCCGTGCCGCGCGATATTGAGCCCCAGGTGAAAGACCTGCCGGATGTCTACCTCTACACGGTCGATGACCTGGCCAAGGTGGTGCAAACCGGGCAGGCGAGCCGACAGGCCGCCGTGGCCCAGGCCGAAGTCATCATCGATGCCGGCGTGCAGAACTTCATGCACTGGATGGACCAGCGTGATCCGCGTACTGGCATCGTGCCCCTGATCCAGCAACTCAACAGCCAGACGGATGAATGGCGTGCCACCGAGATGGCACGCGCGCGCAAAGCGCTGGCTCGGGGTGATTCGATGGATTCGGTCCTGGAGGCCTTATCGCGCGGACTCACCCAAAAATTGCTGCACGGCGCCCTGGCCGAACTCCATGCCGGCGATGCGCAATCGCGTGAGCGCGCCAGCCACGCCATCCAGCAATTTTTCCTGCGCAAGGAAAGGTAATGGCTCGGCCACCGACGCCCATTGCGTGCAGCGCCCATGGCGCGGCTACTGACGCACCTGACTGCAACCGTTGCGCCTGGCATTAGCTGGCCTGAAGGCCAGTACCCCCGCTTGACGACACCCTGTTTCAGGAGATCACTGCTCCTGCCCAATTGATGAAGCCATTTCTACGACAACAACTCGAACGCTATGTCCAGCGGCTGGAAGAGCTCAATTTCCTGCTCTCGCGAGAAGACATCATGGCCAACATGACGCAGTTTCTCGCCCTCTCCCGGGAGCACAACGAGGTCAGCGCCGTAGCCGGGCGCTTCGAGCGATTCAAGCAGCGCGAGGCTGATCTGGCAGGCGCCCGTGACATGCTGGGCGACCCGGACATGGCCAGCATGGCGCAGGAGGAGATCGACAGTGCCGGGGCTGAACTGACGCAGTTGGAGGACGAGTTGCAACGCATGCTGCTGCCCAAGGATCCGGAGGACGCACGCAACGCCTTTCTGGAAATTCGCGCCGGCACTGGCGGCGATGAATCGGCCTTGTTTGCCGGTGACCTGCTGCGTATGTATACCCGTTATGCCGACAAACGGGGTTGGAAAACCGAACTGATGAGCGAGTCGCCCAGCGAGCTTGGTGGTTACAAGGAGGTGGTTTTGCGGATCGAAGGCGACCACGTCTATGGCGACCTGCGTTTTGAATCGGGGGGCCACCGCGTACAACGAGTTCCCACCACCGAGACGCAGGGACGCATTCACACCAGCGCCTGCACCGTGGCCGTTCTGGCCGAGCCGGATGAGGCCCAGGCGGTGCAAATCAACCCGGCCGATCTGCGCATCGATACCTTTCGCGCCAGTGGCGCCGGCGGCCAGCACATCAACAAGACCGATTCGGCGGTGCGGGTGACCCACATTCCCACAGGCATCGTCGCCGAATGCCAGGATGACCGAAGCCAGCACCGCAACAAGGCCAAGGCCCTGCAGGTGCTGGCTGCCCGGCTGCAGGAAAAAGAGCGCAGCGAACGCGCTGCCAAGGATGCGGCGCTGCGCAAGGGCCTGATCGGCAGTGGTGACCGCAGCGACCGCATCCGAACCTACAACTTTCCCCAGGGTCGGCTGACCGATCACCGCATCAACCTCACCTTGTACAAGTTGTCCTTCATCATGGAAGGCGATCTGGATGAAGTGGTCCAGGCCCTGCGCCACGCCCGCGAGGCCGAGCAATTGGCCGAGCTTGAAATCAGCGCCGCCTAGACCGATGGAAATCCGCCAGGCGCTTCAATCGATCATCTCCACATTCGGGCTGGACCGGCTGGATGCGCAATGCCTGCTTCTGCATACGCTGGGACGACCGGCCAGTGACCGGGCCTGGCTGCTGGCCCATGACACAGAGGTTCTGGCTCCTGTCTTGTCCTCACAGTTCATCACTTTGGCCCAGCGTCGGGCCAGCGGCGTTCCCCTGTCCTACCTGACCGGTGAGCGCGAGTTCTATGGCCTGAGCCTTCAGGTGGATGAACGCGTGCTTGACCCAAGAGCGGATACCGAAACCCTGGTGGATTGGGCGCTTGAACTACTGCCGCAACTACCACCTCAGCCAAAAGTCATTGACCTGGGTACTGGCAGTGGCGCCATCGCGCTGGCGATCAAATTTTCTTTTGCGCCGGCACAGGTCAAAGCCCTGGACACCAGCCTTGCGGCCCTCGCTGTTGCCCGCGAGAATGCAAAGCGACTCAGGCTGGACCTTCAATTCCTACATGGCAACTGGCTGGAAGGGCTTGACGATCAATTCAATCTCATCGTCTCCAACCCGCCCTATATTGCGGAAAACGACCCCCACCTGAGCCAGCTTGGCTATGAACCCAGTCTGGCTCTGAGCAGCGGGGCCGATGGGCTGGACGCTATCCGCACCCTGCTTGAACAGGCCCCGTCTCGCTTGGCAACTTCGGGCTGGCTGATTCTGGAACATGGCTGGGATCAGGCGGCCACTGTGCGTCACCTGTTGCAGCAGACGGGTTTCAGCCAGGTTCAATCGCGCCGGGATCTGGCCGGGATTGAGCGGTGTAGCGCCGGCTGCTGGGCCGGTTGAACCAACGGCAGCGCGGGTCAGCGAGAAAACAGGCCCTTGATCTTTTCGCCAGCCTTCTCCAAGGCGCCACCCACCGATTGGGTCAGGTTGTCAAAGCTGATGGCATGGCTCAACTTGCTCTTGAGCGCCTGCACGATCTCCTGCCCTAACTCGCCTGGTAGCAATCCGCCCTTGTTTTTGCCCAAGTTGCGCATCGTGATGTCCGGCAGATCGACCGATAGGGTCTTGCCCTGCAGAATTGGGGCGCTGGCCTCTGCTTTGACATTGAGCAACGATAACTCCTCAATGATCAGTTTTTTCCCGGACTGATCACCTGACTTAGTCTTGGCTTTCTGGCCGCTGTCGGCAGCAGCAAGATGGGCAGCGATGTTTTTCTGCAAGGCATCAAAGTTGGTCATTGCCTCACCCTTTTCGTAGATTACATCGGGCGACTTGATCAGAATCTTGCGGATCACCAGCACATCCTGCGTGAGGCTGGCCATGTCGATAAGCAAGTCGATCTCACCCACCTCAAGCGCATACGGGGTCTTGAAGCCGGCCGGGTTTCCAAGATGCAAATTACGGATCACCGCCTGACCGTCCTTGACCTTCAATTCGACGGATCCCACCGAGACCTTGGCCTCGGTCATTTCCGAGCCATATTTGACGATGGATGACTTGATCAGCGCATCCAGGTTGCCGCTGAGCCACCACAGAACTGCTCCCACCAAAACAAGCAAAGCAGCCAGGCCACCAAAGATTATTTTTTTCATCACGCCTTACTACCTCCTAAAGCGTAGAAGTAGTGATCAATGATGATGGCCATGGGCGCCATGCGCATGGCCGTGAGCAATCTCTTCTTCGGTTGCGGCGCGCACTTGCGTCACCGCGACATCCAGACGCAGCGCCTTGCCCGCCATTGGATGGTTGCCGTCCAGATGCACCACTGGCCCCTTGATCTTCACCACCGTGAAAAGATGGGTTTGTCCGTCCGGGCCCCGTCCCTCAAGCTGTCCTCCCACCTTGACACCGGGGGGAAACTCGGTTTTTGGAATAGTCTGGACCAGGCTTTCATCCCGCTCGCCGAAGGCATCCGCCGGCGCCAGCGAGAGCGTCACCCGATACCCAGCTGCCTGGCCCTCCAGCGCCTCTTCCACCTTGGCAAAGGTGTTGCCATAGCCCCCATGCAGGTAGGCCGAGGGTTCTTTGCCATCTTCAAGCAGTTTGCCAGAGGCCTCCATAACCTTGTAACGCAAGGTGACAACCGTGTTTTTTTCAATTTTCATGATGGGGGGCGGCCAACGCGCACGGGCCAGAAGTGAAATAATGCGGCAATTAATTACCTAGGACTTAAAAAATGAATGATACCCAGCAACGCATCGATGATCTGGTCAAATCCAGCGAAGTCCTTCTGTTCATGAAGGGCAACGCTAGTTTTCCGATGTGTGGTTTTTCTGGCCGCGCAATTCAGATTCTCAAGGCCTGTGGCGTTGACCCCAAACAGCTCAAAACCGTCAATGTGCTGGAAGATGACGCGATTCGGCAAGGCATCAAGGAATACAGCAACTGGCCGACCATTCCGCAGTTGTATGTCAAGGGCGAGTTCATTGGTGGCTCAGACATCATGATGGAAATGTACGAAAGCGGCGAACTGCAAAAAGTTCTGAACGACTGAAAAAACCGAACAGATCAAGGCGCGTTCAGGTCGCTGTCCTTGAAATATTTGGTTCCCTGAATGGTGGCTTGCAGAGCCAGGCCACTTTCCGTCAGTTGGTATAGCGTGACGCCAGGTGCCACCGTAATGGCGCCAGCCAGGGCGTCACCCTTGTTGCCTGACTTTGCCGCGGCATCGACCTGCGCACTGGCCTCCCAACCCTGATTAATGAAGAAATCCAGCTTGTCGGGGCTGGCAAACACAAACACGCCTCGAAAATCCTTGACGCCCAGACCAAAGCCAAAGCCACCGGACACCATCTTCATATAGACGTCCTTCCCGGTCTTGTTGTTGTGCGCCACACCGGAGCCGCCAGCGGCTGACAACAAAATGAGATTGATGCCCACATTGCTGAACACCGCGTAGCCAGCAGCTTTCTGGATGGCAGCTTGTGCCTCCGGGTGAACCTTGTACAAGCGCGTCAGTGTTTCTCGACGCATTTTGTTGATTTCGGCGCGTTTTTCATCGGCGCTGCTTGCCAGGGCCAGTTCGGTCAGGGCCCCCATCGCAAGAACTAGGGCCGTATTTCGCTGAAATATCCGACGATTCATCATGTGCTCCGCTTGGACCTCTTTGCGCTTTAACCCAGTCACCACTGGGTATCAGAGGGTGCTGCTGACCATACCTCGGATTGATCTCATACACCAGACAACTCAAGGCGCCAGCATTGACCTCGATCATCACCTGGCGCTTGAAATACTCGCTCTCGCTGCCTGGCCTGATGTCCTCGATACCGTCAAGTACCGCTTCCAGGGCAGGATCCATGGCATAGACCTCCCCGCTCACCCAGCCCCCCTGGCCAAGCAGCAATCCCGGATAGGCGCCAAGGTTGTGCAGCACGCCCATGACTTGCCCCATGCCGACAAAGACCGGTCTTGGGTGCAAGCGGTTGATGTCATTCGATTGGCCCTGGCGCAAGGTGCCATAGACAAAAACATGGCGGACAGTCATGCCGCTTACTGGCGCGCCAGCACTGGCCCCAGGGCCTGGCCGGTGTGAGTGCCCAAGCGAACCAGCCCCTCAGGCGTTGCCGCTGCCACGATACGCCCGCCATCCGCACCCCCCTCAGGACCAAGATCGATAACCCAGTCTGCCTCGGCGATCACATCCAGGTCGTGTTCGATCACCACCACGCTGTGACCTCCATCCACCAGACGGTGCAACACCCGAATCAGCTTGTCGACATCGGCCATGTGCAGCCCCACCGTTGGCTCGTCCAAGACATAGAGGGTATGGGGTGCCTTTTGACCCCGCCGCCCGACCTCATCGCGCACCTTGCTCAGTTCGGTGACCAGTTTGATACGTTGCGCTTCGCCGCCTGAGAGCGTGGGAGAGGGCTGGCCCAGGGTCAGGTAGCCCAGGCCCACATCCTTCAGCAATTGCAGCGGGTGGGCGATGGAGGGCATGGTGGCAAAGAACTCGACCGCGTCGTCCACTTCCATTTGCAAGACCTCACCAATGCTCTTGCCACGCCAGGTCACCGCCAGGGTTTCCGGGTTGAAGCGCGCGCCCCGGCAGGACTCACACAACACCTTGACATCTGGCAGAAAGCTCATCTCGATCGTGCGCACCCCCTGCCCTTCACAACCCGGGCAACGGCCCTCGCCGGTATTGAAGCTGAAGCGACCGGCAGCATAACCGCGCGCCTTGGCTTCCAACGTCTCGGCAAACAGCTTGCGGATCGTGTCCCAAAAGCCGATATAAGTGGCAGGACAACTGCGTGGTGTCTTGCCAATCGGGGTCTGGTCCACTTCAAGCACGCGATCGATTGCCTCAAATCCCGTGACCTGTTCACAACCACTCCAGGTCATGCCCTTGGCAGCCAAGGCCTCCCGCCCGGCTTTGCTGGCGCGCTGGCTGACGGCCGCTGCCACATTGGCCAGCAGCACATCACGCGCCAGGGTGGATTTTCCTGAGCCGCTGACGCCCGTGACAGCCACCAGTCGCCTCAGGGGAAGCCGCAGCGTCACATCCTGCAGGTTGTGGAGCTTGGCCCCGCGGACTGTGAGCCACTGAATGCTTTGGCCATGATCGGTCAAATCTGCTTCGGCCCGAGTACCTCCTTCAGCAATCAGCCGGCGTGACTGCAAGGGATGTTTGATCGCATGCAGCAGATAGCGCCCGGTTTGCGACTCACTTGAGCAGGTGAGCGCCTCCACTGAACCCTCCGCCACCAATCGGCCACCCCGTTTGCCCGCGCTGGGACCGATATCGATCAAGTGGTCAGCACGCCGGATTGTTTCTTCATCATGCTCGACGACCACCAGCGTATTGCCCTTGCTGCTCAACTGATGCAGCGCATTGAGCAGTATCTGATTGTCACGCGCATGCAATCCAATAGTGGGCTCATCCAGCACATAGCACACGCCCTGCAAATTGCTACCCAGCTGGGCCGCCAGACGGATCCGCTGCGCCTCGCCGCCGGAGAGGGTCGGTGCACCACGGTCCAGAGTCAGATACCCCAGCCCTACCTGTTCCAGAAACTCGAGCCGGCTTCTGATTTCTGGCACCAGATCGCGCGCAACCTCCGCCTCGCGCCCAAAGAGCTGAAGCTGCTCCACCCAGGCGCGGATATCCCGCACACTCAGTCGGGCTAGTTCATGAATGCCAACACCAGCAAACTTCACCGCCCTGGCGGTTGGATTGAGCCGGGTGCCTGCACAAGCCACACAGGCCTGGTCGGCCACCTCGTCAAGTTCAGGCTCGGCAAAAGTCTGCTCGCGGCCGCGGTCCTTCTCATCACGCACAGAATCATCCATCAGCTTGCGCTGTTCCCGGTTGAGTTGTACGCCAGTTCCGACACAGTCCGGGCACCAGCCATGTTTGCTGTTGTAGGAAAACAGACGCGGATCCAACTCGGCATAGGAGGTGGCGCAGACGGGACAGGCACGCTTGACCGAATACACCTGCAACACGCCAATCGATGCTGTCGGTTGGCCGCTCTGCATCGCTTGCGCCAGTCCGTCCAGGTCGCTGAGCACATGCAGCACCCCTTTGCCATGTTCCAGCGCCTGGCTCACCTGCTGTCGGATCAAGGCCTCTTGCTCGGCTTGCACGGTAAGACTGGCGATCGGCAACTCGATAGTGTGTTCCTTGAAGCGGTCAAGGCGGGGAAAGGGTTGGGTTGGCAGAAAATTACCATCGACCCGCAAATGGGTGTAGCCCCGTGGCCGTGCCCACTCGGCCAGCTCGGTATAAACCCCTTTGCGGTTCATGACCAGAGGGGCCAGCAGGCCAATCTGCTGGGCGCGAAACTGGCGCATCAACTGCGCCACGATGCTCTCCGGCGTCTGGGGCGCCACCGCTGCGCCGTCATGGATGCAATGCTGGATACCAAGCTTGACAAACAGCAGCCGCAGAAAGTGCCAGACCTCAGTGGTGGTGCCCACCGTGCTCTTGCGTCCGCCGCGCGAAAGGCGCTGCTCAATCGCCACAGTAGGAGGGATGCCATAAACCGCATCCACTTCGGGACGGCCTGCCGGTTGCACGATGCTGCGCGCATAGGCGTTCAGACTTTCCAGGTAGCGTCGCTGACCTTCGTTGAAGAGGATGTCAAAGGCCAGGGTGGACTTGCCCGAGCCGCTGACCCCGGTGATGACATTGAACTTGCCGCGGGGTATGTCCACACTCAATGACTTGAGGTTGTGCTCCTTGGCATTGACGATCTGAATCGCGTCTTGCCAGGCCGGCACAGGTCGGGTTGATGTGTTGATGTTGGCAGCCACAGCCTCAGCGGGTGGCTCTGCCTCCCAACTCGCCATGGACGACGGCAGTCTTTCGGCCACCAGAAGACTGTGGCCGTCACCCATGGCCATTGCATAGTCACGCAGCGCCCGCCCGGTGTGGGATGTGGGATGAAGACGAACCTCCTCGGGCGTGCCCACGGCAACCACCTGACCGCCTTCGTCCCCGCCTTCGGGTCCCAGATCAATCAACCAGTCACTGGCCCGCATCACGTCCAGGTTGTGCTCGATCACCAGCAGGGAATGCCCGGCATCCAGCAACTTGCGCAGGGCTCTCATCAGCTTGGCAATGTCGTCAAAGTGCAGGCCGGTGGTTGGCTCATCAAACAGAAACAGCATGCCTTTCTTGGCCAGCAGCTGCTTGCTTGCGCTCATGGTCTTGGCCGCTTCGGCCAGAAAACCAGCGAGCTTGAGCCGCTGTGCTTCGCCCCCTGAAAGCGTGGGTACGGGTTGACCCAGACGCACATACTCCAGCCCGACGTCCACAATTGGCTGCAGGGCTCGAATCACATCACGGTCATTGGCAAACAGGGACGCCGCCTCGCTGACTGTGAGTTCCAGTGTCTGCGCCACGTTCAGCAAGCGTCCGCCGCGCTCTACCCTGACCTCCAGGATTTCTGTGCGGAATCGCTTGCCATCGCAATCCGGGCAACGCAAATAGACGTCGCTGAGAAACTGCATCTCAACATGCTCAAACCCCGAGCCGCCACAGGTCGGGCAGCGGCCGTCCCCGCTGTTGGCACTGAACTTGGCAGCGGTGTAGCCGCGTTGCCGCGACAGGGGCGCATTGGCAAAGATCTCCCGAATGGCGTCCCAGGCACCGACATAGCTCACCGGATTGGAGCGCGCTGTCTTGCCAATGGGGGACTGATCGACAAACACCACCCCGGCAAGTTGTTCCGCGCCAAGCAGGCGGTCATGAGCACCCGGTGTTTCGGTTCCCTGGCCAAAGTGCCGCATCAAGGCCGGCGTGAGAACATCCTGAATCAACGTGGATTTGCCAGAACCGGAAACGCCGGTCACACAAACCAGCCGGCCCAGCGGCACTTCGATGTCAACAGACTTCAGATTGTGCTCCCGCGCACCTTCCAGCAACAAGCGCGGGGTGTTGGCCGCGACCATGCGCTTGAATCCCATGCCGACCTGTTTGCGCGATCCCAGGTAGGCACCCGTCAAGGTGTCGGCCTGGCGCAGGGCCTCGGTGCTGCCATCAAAAACGATCTGTCCGCCGCGCTCTCCAGGTCCGGGGCCCATATCAATCATCCGGTCAGCGGCCAGCATCACCGCCGGGTCATGCTCAACCACCACCAGGGTATTGCCAGCATCGCGCAGGCGCTGCATGGCCTGGATGATGCGGTGCATGTCGCGCGGGTGCAGCCCGATGCTGGGTTCATCCAGCACAAACAAGGTGTTGACCAGCGATGTGCCCAGGGCCGTGGTCAGATTGATGCGCTGCACCTCGCCGCCGGAGAGTGTTCGGCTTTGCCGATCCAGGGTCAGATAGCCGATGCCGACATTGCAGAGGTATTTCAGCCGATTGCCAATTTCCTCGTACAACAATTTCAAGGCCTGGTCCTCACCCGAGGGGCCGGCGCCCATCCGGCCAGGGTCCGGACTGGATCCACTGACAGAGCTGTTCGCTGGCGACGCATTGGCTGCCGGCTGGGCAGAAATCCTGTCAAAAAAGTCCCGCAAGCGCTGCAGGGGCAAGAGCATCAAGTCATGCAGACACAGGCCCGGCAGCGCCTCAAGTTGAGCTCGCGTCCAGCCGGTGCCAGCCGGCATGAAGCGTCGGGCCGGCTCCAGCACAGCATCGGCATCGGATTGACTGCCAATACGCCACAACAGCCCCTCGGTTTTCAGGCGGGCTCCCAGGCAATGGGTGCACGGGGTGTAACTACGGTACTTGGACAACAGGACACGAATGTGCATCTTGTAGGCCTTGCTCTCCAGATACTCGAAGAAGCGCCTGATGCCGTACCACTGCTGGTTCCACTTGCCTTTCCAGTTGGGCGAGCCCTCGATGACCCAGTGCCGCTGCTCGTCAGACAACTTGTTCCACGGTGTGTCACGCGGTATGCCGGCAGTTTGGGCATGACGCATCAGATCATCCTGGCATTCGGCCCAGGCCGGGGTCTGAATGGGCTTGATGGCCCCGGCTCGCAGGGTGAGTTTGTCATTCGGGATCACCAAGCCCCAGTCAACCCCGATCACCCGACCGAACCCCCGACAGACCTCGCAGGCACCCACGGCCGAATTGAAGGAAAACATGGAGGGAATCGGATCGGCATAGCGCTGTTCGCTCTCAGGGCAATGCAGGCCGGTTGAAAAACGCCAAATCTCGGCCTGAGCCTCCTGGCCTGAACTGATCGCTTCGGAGCCTGAACCTTGCGTCACTTTCTGCTCGGCAGAGGGCAGAACATACACATTCAAGCGGCCGCTGCCGCGTTTGAGTGCCAGCTCGATGGCTTCAATCACCCGGGCCCGCTCGGTGTTGGACAGGCGGAAACGGTCTGCCACCACGTCCAGCATCTTGCGTGTTCCGTTGGGTGTGGCCACCACACGCTCGGCCTGTACCTTAGTAAACCCGCTGGCCGACAACCACTGCTCAATCTCTTCACGGCTGGTGTTGGCAGGCAGTTCCACCGGGAAGGTCATCACCAGCCGCGGATCGGATGTGACCCCCAAGCCTGCCACTTCGTGGGCTTGGCGACCCCCCAAAGGGGCGTCTTCACCTTGGGACGGCCCGGCAGTTGCGCTTTCCATGACGCGCCGGCGCAGTTCGGCATAGATGGTGTCGGCCGAGTCATGCCGCACTGGTAGCGCGGTCTGTTGATCAAATAACTGGCCAGCCCGGGCAAACAGCAACTTCAGATGGTCATTGAGTTCGGTCATGGTGCCGACCGTGGAGCGGGATGAGCGCACCGGATTGGTCTGGTCGATGGCGATGGCGGGCGGAACGCCCTCCACCTTGTCCACAGCCGGTTTGTCCATGCGGTCCAGGAACTGGCGCGCATAAGCGCTGAAAGTCTCGACATAGCGCCGCTGGCCTTCGGCATAGAGCGTGTCAAAGACCAGGCTGGACTTGCCAGACCCACTCGGCCCAGTCACCACGGTCAACTCGCCAGTACGCAGGTCGAGATCCAGATTTTTGAGGTTGTGTTGTCGTGCGCCGCGTATGCGGATGATTCCCTGGGTCATGTCGCTAGTCTTTGTGCTAAGGCAGAAGATTCTAGACACCCGGGTTAAGCCTGGGGGGTGAGCGGGGAATTCCCCGGCTTCAGGGCTGGCTGACCTGAAATTATTTCAGTG
Organism: Burkholderiaceae bacterium; assembly: GCA_017856435.1. GTDB lineage: Bacteria > Pseudomonadota > Gammaproteobacteria > Burkholderiales > Burkholderiaceae_C > Hylemonella. The sequence continues at coordinate 66,108 of JAFMFB010000007.1, forward strand.
CGGAGGGCCGCTCACTGGCCTCACTCCAGCCTGGGCCATCAAACCAGGTCTCGCCATCCAGGTAGGAGCGCAGCATCGGGAGTGAGTCAAAGCCCCAGAACAATCGGCCATCCACCTCGAAAGCGGGTACCCCAAACACCCCCGCCCCCAGGGCCTGATCCGTGTTTTCCCGCAACCGCGTCTTGACGGCGGCATCGTCCGGGCTCATGGCCGGCGACAGCTTCTCCCTGAGTTCATGCATCCTGGCTTCGTCTTCCACCGCGGCCCCATCGCGCCAAACATAACGCAACAAGGTCTCGCAGACATAGCGGTTCGGGTCCTCTGCGCTGGCGCAGGCAATGGCCAGGCGCAATAGGGGCAGGGGATTGAACGGGTGCACCGCGGGCATCTGCATGGGCAGCTGGTGCTGGTGTCCGAGCCACAGCACATGACGGTATGTCCACTCCCTTTTCGCAGCAACTTCGGCGGGCCCCATCAGGCCGTGGTGGCGCAGCAAGGCGCCCAGCAGAACCGGCCGATAGCGCACCTCATAACTCAAGCCCTTCAGGGTCTCTGGCAGTTTCTCGAAGGCCAGATAGGAGAACGGTGAGATGAAGTCCAGATAAAAGGTAATGTGTCTCATGGCATCTCTCCTTGCAGGGCTGATCGGCGGGCAATGTGGTTCCAGATGATTCGCTTTTGATCGTCTTGCAGGCTGGCCCAGGCCGCGATCTCGTCCAGGGTGCGCCAACAACCGGCGCACAGGCCGTTGACTGACTGCATGGTGCATACCGACAGACAGGGAGAGGGCACATTGCAGGGCACGCTCTGTGCCTTTGCAGCGCGCTCGGACCAGTCCAGCGCGTCAGGCATGCACCACACCCCGCCGGTTGAGCAGCGCTCTGGCAGCGCGCGAGTTGGGTTCCCGACCCAGCGTCTGACTGATGTACTGGCCGGCATCGACCAATCGCTCCAGGTTGATGCCGGTCTCAATGCCCATCCCGTGCAACATGTAGACCAGGTCTTCGGTGGCGACATTGCCAGTGGCTCCCCGGGCATAGGGACAGCCCCCCAGACCCGCCACAGAAGACTGGTAATTCCAGATTCCCATCTCCAGTGCGGCGTAGGTGTTGGCCAGAGCCTGTCCATAGGTGTCGTGAAAATGGCCGGAAATATCATCCACGGCGTAATGCTTAAGCGCCGCTTCCAGCGCGGCCTGCGTCTGCCGGGGTGTGGCAGCGCCAATAGTATCTGCCACGTCAACCCGCTGTACCCCAATCTGCCGCATCAGACGCGCCACCAGCTGGACCCGCTCGGGCGCAACATCTCCCTCATAAGGACAGGCCATGGCACAGGAGATTGCACCCCGCACCCTGACCCCAGCCTCCAGGGCCGCCTGCACCACCGGCGCAAAACGCTCGATGCTTTCGGTAATCGAACAATTGATATTTTTCTGGCTGAACAACTCACTGGCCGCACCAAAGACCACGATTTCATCAGGCTTGCAGCCAACGGCACCCTCCCAGCCCTTCATGTTGGGCACCAGCACCGAGTAGCGCACGCCCGACTGGCGCTCGATGCCAGCCATCACCGCAGGGGCGTCAGCCATTTGCGGTACCCATTTGGGGCTGACAAAACTGGTGACTTCGATCTCGGTCAGACCCGCCTGCTGCAAGCGATGCACCAGCCCGATCTTCACCTCTGCAGGGACGGGCTGTTTTTCGTTCTGCAACCCGTCACGCGGTCCAACATCAATCAGTTGAACAAATTTCGGCAGTCCCATGTCGATAACCTTTTCAATCGTTGCCCTCAGAAGGCTTTGCCTGATGGGCGAGCCAAGCTGGCATCAAGACCCGGCAGGTGCCTCAGCCGGAATCTGCGGGCTTGTTGGCAAGTTTAAGCAGTTCTGCCCCCTCAGCCACCTGGTCACCAGGCTGATAAAGCAACTCGGTCACCCAGCCATCCTCTGGCGCCACAATCGTGTGCTCCATCTTCATGGCTTCCATCACGGCCAACACCTGCCCCTTGCTCACCGCTTGACCAGGCTGTACCGAGAATGAGGCCAGTTTGCCGGGCATGGGCGCCGTCAGGCCCGCACCGTTTGCCTGCGCCTGAACTTCATGCGCCAGGACATCACGAAGCAGCAGCTGGGTCGCGCCCATGGGCGTAAAGACATGGGCCACCTGCGCATGCCAGATCACCTCGGCTGTCAGCCGCATATCATCCAGGGCCAGGGCCAGGTGATCGCCTTCTGTCCGATAAGAAAAAGCCTTCGTACCCGCGTTGGTTTGCAGTTGCAAGGTACCATCCCGCTGAAATTGCAGCAGCACGGATAGAGCCTGTCCTTGAAACTCGAATTCGAAGTGGCGCTGCCCCACGCCAAATGCGCACCAGCTGTCGCGCCTGGCCCAGGGGTCAACCCAGGCCTCTTTTTTGCCATCCTGTTCTGTTCGCAGGATATCGGCCACCACCGCGGCAACCGCCCATTCAAAGCCAACCCGCTCCTGATGAAACAGCACAGCCTCTTCGCGGGGAATCAGGGCTGTGTCTAGGTTGGCCTGGGCAAACGATGGGCTTTGCAGGATATGGCGCAGAAACTGCACATTGGTGGACAGGCCCACGATGCGGGTGGCCGCCAGGGCGGCATCAAGCCGTGCCAGGGCCTGATCCCGGGTATCGCCATGCACGATCAGCTTGGCCACCATCGAGTCATAAAACGGGCTGATCACATCGCCCTGACGCACCCCGGAGTCCACCCGCACAGCCCCCAGGCTGAACTCCTGACAGGGTGGCATGACATAGGTATGCAGATGCCCGGTGGCGGGAAGAAACTGCTTGTCCGGGTTTTCTGCGCAGATCCGAGCCTCAATAGCGTGGCCGCTCATTCTGAGTTGCTCCTGCTGCAAGGGCAACGGCTCGCCGGCCGCCACCCGCAGCTGCCACTCCACCAGATCCAGTCCAGTGATGGCCTCAGTCACCGGATGCTCCACCTGCAGTCGGGTGTTCATCTCCATGAAGAAAAAGGACATATGGGTCCTATCCGGCGCAGCCTGCCCCTGGGCACCCTCTGATCTTGCGATCGGCAAACCCGAGACCTCCCCCTTTTGCTCAACGATGAATTCAACCGTACCCGCACCGACATAGCCCACCGCGCGGGCTGCGGCCACGGCCGCCAACCCCATCTGCTGGCGCATGGCTTCACTCAGCCCGGGAGCGGGCGCTTCCTCCAGCACCTTCTGATGACGTCGTTGCACCGAGCAATCCCGCTCGAACAGGTAGACAAAATTTCCATGCTGATCGGCAAATACCTGGATCTCGATATGACGGGGCCGCTGCACATATTTTTCGATCAGGACGGCTGCATCACCAAAGCCCTGGAGACCTTCGCGCTGGCAAGAAGCCAGGGCCGCCTCGAATTCCTCACGCCGGCTCACCACCCGCATGCCTTTGCCACCCCCCCCGGCACTGGCCTTGATGAGCACCGGGTAGCCAATCCGGTCGGCCTCATGCAGCAGCATTCGGGCGTCCTGGTCGGCGCCGTGGTAACCCGGCACCAGCGGCACATCCGCCTGCTCCATCAGTCGCTTGGACTCAGCCTTCAGCCCCATGGCACGAATGGCTGCAGGGGGCGGGCCGACAAACACCAGACCCGCCTTCTGGCAAGCACTGGCAAAGGCCTCGTTTTCGCTGAGAAAGCCATAGCCGGGGTGTATGGCCTGCGCACCACTGGATTTGGCTGCCAGGACAATCCGCTCCCAGTTGAGGTAACTTTCAGCCGGGGTGCTGCCGCCAATCGCAACCGCTTCATCACACAGGCTGACATGCTTGGCGTGGGCATCGACATCCGAATAGATGGCCACCGTCCTGATGCCCAGCCGCCTGGCAGTTACCGCCACCCGACAGGCAATCTCGCCCCGATTGGCGATCAGGAGTTTGCTGAACATGCCGCGCCCCTCAGAAAATAAAATCTATTCAGCCATCGAACGCACAGACGCTGGCTGGCAGTCGGGACGGCGCTCCGGCTTGTTTTCAATTGCGTGCCCGACTCGTATTCACTCAGCGCCATTTGGGCTTGCGCTTTTCCAGAAAAGACTGCAGGCCCTCCTTGCCCTCAGCGCTGCCTCGGATGTCGGCAATTCTTTGGGCTGTGTCAGAGCGCAGCGCGCTGGTGAAGGGCGCACCTGCAATATCGCGCACCAGTTTTTTGCAGGCACGCAGGGCTGCCGGGCCGTTGGCGGCCAGAGTGCTGACGATTTCGCCCACCTTGGCATCCAGCGCCAGCGGCATCACCAATTCATGCACAAAGCCCAAGGCATGGGCCTGCTCGGCAGAAAACGGTTCGGCCGTCACCATGTAGCGACGCGCTGCCTGCTCGCCCAAGGCACGAATCACATACGGGCTGATGGTGGCCGGCAACAAACCCAGCCGGGCTTCGGACAGACAGAAGTTCATGGACTGCACGGCCACCAGCACATCGCACACCGCTGCCAAGCCCATGCCACCGGCATAGCAGTCACCCTGGATTCGACCCACCATGGGCACCGGGCACTGATACAGGGTCCACAGCATGTCGGCCAGCTTCTGGGCATCGGCACGGTTTTCCTCCCAGGAGTAGTCGGCCATGGCCCGCATCCAATTCAGATCGGCACCGGCACAAAAAGCGCTGCCGTGAGCCGCCAGCACAATCACCCGTAGGTCCGGGTCCTGACCCAGGGCTGTGAAGGTGTGGGTCAGCTCGGCAATGACTTCATCGTTGAAGGCATTGCGAACTTCGGGCCGGTTCAACCAGACCTCGGCGACCTGGGCAGTGGGACGGCGCAGTTCCAGAACGGGCATGGCTTGTTTCCAGTGTGGGGAGCCGGGCGTCAATAACGCTTGGCCACTTCTTCCAGCATCACCTCGGTGGCGCCGCCACCAATGGCCAGGATGCGGGCATCGCGCCAGAGGCGCTCAACGGCAGTTTCCCGGATATAGCCCATGCCACCATGGAACTGCTGGCAAGTCTGCACCACTTCGTTGACCAGTTCGCCAGTCAGTGCCTTGAGCATGGACACCTCCTGCACGATATCCCGCTCCTGCGTCACTGACCAGGCACAGTGGTACATAAAGCTGCGCGCAGCCCGCACCTTGGCGTCGAGCATGGCGATCCGTTGGCGAATGACCTGCTTCTGCCACAACGGAGCACCAAAGGCCTGGCGCTGGCGCACATAGTCCAGGGTGTGCTTGAGGGCTTGCTGGCAATGGCCAATGGCCATGGCACCCAGAGCGATGCGTTCGGTCTGAAAATTCTTCATCACCGAATAAAAACCCTTGCCAACCTCGCCCAGCACATGGTCAGCAGGAACGCGCACATTGTCCAGCACCAGCTCGGCAGTGTCTGAACTCAGCCAGCCACTTTTCTTGAGCGCTCGCCCCACGCTGAAGCCCGGCGTGCCCTTCTTGACAATGAACATGGTGGTGTCGCGGGCGGCGCTGCCGGTCTTGGCGGCAATAAAGTACAGGTCGGCATGCACCCCGTTGGTGATGAACATCTTGGTGCCATTGAGCACCCAGTGGCCGCCATCCGGCCCCGCTTCGAAACGGGCGTTGGTGCGAATGCCGGCCACATCCGAGCCGGCGCCAGGCTCGGTGATACCCACCGCGGTGATGCAGCGTCCAGCCGTGATGTCGGGCATATACCGGGCCTTTTGCTGGAGATTGCCGGCGTGATGCAAGTGCGGGCTGGCCATGTCGGTATGCACCAGCACGGTAACGATGAAGCCACCAAAGGTGGATTGAGAGAGCGCCTCGGCAAATACCAGGTTGGTCAGCGCATCGGCTTCAGCCCCACCATACTGCTCCTCATACATCAAGCCAAAGAGGCCCGCTTCGCCCATGCGACGCAACACATCGCGCGGCACCATACCCTCGTCTTCCCAACTCTGCGCCACTGGCTCGACTTCGCGTTCGATAAAACGCAGCACCTGATCGCGCAGCTGCACATGCTCCGGGGTGAGGTAGATGTTTTCCATTCGAATGGTCCTAAAAAATAAGTTTCAGATCCGGGTTCAGCGTCACATGCGAAAAACGCCGAAGCGAGTCTCGCCAATGGGCGCATTCATCGAGGCTGACAGTCCCAGTGCCAGCACCCGTCGGGTATCGGCCGGGTCAATCACGCCGTCGTCCCAGAGTCGGGCGCTGGAGTAAAAGGCGCGCGACTGGTGCTCAAACTGCTCCAGGATCGGTCGCTTGATTGCCTCCTCGTCCTCAGCGGTCAGGGTCTGGCCCTTCGCTGCCAGCGCATCCTTGCGCACTGTGGCGAGCACGCCAGCCGCCTGCTCTCCGCCCATGACGCAGATGCGTGCGTTGGGCCACATCCACAGAAAGCGCGGGCTGTAGGCGCGGCCACACATGCCGTAATTGCCGGCCCCATAACTGCCCCCGATGATGACCGTGAACTTGGGTACCTGAACCGTGGCGACTGCGGTGACCATCTTGGCACCATGGCGCGCAATGCCCTCGTTTTCATATTTTCTGCCGACCATAAAACCCGTGATGTTTTGCAGAAACACCAAGGGCACCTTGCGCTGGCCACACAACTCGATGAAATGGGCACCCTTCTGCGCCGATTCCGAAAAGAGTATGCCGTTGTTGGCCACAATGCCGACCGGCATGCCCTCGATATGAGCAAAGCCACAAACCAGGGTGGCACCAAAGCGCGCCTTGAATTCATGAAACTCAGAGCCATCCACAATGCGGGCAATCACCTCACGCACGTCATAGGATTTGCGGGTATCGGCAGGGACTACCCCGTGAAGCTCCTCGGGGTCATAGCGAGGCGGCATCGGTGCACGCAGCGTCAGGGGTGGGGTTTTCTGCCGGTTCAGCGCAGCCACCGCCTGTCGCGCCAATGCCAGGGCATGCAGGTCGTCGTTGGCCAGATGGTCGGCCACGCCCGATAGCCGGGTATGCGCATCACCACCGCCCAGGTCTTCCGCGCTCACCACCTCGCCGGTGGCTGCCTTCACCAGCGGTGGGCCGCCCAAAAATATCGTGCCCTGATTTTTGACAATGATGGTCTCGTCGCTCATGGCAGGCACATAGGCACCGCCTGCGGTACACGACCCCATCACCACCGCAATTTGGGCAATGCCCTGGGCACTCATATTGGCCTGATTGAAAAAAATTCGGCCAAAGTGCTCGCGATCGGGAAAGACCTCATCCTGATTGGGCAGGTTGGCACCACCAGAGTCCACCAGGTAGATACACGGCAAGTTGTTTTGCGCGGCAATTTCCTGGGCACGCAGATGTTTCTTGACAGTCATCGGGTAGTAGGTGCCGCCCTTGACCGTGGCATCGTTGCAGACAATCATGCAATCGACGCCGCTGACCCTGCCGATGCCCGCCACCAGGCCGGCACAGGGCGCTTCATCGCGGTACATCTGGAAAGCGGCCAGCGGGCTGAGTTCCAGAAAAGGTGTCCCCGGGTCCAGTAGCCGCTGGATGCGCTCACGCGGCAGCAGCTTGCCGCGCGCCACATGCCTGGCACGCGCGGTTTCACCGCCGCCCAGCGCCATTTTCTGAACCGAGTCCCTAAGCTCCTGCACCAGCGTGCGCATGGCATCGGCGTTGGCCTGAAAGACGGCCGAGCGTGGACTGAGCTGGGTTTCCAGAATGGACATGTCACGTATTGAGTGAGTTGACGTTTACGTAAACGTCAAGTCAATTGTGGCAGATTTCAACTCAGCAGGGATGGCAGGTGGGCCATGTCATTGAATACATGGGCCACGCCGGCTGCCCGAAAGGCAGATCCATCGCCCTCGGGCACATAGGCAAAGACCGTCGCACCCGCTGCCAGGCCGGCCGCCACGCCAGTCAGTGAATCTTCCACCACAGCACAACGGCGCGGGTCAACCCGCAGGCCAAGTGCTGCCGCCAGATAGACATCCGGGTGGGGCTTGGATCGCGGCAATTCATGACCGCTGTAGATCTGGCCGTCAAAGTAGTCATACAGCCCCACCTTGCGCAACTGCAACTCCAGTTTGGGGCGGTCAGCACCCGAGGCACAGGCAATGCGGGCCTGCACCCGCTGGTGAATGGTGTGCACCGCCTCGTGGGCGTTGCCGATGATGCGTAGCTCTGCGTCCAGCGCCTGGTTGCGGCGCTCACGAAACCAGGCCAGCCACTCCTCGGTCAGCGCTTTGCCGGTTTCGCGTTCGATCCGCTCTTTTTCATCGCGCACCATCTTGCCGACAAAGATCTGCCAGCATTCCTGGGCACTCAGGTGCCAGCCCTGCTCGGCCAACATATCGCGCAGTACGCGGTTGGTGATGGGCTCCGAATCGACCAGCACACCATCACAGTCAAACAGCACCGCGTCAAACCTCATTTCCACTCTCCATCCACGTAGTACCAGCGCTGCAGCCCGCCATCGGTCTCACGCACGAAGCGGCTGCGCTCGTGCAGACGCACGGCGCGGCCAGTGCGGTCGCGCTGGCGGGCGACAAATTCGACTTCGGCATGGCTGTCGTCAAGTAGCCGATGGTCACGCACCTCCAGCCCCAGCCATTTCACGTCGTCGTCAACATTGACCTTCGACGGCCTCATGCTGGCATGCCAGGTGGCGCGCAGATAGTCGGCCTGCGCCCGCACAAAGGCACTGTAGCGCGAGCGCATGAGCGCCTCGGCATCAGGTGCCGGGGTGTGCTGGTAGTCATCCACATAGCGACCGCAACAGAGTGCGTAAGGCAAGGAGCGACCGTTGGCATCGTGCCGACCGCATGGGCAGTCCTCAGCCATCAGGCCTTCTTTGCCTTGCGCTGCTCCAGCGTCTCGGTCGGGCCACCGTGCCTGACCCACGCTGCATACCCACCCTCGATATGCGAGACATTGCGCATGCCCATGTCCTGCAAGGTCTTGGCCGCCAAGGCACTGCGCCAACCCGCGCCACAAAAAAGAATGAAATGTTTGCTCTCATCCGCCCACATCGGCTTGTGGTACGGCGACTCGGGATCCACCCAGAATTCAAGCATGCAGCGCGGGGCGTGAGTGCTGCCTGTGATGGTGCCATCCTTGAGCTCACGCACATCGCGAATGTCAACGATTTGCACCGCAGGCTGGTCCAACATTGCCAACACTTCAGACACACTGCGCGTATGCACCTGGGCCATGGCCTCAGCCACAAGTTGTTGGGAGCTTTTGGTGATGGGCATGGATAGGTTCTTGCAGCAAAGTTGAGTTGAATTTTCGCACGGGACTGAGCTCCATCCGATAGCGCTTGCTGGGTGCTCTCCTTCTCCTGATACCGTACCCACCGCTGTGGGATGATCGATCCGGCCAAGCCCCTGAATGCTCTGGCGTAAACTGGCTCACAACACCAAGGGAGCAGCGCCATGACAAACGGGCGTAGGGGCATCAGCGGCGTGGTTTTGTTCGCATTGACAATTTTTGTCAGCGCCTTTCTCCTGTTTCAGGTTCAACCCCTGATCAGCAAGATGATTCTTCCCTGGTTCGGGGGCAGTCCTGCCGTCTGGACCACAGCCATGCTGTTTTTTCAGTCCACCTTGTTTGCCGGCTATGTTTACGCCCACCTGCTGGCGACCTATGCCTCACCGCGTACCCAGAGGCTGGTGCACACCACCCTGCTGCTGGTGGCGGCCGCCTTGGCAGCCCGGATCATTCCGGAGTCCAGCTGGAAGCCTTCTGGTTCCGAAAACCCGATCTCCGACATCCTGCTGCTGCTGTCGGTGAGTGTGGGCCTGCCTTTTTTTGTGTTGTCAACCACTGGTCCCCTGGTTCAGCACTGGTATCTCCGCGCCAGTGCCAGCCGCTCCGTCTTTCGCCTGTACGCCCTCTCCAACGTGGGCTCCTTTCTGGCCTTGCTGACTTTCCCCTATGCATTCGAACCATTGTTCGAACTCACCCAGCTGGGCCGCTTCTGGACTTATGCTTTTTGGCTCTTTGCCGTACTGGGCGTCTGCGTCACGCTTTGGTCAACACGCACAATCACGGACTTTGCACCCGAGGTCAGCATCGGGGACACCACAGTCACCAAAGGCTTGCCCCCCACCAAGGTGAACCGCCTGCTTTGGGTCGGTCTGCCTGCGCTGGGCTCGCTGGCGTTTATCGCCACCACTGACCATGTCAGTCACAACGTGGCCCCTGAGCCACGTCTGTGGATCATGACGCTCAGCCTGTATCTACTGACTTTCATCATCTGTTTTGATCATTCGCGCTGGTATCGCCGGTCCTGGGCTGCACCGGCCTGCCTGATGGCCATTGTGCTTCTGAGTGGACAAAGCGAACTGTCTGAATGGTTCGGCTTCGAGCTTGATTTGACGGCCTCTCAAATGCGCTGGATGTATCTGGCCACCATGTTTCTCATCTGCTTTCTTGCCCATGGCGAACTGTATCGAATCCGTCCCGCCCAGGCCCGTTACCTGACCGAGTTCTACCTGCTAATGTCGCTGGGTGGCGCTTTTGGCGGCTTGTTTGTGACCCTGGTGGCCACCAACCTGTTTTCTGACTATCACGAATGGTCCTTGTTGCTGTTGGCAACCATTGCCCTGGCGAGCATGGTCACGGCTTCAGCCTGGGGGGCTTCTTCCATGCAACGAGGAACGCTGTTGCTGATATCAGCGGGGCTGGGCTGTCTGGTGCTTTTCTGGGAAGATCCCTTGCGCATACGTGGCGAGCCTTCTGCGCAATACAGCAGCAAGTTGCTGCACCAATCCCGTAATTTCTACGGCACCGTGTCAGCCTTCGAGCGTCGCTATAAGGACGAACCTCAAGACGACTATCGCGTGTTTCTCAGCGGCCTGGTGCCGCATGGCGTGCAGTACCTGGCCCCGAATCGCCGTCGGCAAGCCGTCAGCTACTATCCACCTGACAGTGGACTGGGCGAAACCATTGCGTATGCGCAGGCCAGGCAACCGAGCCTTCAGGTAGCCGGCATCGGCCTGGGGGCTGGCATCCTGGCAACCTACGCTCGCCCCACCGATCACTACGACTTCTATGAAATCAACCCGGAGGTGGTCCAGATCGCGCGCCAATGGTTTGACTACCTGTCTGATTCCAAGGCCAGTTCGAAAAATATCATTCTTGGCGATGCGCGCCTGCGCATGGAAACATTGCCGCCCGACACACGATACGACCTGATTGTTCTGGATGCCTTCAGTGGTGGCTCTGTCCCAATTCACCTGCTGACCCGGGAGGCTTTTGCAATTTACCGTCAACACCTCAAACCTGATGGGTTGATCGCGATCCACATCACCAACGCCTACCTCAATCTTTACCCCGTTGTCCGACGTCAAGCGGAAGTGCTGGGCATGGGATTTCGCAATCGGTTTCAGCCGTCACGGCTGGACGAAATGATCCGCAACAACCATTGGTTCATCATGACCCATGACCAGCAGTATCTGCAGCGCTTTCCGTCCGTCAATCGTCAGCATGTCGACGAGCAGGGCCGGGTCATCCGGGAAGAAGATCCCAACCTTCCTGGCGTGCCGGTGTGGACCGATCATTTCAGCAGCCTGAGCCCGATTGAATTGACGGACTGAAGCGCCAAGAGTTTTGAGTCCCGAACAAGTTGCAGAGGAATCGACCGAGGCATGCCGCCGTTTGTGAAAGCCAAGGGCTCTGCTACTTGCGCCAAAATGCACCCGTGAACAGCACCAGAACAGAAAGCAGTTCCAGACGACCCAGCAGCATGGCAGCGGTCAGCACCCAGATCTGGAAGCTGGTCAGCCCGCCATAGTTGCCGGCCGGCCCCACCTCGCCCAGGCCCGGGCCGATATTGTTGACGGTCGCCACCACGGCGGAAAACGCCGTCACGATGTCCATGCCGGTGAACAGCAGTACCAGCGTCAGCCCCATGGTGGTGGCGCCGTAGATCAGCATGAAGCCCAACACCGCCATCAAGACCGTCGCGGGCACCACCGCCCCCCCCAAGGTGACCGGATTGACCACCCGCGGATGGATGATGCGCACCAACTCACGCCGTGCCTGCTTGACCAGCAGAACCATGCGCACCATCTTGATGCCGCCACCGGTGGAGCCGGCGCAGGATACAAAACAGCCCAGAAACATGAGCATGACCGGCGCGAACACGGGCCACTGCGAATAGTCGGTGGCGGCATAGCCGGTGGTGGTGGCCAAGGACAGCACATGGAAGGCGCTGGCGCGTAGAGCCCGCGCGAAATTGTCATACACCCCATGCGACAACAGCAGGATCGACAGTAGCAGAGTGGTCACCAGCAGCACCGCGGCATAGACCCGGACTTCGCGATCCCGCACCAATGGCATCAATGACCGCCCACGCACAACCACAAAATAGCGCACAAAGCTGACTCCTGCCAACGCCATGAAGACAGTGGCTACCAACTCAATCCGAGCAGAATCAAAATGACCCAGACTGGCATCCCGCGAGGAAAAGCCGCCCAAGCCCATGGTCGTGCACATATGCATGAATGCATCCGCCCACCCCATGCCAGCCCATCGGTACGAGAGCAGACAAGTGGCTGAGAAAAGAAAATACACCCCCCAGAGTCCGCGTGCAGTCTCCGCAATGCGAGGTGTGAATTTGGCGTCCTTCATCGGACCCGGGGTTTCCGCCTTGTAGAGCTGCATGCCGCCCAGACCGAGCATGGGCAGCACAGCCACCACAAGCAGCATGATGCCCATGCCACCGATGAGCTGCAGGAAGCAGCGCCAGATGTTGACCGACACCGGTAGCGCGTCCAGCCCGGACAATGCGGTTGCCCCGGTGGCTGTGAGCGCACTCATGGCTTCGAAGTAGGCTCGTGTCCAGGTGATGTCCGGTACGGTGAACAGCAGCGGCACGGCGGAACAGGCCGGCAGGATCAGCCAGACCATGTTCACCAGCAGAAAGCCGTCGCGCGGCAGCAGCTCACGCCGGTGCCGGTGGGTCAGCCACCACAACAGCAAGCCGCTGCCCAAGGTGGCTGCCAGGCAAGCGCTCCAGACTATGCGAAGGGACTCGGCATCCTCAGCCCAGGCCCAGGCCAGGGGAACCAGAAAGGTCGCCGCGAAAGCGACCAGCACGCGCGCCATCACCGACAAGGCAGGAAACAGGATGTTGATCATCAGCCAAAGAAGGTGGCGCCCACCTGAAACAGCTTCTCCACCTGGCGTACCGAGCGCTTGTCCGGAATGAAGATGATGATGTGGTCGTCAGTCTCGATCAGGGTGTCGTGGTGCGGCATCATCACCTGGGAGTCACGCCCCTGGCCTCGCACGATGGCGCCGATGCGCGCGCCCTCAGGCAGCTGGATTTCCTGAACCCGACGACCGACCAGACGCGATGTCTTGACATCACCGCGTGCTATGCCTTCCAGGGCTTCGGCAGCGCCACGTCTGAGGCTGTGCACCGCCACCACATCACCTCGGCGAATGTCAGCCAGCAACTCACCAATCACTGTCTGGGCAGGTGAAAACGCAATGTCGATGGTGCTGCCTTGAAGCATGTCGGCATAGGCGCGCCGGTTGATCAGCGCCATGACACGTCGAGCTCCCATTCGCTTGGCCAGCATGGCCGACATGATGTTGTCCTCGTCATCGCTGGTCAGTGCGATGAACAGGTCCATGTCTCCCACGTTCTCCTCCAGCAACAGATCTTCATCGGCACCACTGCCCTGCAGGACCAGCATCTGGCTGGGCAACTGACCGGCCAGGTATTCACACCTCTTGCGGTCAGACTCAATGATCTTCACATCGCACAGACCATCCAGGCTACGAGCCAGTCGCAAACCGACCCTACCGCCCCCGGCAATCATCACCCGCTGGACTGGCTTGTCAATATTGTGGATGCCGGCCAGCACCTGTCGAATCCTGAGTGCATCGGCCAGGACAAACACTTCATCACCTGGCAGGATGCGCGTGCTTGGCGTGGTTTTCATCTCGGCGTCCAGGCGATAGAGGGCCACCACCCGCATCTCCACTTCGGGCATGAGCTGGCGGATTTCTCCTACGGTTCGACCAACCAAATGGCCACCCATGGCGGCTCTGACCACGATCAGACAAGCCCTTCCCTGGGAAAACTCGACAACCTGCAACGCTTCCGGGTAAGCAATCAGCTGCCGGATGTGCCGGGTCACCGATTCCTCAGGACAAATCACCCGGTCAACTGCGAATCCATTCTTGCCAAGCAGAGAATCGCCCTCCTTGAATTCAGGAGAGCGCAGCCGGGCAATGGTGGTGGGAACATTGAACACGTCATGGGCAAGCTTGCACAGCACCAGATTGGTTTCATCCGCAGCAGCACAGGCAATCACCATGTCAGCGTCGGCTATCCCAGCCTCCTGAAGCACCGAGGGCTGGATTCCATTGCCAACCACACCGCGCAGGTCCAAACGCTCTTCCAGCAGGCGCAGGCATTCCGGGTTTTGATCAATCACGGTAATGTCGTTCTGCTCCGAGACCAGGCTTTCAGCTACGCTTTCGCCGACCGTTCCCGCCCCCAGGATGATGATATTCATACGTTCAGGGTCTCCGCTTTACAAGCCTCAGTTCTAACACTGGGGGGTCTGTAGTTTCAAAAACCATCAAATCGTCGGCCGTCAAGACGAAAGAATCCCCCCGAATCATCGGCACGAAGCCCTTGCAGCGTTTGCCGCATGCATGCCACACTGTCCTGCACGGACACCGAGGCACTTTCGCCGCCCATGTCGGTGCGGACCCAACCCGGTGAGAGCGTCACCATGGTCACCTTGGGGTAGTCGTGCCGGGCGGCGGCCACTGCCATATTGAGTGCCGCCTTGCTCACACGGTAGGTCCAGCAGTAACTGCCTGCCACACTGCCGATATGTCCCATGTCGCTGCTGATGAAGGCAAATTTGCCCCCCTGCCCGTGGGCGGCAGTTTGCACCAGCGGCGCTACCTGGGGAATCGCCTGCATAGCCCCCAACACATTGGTGTGCATCAGTTGATCAAACACCTGCTGAGTGGGCGGTGTGTCAGCGCTTTCGCGGCTGATCACACCCGCCACATAGAGGGCGATGTCGATCTGCTCGCCATCGAGTCGCCAGGCAAGGCCGCTGATACTGGCCGGATCCGCCACATCCAGGGCAAAGGCTTCGGCACCCATGTCGGCAAGGCGCTTGATATCCGCGTCCTGGCGAGCGCTGGCAAGCACGCGTGCGCCATCTGCCAGATACTGACGCACAAACTCGCGGCCGATGCCGCGCGAGGCGCCCAGGACTAGGACAGTGCTCAGAGCATCTCCAGTGCCACGGCCGTCCCTTCACCACCCCCGATACACAGCGTGGCGACCCCACGCTTGAGCCCGCGCGCCTGCATGGCATGCATCAGGGTGACCATGATGCGCGCGCCCGAGGCGCCAATGGGGTGACCCAGGGCACACGCACCTCCATTGACATTCAGAATATCGTGCGACACCCCCAGCTCCTTCATCAGGGCCATGGGCACCACGGCAAACGCCTCATTCACTTCCCACAACTGGACATCCTTGACCTGCCAGCCAGCCTTGGCCAGCGCCTTTTGGGTGGCACCCACCGGGGCAGTGGTGAACCACTCAGGCTCCTGGGCGTGCATGGCATGGGCCACGATTCTGGCCAGGGGCTTGCAGCCCAGCTTGGACGCCGTGGAAGCGCGCATCATCACCAGGGCCGCTGCACCATCATTGATTGATGAGCTGCTGGCCGCCGTGATCGTGCCGTCTTTCTTGAAGGCGGGCCTAAGGGCCGGAATTTTGTCCAGTTTGGCCTTCAGGGGTCCCTCGTCCACAGAAATCACGCTGTCGCCAGCGCGAGTTTTGATGGTGACGGGTGCAATTTCGGCCGTGAATCCGCCACCCTGAGTAGCGGCCTGCGCGCGCTTGACACTGGTC
This sequence comes from Burkholderiaceae bacterium, assembly GCA_017856435.1. Lineage (GTDB taxonomy): Bacteria > Pseudomonadota > Gammaproteobacteria > Burkholderiales > Burkholderiaceae_C > Hylemonella. The sequence goes on from JAFMFB010000007.1 coordinate 81,931, forward strand.
ATCGCAAACTCGTCCTGCGCCTGGCGGCTGAACTGGTATTTGGCAGCGCAGTCTTCACCAAACGTGCCCATCGAGCGGCCCGCCTCGTAGGCATCTTCCAGACCGTCAAGCATCATATGGTCGTAAAGCTTGTCGTGCCCCATGCGGTAACCACCACGGCCTTTGAGCATCAGGTAGGGGGCGTTGGTCATGCTCTCCATGCCACCCGCCACTATCACATCCACACTGCCAGCGCTCAGCATGTCATGGGCAAACATGGCAGCCCGCATGCCTGAGCCGCACATCTTGGACAGAGTGACCGCACCTGCCCCCTTGGGCAGGCCGGCCTTGAAGGCTGCCTGACGTGCCGGCGCCTGGCCCTGGCCAGCCATCAGGCAGTTGCCCATCAACACCTCGTTGACCAGATCAGGAGCCACACCAGAGCGCTGCATGGCCGCCTTTATGGCCACACCGCCCAGATCGTGCGCCGAAAGCGAAGAGAAATCCCCCTGGAAAGCCCCCATGGGGGTACGGGCAGCGCCCACAATCACAATGTCCTCAGACATGCC
>JAFMFB010000024.1 GCA_017856435.1 Burkholderiaceae bacterium
AGGTTTCAATGACACTATTTAGGGTGTCAATTGAATCCGGTGCTGGCTGGGAGGTATTCAACCCTGGTAACCGAGCAGGCGCGGCAACCACAAGATGATGTCTGGAAAAACTATCATCAGTACCAGCGCAAAGATAAGTACCAGCAGGAAAGGCACCACCTCCCGAATAATTTCAACCAAGGGAATCCCGGTAGTGCCATTGATCACAAACAGAACTATTCCGTACGGCGGCGTGATCAGGCCGATCATGCAATTGACCACCGCCACCACGCCAAAATAGACCAGATCGATGCCTAGCGCCTTGCAGGCACCCAGCATCAGCGGAATGATGACCAGAATGATGGTGCTGGCATCAAGAAAACAGCCCAACACCAGCAGTAACACATTGGCCCCGAACATGAACATCAGGGGCGAGAGTTCATAGGCTTGGAGCCACTGTGCAATCTGGGTTGGTATGTTTTCGGTGGCGACAATGTAATTGAGGATCAGCGCGCAGCCAATGACCAAGCCCACCGAAGCGGAAGAATGAACACTCTCACGCAGCACTTCGCGCAATTGCCCCATGTTCATGGAGCGATAAAAAACTGCTGTCAGGAACAGGGCATAGGCCGCCGCAACTGCCGCAGCCTCTGTGGGAGTTGTGGCACCCCCATAGATGCCATACAGCAGGATGACCGGCATTAAGAGCGCCGGAAAGGCCCGAACCGTACGATTTGGCAATTCAGACAGGGGCACCCGGTCGTCAGCGGAAAATCCGCGCCGGTGAGAAATCACGGCGTTCATGATCATCAGTACCAGCCCCATCAGGAGTCCGGGCAGAACGCCCCCCAGAAACAAGTAGCCGATGGAGGTGTCTGACACCAGTGCGTACATCACCATGGGTATCGAGGGGGGAATAATCGGACCGATGGTCGATGATGCTGCTGTAATTGCTGCGGCATAACCACGGCTGTAGCGACCCCGCTCGACCATCATGCCGATGATCACCTTTCCGATCCCCGCCGCATCGGCAATGGCCGAGCCTGACATACCAGAAAAAATCAAGCTTGCCACCACATTCACATGGCCAAGTCCACCCTTGAACCGGCCAACCAGTGCCACACAAAAATCAAGCAACCTGGCGCTGACAGCACCAACATTCATGATGTTGGCGGCCACGATAAACAAGGGGACCGCCAGCAACACAAAGCTGTCGTAGATGCCGTAGATCATCTGCTCGCCCGCCAAACCCAGATCCTGGCCCGTTATGGCCAGATAAGCAATGCTAGCAATCAGGATGGAATGTGCGATGGGCAAGCCCATGGCTGCCAGGGCAAAAAGGGCCACCAAACAGACAACAAAGGCCAGACTCATCGTGTTCAGCGCAAACTTGCTGGTAGATCAGCCAAAGGCTCACCCTTGAATATTTTCTTGAGCCGCACCACAAACATCAAGCAGGTGGCGACCAAAAAAATCGGATAGATCATGAATACCCAGTTCAGTGGTAGTCGAAGGGCCGCGCTTTTCTTGATTTCAAGAAATGAGACAAAGCCCCAGGTCGGCATCAGGGAAGCAATTAAAAAAATCAGGGCAATTAATGCAGCAATTGCCGAAAACCATCGCTGTATGGGCCTGGATACCGCCAAATAGACCATATCGAAGCGAATATGCTCGTCGTGCCGCAGCGAAAAGGAGGATGTCCAAAAAACAAGCCAAAGCCACAAGGTCAGGCAGACCTCAAGTGTCCAGGTCAGAGGGTGGTTGAAGACATAGCGCGCTAATATCTGCACCATGAAAGCGACAAACAGACCCGCCATCAACAAGATGGACACATGGTCGGCCTGTCGCTTCAGCCAGTTGACCCACACTGTCAGTGCAGGCTTGAACCTCATGCCGGCCAATCAGAGCTTGTTGATCTGATCAACCAGGCCAGCAGGCCAGGCTTTGGAAAATTTCGAATTCAGGTACTGAGCCTGAACATGACTGCGAAATGCATTGAGATCGGGTGCGTAGACTTTGAGTCCTTTGTCCTTGAAGAACTGCTCAAGTTCAGCTTCGAGTTTTAGCTGACGCTGGCGACCCCATTCGCAGGCATCGTCTGCGGCCTTCTGCAGAAGCTTTTGCTGGTCAGGGGAGAACTTGTCAAAGACCTTTTTACTGATGGCTAGATAGTTCAGATCAACCAGATGGCTGGTAAGAACAATTTGCTTGGTGACCTCATAGAACTTGGCGTCCTTGTTGGTAGGCAAGGGATTGTCCTGGCCATCGATCGCGCCAGACTGCAAACCGGTATAGACCTCGGTAAATGCCATGGGTGTGGGGTTGGCGCCCAAAGCCTTGCCCAGAAACAGCCAGGCCTCCGAACCGGGCATGCGGAGCTTGACGCCAGCCAGGTCTGCAGGTGTACGGATCGTCTTGTCAGTGCGCAGATTCAGCTGACGACGACCCAGATACATGACACTCAATAGCTTGACGCCGAGTTTGTCTTCGACCTTTTTCTTGAAGGGTTGAAACAGGCTGGAGGCGAAAACCTTTTTTTGATGTTCGGCATCACGATGCAGATAGCCAGCTGAAAAAATTGAGAACTCTGGAAAAAATTCCGCCAACTCCTGCGCTGAGGTGATGGACATTTCCAGATTCCCCCGGGCGATGGCCTCAAGTTCGGTACCCTGTTTGAACAACGAGGCATTCCAGTGACCTTCAAAAGTCGCGAATTCCTTGATGGCTGGCGCAAATTGCTCCAGCAAGGCTACAGCCCGTGCATCGGTAGCCGATGCAGGTGAAGACAAGCGCAATTTGACCGGTGCAGCAAGGGCTCCCAGGGGGATGCCCGACAATACTGCGGAGGTACCGGCCACAATCATGTCACGCCGATTTGGGTAGGCAGTCATAGAGTTCTCCAGTTAAAAATGGCCTGAGTATAGGCTTCACGCCCACGCGATAAGCCTAGGTCTTTCCCTTGGTCTTGGAACGGGATTGATGAGGCAAAACCTGGTGCCAGAAGAGGAAAAGCTAAGTCACATCAGATTTGCACCATAGCTGCCAACTAACTACAGGTCAGTTTGAGAAATCACGTACCTGTTTCTGGACAGATCGATTTCCAGATCGTGGATCATCTTGCCAATCTTGGTCAAAGTGGCCTCGTCTGCGGCGTAAGTTCCCCGCAGAGTCCAGCCCATTTTCGTTGCGGCCTGCTCAACAGACTCACATTTGAAAACAATCTGGGCCTCCAGTCCGTTCAGTTTCATTCTCGCCGGTAGTTCGGCGCCAACTTGAAACACAATCGGATTGAGGTAGGTTTGAACCCATAACCTGACACCGGATACTGAAATATCAATGATGCGTGAATCCAAACCACTGTAGTTGACAAATTCGAACTGAACACTGGTCGGCGTATGAACACCAGGGTAAACCCGAAACGCGTCACGACGCTGATAGAACTTTAGAAACGCCGGGCAATAAGCCTTCATGGTTTTGGCCGTGATCTCCACGCCGCTTTTTAAAACCGTCTTCTTGGGCCTGGTAATGCTGACGATCTTGCTTTCCCAGAAGTATTCAATGTGATCGATCAAGGCAGAAATCTGAAGGTTGGCGCCCACAAAACTCGGATCAACCGCACGGTCAGCCTCGATACAGTCAATGAGGTAGAAATTTTCCTTTGGGTTCACCTCGCAGATCGTTGACATGTAGACGTTGATGTCTTTTTCACGGGTGATGCGTAAATAGACGTTGGTCATGATTGCCCGATCAAACTGCTTCATGATGGAAGGTGCATATTCAATCACCTTCCATCCGTCCCCCAGCAGACCACGAACAATCGCCGGATCGCAAGTTTCTTGCCGCTTTTCCTTGGCAGTAGAAAGCTTCTTGGAAAACCTGTCAAAAATGCTCATGACACCATTCAGACCTAGGGGTTTTGATACTTATTAAACTAAACTGGTAATTGATGGTGCTGCTTCATGGTCTAAATAACAATTTCACAGATGCCATCAATCAAGTCAGCGTTAACCACCTGAAGACTAAACTGTTGGTTCAGCCTTTGTTAATTGACTAGAGTATTTTCAGCAGGTAAAAGATATGAACTTTGTCGAAATTGTTAAAAATCTGCCATCGATTGAAGGTCTGGCCCAAGTCACCCTGAATGACGCCAGTGGAAACACGGTAGCCACCATTGAAAACAAACCCGGCAAATCGGGTTCTTTGGCGGTGTACGCAGCGTTGGCGCAAAGACATCAAAGGCTTGATGCCGACGCTGCCCGTGAAGGCCTGACCCTGTTTGCCGAGCATGTGCAAGATGCGCGTGATCATCCTGGGAAGCACCCGAATATCGACCGTCTCATTCAGATCATAGAAAACGGATCAAGCTATACGATAGAGCTACACAAAGCCTGACCTTTGCCACTAAAACACTTCCATGTCTACCAACCCAATCCCGACCATCTCCCTAGCAGTCAACGAATTCAATCCCGGGGAACTCTATTTCTTGTTACGTGACAGTGTGATTCCCAGGCCGATTGCATGGGTCTCTACGGTCAACAAGGAGGGGGTATCAAACATCGCCCCTTTCAGTTTTTTCAATGTCTGCTGCCCTTCCCCGCCGGTGCTTGGGTTTTCCTGTGGCCCCAGGGGGGACAACCACAACGACAGCAACTACCAGCCCAAAGACACGCTGCTGAACATCAAGGAAACCGGGGAATTTGTGGTGAACCTTTCCCCAGAAGGCCTGATCGGGGAAATGGTGGACAGTTCAGCAGGGCTGCCTCACGGCCAAAGCGAGTTTGCCTACACCCATATGGAGGAAGTGCCCTCAACCCGGGTCCGGCCTCCCCGGGTGGCGCTGACGCCGGTTGCTTTTGAGTGCAAATTACGCGACATCATCGATCTGGGCAGCAATGCCTGGATCATGGGGGATGTGGTGCATATTCATATTGCGCAAAAACTCTACGTTGGCGAGCGAGAGGGCAAGCGTCACCGTGTTGACCTGATGAAAGACCCGGCACTTCGACCGGTTGGCAGACTGGGGCGGGCTCACTATGTGCGCCTCAATGAGGTTGAGACGCGCTTGCGAAGGGATGGACCGAACTAAGCAGAGGGCTGACAGCCTTATTCTTTTCGAGCCGCCCAGAACACGGCGCCCTGCGGGCCGTACCGCTCAGAGTGCGCCACATTGCGTGCCAGGTTGAAGCTGTCCCCTGCCCGGTACAAGTGCGTCTGGCCATTGACTGTCAGAGAGAACTCCCCCTCAACAACCAGGGCAGTGGTATCAAAGGGGTGGGTGTGGGTTTCATTGACCTGGTTGGGTTGCCAGGTTCGTACCAATGCCGTGTCAAACCCTTCTCGGATTTTTTGTTCACGAAAGCTTTCAAAGCTTGCAGGTGTCATGGCAACTCCTCAATTCACAGACAAGAGAGATTTTGAATCCAGGGGAAATGGCTCTGCACCCTGACGTAGCCGCATCGGATAGAGAACCCCGATCAGGTGATCGTACTCATGCTGCACGACACGGGCATGAAACCCTTGCACCGTGCGGTTGATTGGCTGCCCGTATTGATCAAATCCTGTGTATCGGATGTGCTGCCAGCGCGGCACCACAGCACGCTCACCCGGCACAGAGAGGCACCCTTCGACCCCCTCTTCCAGAGTCGGCTCGACAGGATAAATCTGCGGATTGCACAAGACCGTTCGGGGCACAAGCGGGGCATCTGGATAACGGGGGTTCGTATGATCACTGCCAAAGATGACTACTTGCAGGCTGACACCGATCTGCGGAGCCGCCAGTCCAGCACCCTGGGCGGCCTGCATGGTATCGAGCATATCGGCCACCAATTGATGCAACTCAGGCGTATCAAAGGCGGGAACTGGTTGGGCCTGAAGAAGCAGCCGGGGGTCACCGATCTGGAGAATTTCACGTGCTGTCATGTTGTAAGGATATCGCCAATTGAGGTTTCGGTCGAATTCCCACCAGGATCTTGACATCTGACGATTGATCAGAAGGCGTTTATTGGGCGCAAACCGGTTCAGGATCCCGTTGCGTCTTGCAGACTCATTCAACACCGGCCTGGCTGATCAGGGCCAATAATCCCGGTTCATCCAGCACCATCACACCGAGTTCACGCGCCTTGTCCAGCTTGCTGCCTGCTTCTTCGCCGGCCACCAGAAAATCTGTTTTTTTGCTGACAGAGCCTGCCACTTTGGCGCCAGCCTGTTCCAACATTGCTTTGGCCTGATCGCGGCTGAGTGTGGGTAGCGTGCCAGTCAGCACGAAGGTTTTTCCAAGAAACGGTTTGGGACTGTCTGCCAGCCCGGTACCTTCGGGCCAATGAACGCCACAGGCACGCAACTGCTCGACCACTTCGCGGTTGTGCGATTGCCCAAAAAAGGTACGAATGCTTTTGGCCACTATGGGGCCGACATCCGGGACCTGCAACAACTGCTCCTCGGTAGCATCCATGACTGCATCCAGTGAACCCAGGTGTTGGGCCAGATCCTTGGCCGTGGCCTCGCCAACATGACGGATGCCCAGGCCGTACAAAAACCTGGGCAAGGTCGTGCGCTTGGACTTTTGCAGCGCATCCAACAGGTTCTGGGCAGATTTTTCAGCCATCCGATCCAGACCGGCAAGCCCTACCAGACCCAGCCGGTACAGATCGGGTAGGCCCTTGACAATGCTTTGATCAACCAGCTGATCGACCAGTTTTTCACCCAAGCCTTCAATGTCCAGGGCCCGCCGCTGCGCAAAGTGCAAAAGCGCCTGTTTGCGTTGGGCGCTGCAGAACAGTCCGCCGGTACAACGAAAATCCGCCTCTCCCTCCTCCCGCACCGCTTCCGAACCACAAACCGGACAGCGCTGCGGCATGGTAAAGATGGCGCCACGTATGGCTGGCTGTGATTGAGTGGCTTGTGCTTCGGACACCGGTTCTGGGGTGGGCAGGACGACAGAAACGATTTCCGGAATCACATCGCCAGCACGTCGCACAATGACAGTGTCGCCAACACGCACATCCTTGCGTCGAGCTTCATCTTCGTTATGCAGGCTAGCGTTGGTAATGGTGACGCCGCCCACAAAGACGGGGGCCAGTTTCGCCACCGGCGTCAGCTTGCCGGTTCGACCCACCTGCACCTCGATGGCCAGAACCTTTGTCAGCATTTCCTGCGCGGGGTACTTATGCGCGACAGCCCAGCGTGGCTCGCGGGTCAGAAAACCCAGCTGACGCTGCAAGCCCAGGCTGTTGACCTTGTACACCACACCATCAATGTCAAAGGGCAGACTGTCACGCAAGGAAGCAATGTGCGCGTGATAAGTGGTCAACTGATCAGCGCCCCGAGCCAGGCGAACATGCTCGCTAACTGGAAAACCCCATGCCTTGAGGGCAATCAACCATTCATGATGGGTCGTGATTGCATGGGCTGCAGGTGACACCTCCCCCAGACCATAGGCATAAAAACTCAAGGGGCGCTGCGCAGCGATGGCGGGATCGAGTTGCCTGACAGAACCGGCAGCAGCGTTGCGCGGATTGACGAATTGCTTTTCACCTTTGGCAAGCTGTCGCGCATTGAGGGCCTGAAAATGGTCGCGCCGCATGTACACCTCACCACGCACCTCCAGCACCGCGGGTACATCTGCCGGAAGACGCAGCGGAATTTGACCGATGGTGCGGATGTTTTGTGTGACATCCTCACCCACTTCGCCATCGCCTCGGGTCGCCGCCATCGTCAAGCGACCCTGCTCGTAGCGAAGGTTGATGGCCAGCCCGTCAAACTTCAGCTCTGCCACATATTCAACCGGGGAATCCTCAGAGGAGAGGCCCAACTCCCGCCGGATACGGGTATCAAAAGCCTGAGCCCCGGAGGCCTGGGTATCCGTCTCGGTTCGTATGCTGAGCATGGGCACCGCATGGCGTACCGGTGTAAAGGACTCGAGCGGACGCCCTCCCACACGCTGTGTAGGTGAGTCAGGCTGGATCAGTTCCGGGTGGTCCGCCTCCAGGGCTTGCAACTCCTTGAACAGGCGATCGTATTCAGCGTCAGGTACCTGGGGGTGGTCCAGTACGTAGTAGCTGTGGTTGTACTGATGCAGTAGTTGATGCAACTGCGCCACCCGGGACTTCGGCGACTCCTGGCTTGCGGAATCAGCAAACAGATCGGGCGTGGTCATTACAGCAACTCAGAGAAGGCGTTAGTGCCAAGTGGGGCGTCTATAAAGTCGGCGCCAGGCATGAGAAAGACCAGACTCAGGAGAACAGACGCCTGGCCTGGCCGGAGCCTGCCGCAATATCCCTGGCTGCCAGGGTCTCATAGAGCTTTTCAAGTTCTGCAGCAATATGGTCGAGGGCCTGGACCCCCAGAGGCTGGCCATTGTCATCAGTCACGATGGCATCCATCGCCTCTGACAGGTACTGGGCAGCTTCGCGCATTTTTGCAAACGGCTGCTCGGCCTGGTCAACTTGCGGCACATCCAGTGTCAAGCTCACCTCGTAGAGAGCCGATTGAGCCGGATCCTCGGCCATGGCCGCCTGTGAGTCAAAGGTCAAGGCCAGTATTGGGGGCAGCCCAAGCTGGGATGAGGGCAGCACCATGCGCCCGGGCAGGACACCGGCCACAAAACCGAGGCGGGCGACATTTTGCTGGACATAACCAGGGCTCCAGGCAGCGTTGCGAGCACGAAGGGTGACGCTCAACTGGGCATCATGGGTGCTGGCAAACTGATCGAGTTCGCGCGCCCGGGCCACCTCTTCCAACATGTCTGGAAATTCCGGTTCTCCGCCTACGCTGTCAGACAGTGCCTGGGTCTTGACCACAAACTCGGAGAACTCAATTTCATTGAGCGGTCCAACCCGGTTGGCCAACTGCACCCCCGCCTGAAGGCAAGAGTAACGCGCTCCGGCCTGGGGAGGTTCCCATTGGCCGGTCTGTTCATTCAGTCCCTCCAGCGCCATGGGCTTGGTTCCTACCCGACGTGTGGTCGGCATGTGCTGCAGGACGAACTCGGCTGCAATCGGGGCCTCCAGTTCAATGGTGGCAATGACATCAATCAGCGAATCCAGCTGAGGTTTGGATCGCTCAGGGATAGGCAGCGGCAAGGACATGGACGACTCATCGGCTGCAGAACCTTCATCCTGATCGTTCTGAGCCATATCTGGCTCACTCCCCGGCTCGATGCGACCCGTCTCCTGCTCGGCTTGCCTGGGTTGATTGCGGCGTGATGTCCAGGCGCCATGAATCACCACTGCAGCCAAAATCAGGCCGCCGACCACGGCCAGGCTGATTTGAATATTGCTGAAGGATTCCATCAGCTGGCCTCGGCCATGGACACCGCCGACTCCATATCCACGGCCACGATGCGGGATACCCCCTGCTCCTGCATGGTCACGCCAATCAGCTGCTCAGCCATTTCCATGGCAATCTTGTTATGACTGATAAAGAGAAATTGCGTGCTTTTGCTCATGCTCGTCACCAGCTTGGAGTAGCGCTCGGTATTGGCATCGTCCAGGGGGGCATCCACCTCGTCAAGCAGACAGAACGGTGCCGGATTGAGCTGGAAGATCGCAAACACCAGGGCAATCGCCGTCAGCGCCTTCTCTCCCCCTGAGAGCAGATGGATGGTCTGGTTGCGCTTGCCGGGCGGCTGCGCCATCACCTGCACGCCGGCGTCAAGAATCTCGTCACCCGTCATGATCAATTTAGCCTGACCACCCCCAAAGAGCTCTGGAAACATCTTGCCAAAATGCTGGTTGACGGTATTGAAGGTGCCACTCAACAATTCGCGGGTTTCGCCATCGATTTTGCGGATGGCGTCTTCCAGGGTGTTCATCGCCTCAGTCAGATCGGCTGACTGAGCGTCCAGAAAATGTTTGCGCTGCCTGGCATGGTCAAGCTCTTCCAGCGCCGCCAGGTTAACCGCTCCCAGCGCAGACACCTCTTTATGCAGTCGGTCGATCTCGCCCTGCAAGCCATTCAGGCGCACATTGCCCTCCTGGATGGACCGGGCCACCTGCTCCAGATCCGCCTGGGCATCGACCAGCAATTGGGAGTACTGCTCCAGCCCCAGCCTGGCGGCTTGCTCCTTGAGTTGGAAATCAGTAATTCGCTGGCGCAGCGGTTCAAGCTCACGTTCCACCTGAAGCCGGCGCTCATCACTGGCACGCAGTTTGGCAGTCAGGTCGTCGTAGTGGCTGCGCTTGGCCCCCAGGTCCTGTTCACGCTCAAGTTTTACGGCCAGGGCACTTTGCAAACCCGCCTGGGCAGCCGCGTCATTGAGCCGGGCCATTTCCTGGACGGTCAGATCCTTTTGCTCAGCCAAAGAAACTGACTGCTGGTCGGCGGTCTCGATAATGCGGGCAAGCTCGTCCCTCCTGGCCACCATGGTTCGCAGGGTGAAGGCTTCCTCCTGAGCTTGCAACTCAAGCTTGCGTTGCTGCTCGCGGCCTTCTGTCAACTGGCCTTCAGCGCCCAGCACCCGATCATCAAGCTGAGCGTGGCGCTCCTGGCTGTCGGCCAGTTGCATATCGAGCTCTTCAAACCGGGTGTTGTACTCGGTGCGTTTTGACTCGATGTCTTTGAGCTGGGTATTGACCTCGCCCAGATCCACATCAATCTGCTCGGCACGGGCACGCGCCTGTTCAGATTGTTGTTTCAGACGCAGGGTCTCGACCTCGAGATCGTGGGCACGGGTCTGCGCCTCGCTGGCCTCGCGACGTACGGCGACAAGGCGCTGTGAAATATCGGCATACACCGCCTCGGCACGCACCAGGGCCAGTCGCGATTCCTCGCTGATCAGGACCTGGGCACGCAGTTGCTTTTCCAGATTTTCAATTTCCTGGGCACGGGCCAGCAAACCGGACTGTTCGGAGTCCTGGGCATAAAACGACACGCTGTGGGAAGTGACAGCGTGGCCATTCTTGACATAAATGACCTCACCCGGCTCAAGCATTTCACGCTGGGCCAGCGCTTGCTCAAGGCTGTCGGCCACATGGCACCCGTGCAGCCAATCTGACACAACTGCCTTGAGACCGGCCTCATTGACCCTAAGCAGGTCAGCCAGTCGAGGTAAGTTGCCGGCTTTCTCTGGCAAGCCCGCCGCGGGGGCGGTGTAAAAGGCAAGCCTGGCAGGTGGGGCATCGGCAGCCAAAGGCTTGACCATATCGATCCGGCTGATTTCAAGTGCCCCAATTCGTTCGCGCAAGGCGGCTTCAAGGGCATTTTCCCAACCGGGTTCGGTGTGCAAGCGGGTCCAAAGCGCCTGCAGACTGTCCAGCCCATGTTTGGCCAGCCAGGGTTGCAGCTTTCCGTCGATCTTTACTTTGTCCTGCAGCGACTTGAGCGCCTCCAGACGCGCGGCCAGATCGGCGTGACGAACCGTCTCAGCGTTGACCACCTCCTGCTGGGATTTTCGGGCCATATCCAGCGCTGGCGCGTTTTCTTGCAGTTCCTGCAGCAGGTCTTGTGCCTGCTGTGCTGCCTGCGAGGCTTGCGACCATGCGTCCTGCAGCTGGCTAAGCCGGGATTCGTCGGGTGTCATCAGGGACTGACGGTCGGTTTGAAGCCGCTCCAGGCGAGATTGCAGCTGGCGCGACTGCTCATCCAGGCCACGCTGCTGGGCTGCCATCACTTGGATTTGCTGCTGTATCTGGGTCACCGCAGCGCGCTGCTCGCCCGAAGCCTGCTGAGCCAGACGCAACGCTTGCTCCAAATCTGGCAACAACTGGGCTTGTTGAGCAATCTGTGCCGCAAATTGAAGATTTTTTTCTTCGCCAGCCGCCGCCTGCTCGGCCAGAGTCTGGGTTTCAAGCTGCGCGTCACTTTTGCGGGCTGTCCACTGAGCCGCCTGTTCGGCCAGACTGGCCAGACGCTCCTGGGCCCGTTGCCGGCCTTCCACCACAAAACGGATTTCAGTTTCCAGGCGACCGACCTCGGCGGTTGCGTCATACAGCTTGCCCTGCGCCTGGTTGACCTCGTCACCTGCGCCGTAATGAGCCTGGCGGATGGTTTCCAGGTCCGCCTCGATCTGACGCAAATTTGCCACCCGTGCATCCAGTTCGATGACCGCTTTTTCGCCCTCCTGATGAATCCGGCCCTGGTCAGTCTCTGCCTCTGATCGCTTGAGAAACCAGAGCTGATGCTGTTTGAGCGTCATATCGGCTTGCAAAGCATTGAACTGCTGTGCCACTTCGGCCTGCTTTTCAAGCTTTTCCAGATTGGCGCTGAGTTCACGCAGGATATCTTCAACCCGGGTCAGGTTTTCACGTGTGTCCGACAAACGATTCTCGGTTTCACGCCGACGCTCCTTGTATTTGGAAACACCCGCAGCCTCTTCCAGAAACAGCCGCAACTCCTCGGGCCTGGACTCGATGATGCGGCTAATTGTTCCCTGCCCGATGATGGCGTAGGCACGGGGACCCAGGCCGGTACCCAGAAACACATCCTGCACATCGCGACGTCTGACCGGCTGGTTGTTGATGTAGTAGCTGGAAGTGCCATCACGGGTCAGCACCCGCTTGACCGCAATTTCGGCAAATTGGCTCCACTGCCCGCCAGCACGATGATCGGCATTGTCAAAAACCAGCTCGACGCTGGCACGACTGGCAGGCTTGCGGCTGTTGGTGCCATTGAAGATGACATCCTGCATGGATTCACCACGCAACTCGCTGGCGCGGCTTTCACCCAAGACCCAGCGTACCGCGTCCATGATGTTCGATTTACCACAACCATTGGGACCCACGACGCCAACCAGTTGTCCGGGTAACAGGAAGTTGGTCGGCTCGACAAATGACTTGAACCCTGAAAGTTTGATCGAGGAAAGGCGCACGGGGAATCTAACTTATTGATTTGATTGCAAATTGCAGTTCAAAACAGAACTGATCCAGGCTTGATGATACCGTGACCGCAGCACCGGATAATGTGGGCCCATGAACCCAAATCTTTCCCGCCTTCAGCCCTACCCGTTTGAGCGACTTCGTCAGCTTTTTGCAGGAATTACCCCCAACCCCGCTTACCGCCCGATCAGTCTGGGCATCGGTGAACCCAAGCACGCCACGCCCGCTCTTGTCACCGAGGCCCTGGTGAACAACCTTTCGGGTTTGTCCACCTATCCGGCCACTGGCGGTGAAGCCGCCTTCAAGCAGGCGGTCTGCCGTTGGCTGGAGCGGCGATACGGCGTAGTGGCCAACCCGGGCAGCCAGGTGCTTCCCGTCACCGGATCGCGCGAAGCCCTTTTCGCGCTAACCCAGGCCGTGGTGGACAGCAGCCGTCCCGGTGCCACCGTGATCTGCCCCAACCCCTTCTATCAGATCTACGAAGGAGCGGCCCTGCTGGCAGGCGCCCAGGTTCACTATGTGGCCAGTGACCCTGCAAGGAACTTTGCCATCGACTGGGACAGCGTACCCACTGAGGTCTGGCAACGCACGCAGCTGATCTTTGTCTGCTCGCCGGGGAACCCTACCGGCGCCGTGATGCCGCTAGAGGAATGGCGCAAATTGTTTGAGCTGAGCGACCAACATGGCTTTGTGATCGCCTCGGACGAGTGCTACAGCGAAATCTATTTTCGCGACGAGCCGCCACTGGGCAGCCTGCAGGCCGCTGTCAAACTCGGCCGCCATGATTTTCGCAATCTGATCGCCCTGACCAGCCTGTCTAAGCGCAGCAATGTGCCCGGCATGCGCAGTGGTTTTGTGGCTGGGAATGCTGAGCTGATCAAGCAATTCCTGCTCTACCGCACCTACCACGGTTGCGCGATGAGTACCGTGGTTCAGGCTGCCAGCATAGCGGCCTGGGGTGATGAGCAGCATGTCATTGACAACCGCGACCAGTACCGCAGCAAGTTCAACGCGGTTACGCCAATGCTGGCAGGCATCCTTGATGTGGCTTTGCCCGATGCCGCCTTTTATCTATGGGCTGGCGTGAAGCAATGTTGTGCTGGCAGCGACACTGAATTCGCCCGTGCGCTCTACGCTCACTACAATGTCACTGTTCTGCCCGGCAGCTATCTGGCACGTGAGGTTGGCGGCCTTAACCCTGGGGCAGGTCGAATTCGCATGGCTTTGGTAGCAGAAACTGCTGAATGCGTGGAAGCCGCCGAGCGCATCGTCCAATTTGTCAAATCCATAACCTGAGAAATCCTTCATGACTCAACAACTGCAACAGATCATAGATGCTGCGTGGGAGAACCGCGCCAACATTTCCACCAAGAGTGCCCCCAAGGATGTTTCCGATGCGGTCGAACATGTGATCAATGAACTCAACACAGGCCGTCTTCGCGTGGCGACCCGCCAGGGCGTGGGACAGTGGACTGTTCATCAATGGGTGAAAAAGGCCGTCTTGCTCTCATTTCGATTGCGTGACAATGAAGTGATCAAGGCCGGTGATCTTGGTTTTTACGACAAGGTTCAAACCAAGTTTTCCCATTTGTCGGCCGAAAAAATGGCGGCCACGGGTGTTCGAGTCGTTCCGCCCGCAGTCGCTCGGCGCGGCAGCTACGTCGCCAAAGGCGCGATCTTGATGCCCTCCTATGTCAACATAGGCGCTTATGTCGACGAAAACACCATGGTGGACACCTGGGCCACGGTTGGATCGTGCGCTCAGATTGGAAAGAATGTTCACCTCTCTGGGGGGGTGGGCATTGGCGGGGTTCTGGAACCCGTGCAAGCCGGGCCAACCATCATTGAAGACAACTGCTTCATCGGGGCACGCTCGGAAATCGTTGAAGGCGTTGTGATTGAAGAAAATTCAGTCATCTCCATGGGTGTGTACATCGGTCAGAGCACCAAGATTTATGACCGTGCTACTGGCGAGGTTCACTATGGCCGCGTACCAGCCGGTTCGGTCGTGGTCTCTGGCAACCTGCCCAGTGCTGATGGCAAATACAGCTTGTACTGTGCGGTGATTGTCAAGAGGGTGGATGCTCAGACCCGAGCCAAGACCAGTCTCAACGATCTGCTGCGGGACTGACTGGCTTTTGGGCTGCACCCTCAGATTGCATGAACATGGATTGGACCAGGGATTTACGTCTGAGGAATGGGGTTGAAGCATGAGCAACAACGGCACCATGGAGAAAATCCTTCGCCTGATGGCTGAAAAGAAAGCCTCGGATGTCTATATCTCTTCCAATTCACCGGTTCTGATCAAAATACAAGGCAACTGTGTACCGATCAACAACCAGCTCTTGCCGGTTGATGCGCCCCGCAAACTGCTGGCGGAGATCCTTACCCCTGAGCAATTGAACGAGCTCGACACCCAGAACGAGCTCAACATCGGCATTCCCATGCAGGGCATCGGGCGCTTCCGGCTCAGCGCCATGCATCAGCGTGGCTCGGTGGCGGCTGTGTTTCGCTACGTCTCTGGAGAAATTCCGGAACTCGGCAGTTTGTCAGTCCCCAAGATTTTGGGTGATCTGATCATGGAAAAGCATGGTCTGATCCTGATGGTCGGCTCCACCGGCGCAGGCAAGAGCACTACCCTGGCCGCCATGATCAATCACCGCAATCATCAGACCGCCGGCCATATTCTGACCATCGAAGACCCGATTGAATTTCTGTTCAAAAATGACAAGTCGGTAATCAACCAGCGCGAAATCCGAACCGATACCGAGTCGCTCAACACGGCCCTGCGCAACGCCCTGCGTCAGGCCCCGGATGTCATCATGATCGGAGAAATCCGGGACCGAGAGACCATGTCCGCGGCCATGGCCTATGCCCAGTCAGGCCACCTGTGTCTGGCGACCCTGCATGCCAACAACAGTTATCAGGCCTTGAACCGGATCCTGAGCTTCTATCCGGTAGAAGTGCGCCCGGCCATGCTCAACGACCTGGCCAATTCACTTCGCGCCATCACCTCGCAACGTCTGCTGCGCACCATCAAGGGTGAACGTGCCCCTGCCGTGGAAGTCCTGATCAACACCCGACTGATTGCCGAATTGATTGAAAAAGGTGATTTCTTTGGCGTCAAGGAAGCCTTGGAAAAGTCGATGGCTGAAGGATCTCAAACCTTTGAGCAGGATATTGCCCGCCTGATCACCCAAGGCATCGTGAACCGCACCGAGGGCCTGGCCAATGCCGATTCGCCCAACAATCTGATGTGGCGTCTGGAAAACGATTTCAAAGGCAATGCCCAATATCCGAACGAAGGCACGGGTGCTGCCGGACCGGATTCGCCTTCGTTTGATGGCATCACCCTGGATAAACAAAACTGATCCGTTTTCATGTCACGCACATTGCAACTCACCGAGCAACTGCTCTCCCGAGCTTCGGTCACCCCAGAGGACGGCGGGTGTCAGGCGCTGATTTCCTCGTATCTCCGTCCTCTGGGCTTCAAGTGTGAAACCCTGATCAGCGGCCCGGCTGATTTTCGGGTCACCAATCTATGGGCCAAACGGCAAACCTCTGCATCGGCACCTTTGCTGGTGTTTGCCGGCCATACCGATGTGGTGCCAACCGGGCCGGTGGAGAAATGGAGCACCGATCCGTTTCTTCCCACCCATCGCGATGGACGCCTTTATGGCCGCGGTGCCAGTGACATGAAGACATCCATCGCCGCCTTTGTGGTGGCGGTGGAAGAATTCATTGCCGCCCAACCCTCAGCGGCGCTCAATATTGCCCTGTTGCTGACCAGCGATGAAGAAGGTCCGGCGCTCGATGGCACCGTGGTGGTCTGCGAATCCCTCAAGCAACGTGGCGAAAAACTGGACTACTGCATTGTGGGTGAACCAACCTCGGTGCAACGTACCGGTGACATGATCAAGAACGGCCGCCGTGGCACACTGAGCGGAAAACTGACCGTCAAGGGGGTACAGGGGCATATCGCCTACCCCCAGCTGGCCAAAAACCCGATTCATACACTGGCCCCGGCCTTGAGTGAACTGGTCGCCATTGAATGGGACCGCGGCAACGACTTTTTCCCACCTACCAGCTGGCAGGTCAGCAATATCCACGGCGGTACCGGTGCGAGCAATGTGATTCCTGGCCAAGTGGTGGTGGATTTCAATTTCCGTTTTTGCACCGAGTCCACGCCTGAAACGCTTCAGCAGCGCCTGGTCGATGTCCTGGAACGACATGGCCTGGAATACGATTTGAGCTGGACGCTGGGTGGGCTGCCGTTTCTGACCACACCGGGTCCCTTGGTCGAGGCAGTGCGTGCAGCCATTCGGGAGGAAAGTCAGCTGGAAACTGAACTATCCACCACCGGCGGCACCAGCGACGGGCGCTTCATCTCTCAGATCTGTCCTCAGGTTATCGAGCTGGGCCCACCCAATGCCACCATCCACAAGATTGATGAGCATGTTTGCGTGGCAGATATCGAGCCGCTCAAAAATATCTACCGACGCGTGCTGGAAAAGCTGGCCCAATGAGTTCCAGCCCAGCTCAGGCGCCCAGCCTGAAGGCAACCTTACAGGACGCAGCCGAACAACTCTTGCAAGCCAAGGTGGCCTTTGGGCATGGCACCAGCAATGCCCATGACGAAGCCACCTGGCTGGTCTTGTGGCAACTGGGGTTGCCGCTGGACAGTGATTTGAACAGTGTCGGCTCTCTGCTTTTGAGTCCTGAACAGACGGCGCAGGTGCGGGCGCTGATCAGTCAGCGCATCAGCAGCCGCAAACCAGCGGCCTACCTAACCCATGAAGCCTGGCTTCAGGGGATTCCCTTTTATGTGGATGAGCGGGTGATCGTGCCCCGAAGCTTCATTGCCGAGGTTTTGGCCGAGGGTTCGATCGACCCCTGGCTCAGTGAACAGACACTTAGGGTACTTGACCTGTGCACAGGCAATGGCAGTCTTGCCGTTCTGGCTGCGCTGGCCTATCCCGAAGTCACTGTGGTCGGTGCGGACATTTCTCCCGATGCGCTGGACGTGGCACGCATCAATATCGAGCGACATCAACTGCAGGACCGGGTAACCCTGGTCCAGTCAGACGGCCTGGCGAATGTTCGCTCCCCTGCTGACCCGCGATTTGACCTGATCCTGTGCAATCCGCCCTATGTCAATGCGCAAAGCATGGCCAGCCTGCCAGCCGAATATCAGGCTGAACCAGTGTTGGCATTGGCAGGAGGATCCGATGGCATGGATTTCATTCGCCGCCTGCTAAAGGACGCGCCTGCACACATGAGCCAGGAGGCGGTGCTGGTCCTGGAGGTCGGCAATGAGCGGGAACATTTTGAAGCCGCATTTGCCAAGCTGGAGGTGGTCTGGCTCGACACCTCGGCCGGCAACGACCAGGTGCTCCTGGTGACCCGCGACGCAATGATGCGTCATGCTGAACCTGGACAACCGGGTTGACCTTCCCTGCGGCCTTTAAACCAGACATGATCAGCCTCAAGAATGTCACCCTGCGCCGAGGCGCCAAGGTCATCCTAGACATGGCGTCGGCCACCATCAATCCAGGTGAAAAGGTTGGCCTGGTAGGGCGCAACGGGGCTGGCAAGTCGACCTTGTTCGCCTTGCTCAACGGTTCCCTGCACGAGGACGGGGGTGAATGTCTGATGCCAGGCTGGCGTCTGGCCCAGGTGTCACAAGACATGCCCGAGAGTCGTGACAGCGCAACCGATTTCGTGATTGCCGGCGATACACGCCTGATGGATGCCCAGGATGAGGTCAAGTTGGCCGAGTCCTGCGGGGATGGCGAGCGGATGGCCCACGCCTACACCGCCTTGCATGACGCTGGGTCGCATGACGCCCGGGCACGCGCGCAGGCCCTGATTCTGGGCCTGGGCTTCAGGAGCACAGAACTGGAGCAGCCAGTCAGCAGCTTTTCGGGCGGTTGGCGTATGCGCCTGCAACTGGCCCGGGCATTGATGTGCCCCAGTGATCTGCTGTTGCTGGACGAGCCGACCAACCACCTGGACCTGGACGCCCTGGTCTGGCTGGAAGGCTGGCTGCAGCGCTACCCCGGCACCTTGCTGGTGATCAGCCACGACCGGGAATTTCTTGATGCGGTGACACGGGTGACCCTGCATATCGAAAACGCACAACTCAGGCGGTATGGCGGCAACTACAGCCGTTTTGAGGAGATGCGTGCCGAGGCCCTGACGCAACAACAACAGGCCTATGCCCGGCAGCAGGACAAGATTGCACACCTGCAAAAGTTCATTGACAGATTCAAGGCCAAGGCCACCAAGGCCCGGCAGGCGCAAAGCCGCGTCAAAGCCCTGGAGCGGATGGAAAAAATCGCGCCAGTCCTGGCCGAGGCCGAGTTCACCTTCGAATTTACCGAACCCAATACCCTGCCCAACCCCATGCTATCGATGCAGGATGTGAGCTGCGGCTACCCAGGTGCTGGCGTTCTGCCCTTGGACAACGACAGTTTGTCGGGCCGGTCAAAACCAGAACCGGTCGTGGTTGTCAGCCAGCTGAACCGATCGGTCCTGGCCGGACAACGCATCGGCATCCTGGGCGCCAACGGCCAGGGCAAATCGACCGTGGTCAAGACCATTGCGCACGTGCTGGCACCGCTCGGCGGCAAATTGATCGAAGGCAAGGGCTTGCGGATTGGTTATTTTGCCCAGCAGGAGCTCGATGTTCTTCGGTCACAGGATACGCCCCTGGAACACCTGATTCGACTGGCGCGCGAGACCGAGCAGGCGGGCGCCCTGATTGGCCAACTGACCCGCGAACAAGACCTTAGAACCTTTCTTGGCAGCTTCAACTTCACTGGTGATCAGGTCAAGCAGGCTGTTGGCAGCATGAGTGGTGGTGAAAAGGCCCGCCTGGTGCTGGCCATGCTGGTGTGGCAGCGCCCTAACCTCTTGTTGCTGGATGAACCCACCAATCACCTGGATCTGGCTACGCGCGAGGCACTTTCGGTAGCGCTCAATGAGTTTGAAGGCACGGTGATGCTGGTCAGCCATGACCGGGCCCTGCTGCGAGCCGTGTGTGATGAATTCTGGCTGGTGTCCGAGGGTTCGGTACAGCCCTTTGACGGCGACCTGGAGGATTACCAGCGCTACCTGATCGACCAGGCCCGACGCAGACGTGAGGCCATTCGGCCAGTGCCGCAGCACAGCCAAACGCCTGAGTCACCGGCTAACCCGGCAAACCCGACCTCCAAGCCCGCCCGTAGCAACAACCGCACCCAGGCCATGAAGAAAGAGCTGGCTCAACTCGATGATCGGCTGCAGACTTTGGGTCATCAAAAGGCCTCCCTGGAAGAAACGCTCTCAGGCGCCAGCCTGTCGGTCGATCAGGCGACCGAACTGAGTCAGCGCTTTGAACAGATTGCACTGGAGCTGCAACAGGCAGAAGAACGCTGGCTTGAACTCTCGGCTGAACTGGAGACCTGAATCCAACGCAGCCGCCTGCCCGAGGTCACGCAGGGTCACGCCAGGTCGTGCCAGTTCATGCCAGTGCATATCAGGTGTGGCCGGCACACTAGCTCTGGTTGTGAACTAGCGACCCCCTTTGACACAACCGGACACGCCGTTACTGAGCCACCCAGCCGCCATCCATATTCCAGGCGGCTCCCCGAACATTGATGGCAGCGTCCGAACAAAGGAAGACAGCCAGAGCGCCAAGCTGTTCGGGTGTGGTGAATTGTTGCGAAGGAGACTTCTCGCCCACCAGTGACTTCTTGGCCTCTTCGTTGGTGAGTCCCATGGCCAAAGCGCGGGCATCCACCTGCTTTTGTACCAGCGGGGTCAGCACCCAGCCCGGGCAGATGGCATTGCAGGTAACCCCGGTGGTGGCCGTCTCCAGGGCGGTCACCTTGGTCAGACCAATGATGCCGTGCTTGGATGCAACATAAGCCGACTTCTCGACCGAACCCACCAAACCGTGGGTGGAGGCGATGTTGATGATGCGCCCCCAATTGTTGGCGTACATTCCCGGCAGGGCCAAGCGTGAGGTGTGAAAGGCACTGCTCAGATTGACGGCCAGCACATCATCCCAGCGCTCGGTCGCAAATGCCTCAATCCGTGCCACGTGCTGGATGCCGGCATTGTTGACCAGGATATCGACCCGACCAAAGCGGTCGGCAGCAAAGTTCATCATGTCGCTGATCTCGCCAGGCCGGCGCATATCGGCTCCGTGGTAGGCCGCTGTAACCCCTAGCGCTGCAATCTCTGACTGGGCGGCCTGTACGTCGCCAAAGCCATTGAGCACGATCTGCGCCCCCTGTGCGGCCAGCGCCTTCGCGATGCCCAACCCGATGCCGCTGGTAGAGCCAGTGACCAGGGCCGTCTTACCTTTTAGGGATTGCATGCTGTTCTCCATTCAATCGATCTGGTTTCAATTACGATTAAGCCAAGGATTATCGCTAGCACTCTATACCGGATGAAAAGCCTGGCCAACGAAACCCTGGGTGAAAACCGCGTCCCTGAACTGATCGCTGCCACGGCCCAAAGCTTGCCAGATCAGGTCAATGCGCTGGTGCGCGCGCGTGGTTTTGCCGAACCCCTCTTGGCCAACCAGTCACTCGATACCGGGGAAAACATGCTCGCCCATGCCGACGCGGTAGCTGCCACTCTGCAAGCCATTGGCGGCTCTGAAGCGATGCAGGCAGCCAGCTATCTGGTCTATGCCAGTGCCCACCTGAACAAGCCGCTGGAAGTCATTACCCAGGCTTTTGGCGAAAGTTTTGCCGAACTGGCAGTGGAAACCAACAAGCTGTTTCAGGTGCAGCGACAGACTCTGGCGGCAAACCCAAAGCAACAGGCAGGCACCCAGACTGAAAATGTTCGCAAGATGCTGCTGGCATTTTCGCGGGACCTTCGGGTGGTGATGCTGCGCTTGACCTCGCGACTGCAAACCCTGCGCTACTTTGCAGCCACTCATAAGACCATGCCCCAGGAGATGGCGGCTGAGTCCCTGCATGTATTTGCCCCACTGGCCAATCGCCTGGGCATCTGGGAAATCAAGTGGGAAATGGAAGACCTGGCCTTTCGTTTCCTTGAGCCTGAGACCTACAAACATATTGCCCAACTGCTGGACGAAAAGCGAACCGAGCGGGAGGCTTACGTGCGCCAAGTCCGAGGCCAGATCGAGTCTGGCTTGCAGGCACAGGGGATTAGCGCCCAGGTACAGGGCCGGCCCAAACACATCTACAGCATTGTCAAGAAAATGCGTGGCAAATCACTTGGGTTTGACCAGCTGTATGACTTGCGGGCCTTGCGCATCATTGTCGAGGAGATCCCCGATTGCTATGCCGCTCTGAGCTGGGTCCACAGTCAATTTACGCCGGTCTCGGAAGAATTTGACGACTATATTGCCCGACCCAAGGCCAACGGCTACCAGTCGCTGCACACCATCGTGCGTGATCCAAGTGGCAAACCGATCGAGGTGCAGATTCGTACCGAGACCATGCACCAGCATGCCGAGCATGGCGTGGCAGCGCACTGGGCCTACAAGGAAGCTGGCACCAGGGGCTATGGTGGCGTCTCGGCCGACAGCGCCTATGACATCAAGATTGCCGTATTGCGCCAGTTGCTGGCCTGGGAGCGTGATCTCGCCGCCCCCCGACTGGCGCAGGGACTGCTCGACGACCGGATCTATGTGCTGACCCCGAACGCGGCAATTGTTGAGTTGCCCCAAGGGGCGACGCCGGTCGATTTTGCGTACAGCCTGCATACCGATCTGGGCCACCGTTGTCGCGGCGCACGGATTGATGGGCACATGGTCCCCCTCAACACATCGCTGAAAAATGGTCAGACAGTTGAAGTGGTCACCACCAAGGAAGGAGGCCCCTCGCGTGACTGGCTCAATCCTGATCTGGCTTACCTGGCCAGTGCCAGGGCTCGCTCCAAGGTAAGGGCCTGGTTCAATGCCATGGCCATGCATGAAACCGTGGCCCGCGGCCGTGAGGTGGTGGAAAAGTTGTTGCAACGTGAAGGACGGACTTCCTTCAAGCTGGACGATCTGGCATCCCAACTGGGCTATGCCAATGCCGATGGCCTGTTTGAATCCGTGGGCAAAGACGAGTTATCGGTTCGCAGCATCGAGCAGGTGCTCAACCCTCCCCAGGCACCATTGCCGGTGGATGAGCATGCGCTGCTGAAAAAAACCAAGGCTCCCAGCACCAGCCGGGGTGGCGTGTTGGTTGTGGGGGTGGATTCGCTCATGACCCAACTGGCCAAGTGCTGCAAACCCGTGCCGCCCGATCCGATTTGTGGCTTTGTCACCCGAGGCAAGGGAGTGACGGTCCATCGGGCCGACTGCTCCACGCTGCGCCAGATGATCAACCGGCACGGTGAGCGGGTGATCGAGGTGGCGTGGGGACAGCCCAAGCTCGACGCCGCTTCGCTGTACCCGGTGGACGTACTGGTCGAGGCCGCAGACCGTCAGGGTTTGCTGCGCGATGTGCTGGATGTCTTTGGCAAGGAAAAATGCAATGTCACCAGTGCACAGACGCAAGTGTCCAAGGGGACCAACTGGATGAGCCTGACGGTAGAAGTGCCTGACACCGGGCGCCTGACCAAGGTATTGCCCATGGTGGCGGCCATGCCCGGGGTGCGCTCGGCCAGACGACGCTAGCCTGAACGCTGCATCAGCACCACAGCGCGGGCTTCAATCGCTTCCCCCTGGCCAACAGGGCCGAGTTTTTCTGCGGTCTTCGCCTTGACATTGACCTGATCCGGTGCAAGGACCAGTGCCTGGGCCAGCCTCTGTCGCATGGCGGGGATGTGTGGCGCCATTTTTGGAGCTTGCGCCACGATGGTGCTGTCTACATTGGCAATCTGCCAACCCAATGCGCGGACTCGCGCGGCGGCTTCAGCCAGCAGGACGATCGAATCGGCACCCTCAAATTTTGAATCGGTATCCGGAAAGTGTTGGCCAATATCGCCCAGACCAGCGGCACCCAGCAGGGCATCGGTGATGGCGTGCGCCAGGGCATCGGCATCGGAGTGGCCCAGCAAGCCCTTGTCATGCGCAATCTCCACGCCGCCCAAAATGAGTTTGCGACCTTGCATCAGGACATGGATGTCCCAGCCTTCACCCACCCGAATCGTCATGCGCTTTTCCTTGTCAACAATATTGCCTCAGCCAAGGCGAAATCTTCCGGGTAGGTTACCTTGAAATTTTGGGCCGATCCCGGTACCAACAAAGGTGACAAGCCCAACAATTCAATGGCCGATGACTCATCGGTGACAGCTGCCCCGGCGCTTTGCAGCCCCTGCGTCAGCCTGTCCAGCCTGAACATCTGCGGTGTCTGGGCCAGCCATTTGTCTGACCTCTCCAAGGTTTTGGTAACCCGGCCTTGCTCTTCCTGTTTCAAGGTGTCGGGCAACTTCAGCGCCAGCAGGCCGCCTACCGCGTCATCCTGACAGGCTGCCATCAGAGCCTCAATTTGCGGTGCGGTAATCAGGCAACGCGCCGCATCATGCACCAGTACCCAGTCGTCCGGGCGTGCCCCCATCTCACGCAAGCGTGCCAACCCGTTGGTCACACTTTGAGCCCGCGAGGTACCACCACAATCGGCCACTTGCCAGGCACTGCCCGGGCGCGACTGAAAGAACGTGTCGCCAGGGGCTACCACCACCAGCGTGGCTTGCAGCGTTGAAACCTCGGCAAAGGCCCGCAAGGTGTGCAGCACCATGGGTTGTCCCGCCAGAGGCTGGTACTGTTTGGGACGGTCAGTGCCGGCACGCGAGCCTGAACCGGCACAGGGTATCAGCGCCCAGTATCGAGTGCCAGCCTGGATCTTCGAAGGAGTACTCATGCCGCAACCATTCTATTGAGATTTTTTGGGCATATAAAATCTGCGTCGTTATGACCCCTCACCCCCCACGCAATGCATTTGGGGGGTGTTTGCATTTGTATTCCTTCATCCATGCACCTGCCCAAACTTCAAGCCGGAAAACGCTTTAGCCTGCCTCGGCCCGTCAGCTGCGGCGACGCCCTCCTGCTTGCCGAACTGGGCCAGCGAGAAAGCGCGGCGGGTCGGGTGCTGGCCATCGTCTGCGCTGAACCCAGTGATGGTCCGCGCCTGATCGAGGAAATGGCCTTTTTTGCCCCCGATCTGCGTTACGCCTTCTTTCCGGACTGGGAAACCCTGCCCTATGACACTTTTTCGCCGCATCAGGATCTGATCAGCGAGCGTCTGGCGACGCTCTGGCGTCTCTACAACCACGGCAAGCCTGGTCAGACAGATCAAGCCGATGTGGTCTTGATCCCGGCCACCACAGCGCTTTACCGATTAGGACCGCCCAGTTTTCTGGCCGCGTATACCTTTGAATTCAGAACCGGTCAGAAACTCAATGAACAGGCTCTGAAATCCCAGCTCACCCTGGCCGGCTACAACCATGTGGCCCAGGTGGTCAGCCCGGGCGAATACGCGGTACGCGGTGGCCTGATCGACCTGTTTCCAATGGGATCACCCATGCCTTTACGGGTGGACCTGTTTGACGATGAGGTGGATTCAATCCGGACGTTTGATCCTGACAGCCAGCGCAGCCTGTACCCGATGGCTGAAGTCCGCTTGCTCCCGGGGCGTGAATTTCCGCTTGATGAGCAAGCTCGCAAATTGTTCCGTCAGCGCTGGCGCGAACTCATGGAAGGTGACCCCAGCAAAAACAGAACCTACAAGGACATTGGCAACGGCGTGGCCAGTGCCGGCATCGAATACTACCTGCCTCTTTTCTTTGAAGAGACGGCCACTGCGTTTGATTATCTCGGTGAACACTGCACCCTGGTACTGCACGGCGATCTTGAACCAAGCCTGCAGCGCTTCTGGCAGGACACTCGCGAGCGCTACCGCCTGTGTCAAGGCGATCCCGAGCGACCCGCTCTTCCCCCTGAGTCCTTGTTTCTCTCAGCCGAGCAGTTCTTCAGCCTGGCCAATCAGCATGCACAACTGGCCTTAAAGCCCATTCGCGATGAGTCGCCTACGACCCCGACTGAAGAAACCGCAGCCAGCTCTGCCGCCGAGGCATTCTCGGTGTGCCAGTCCTTACCCGACCTGAGTACCGAGCGCGGCGCTGAAGACCCCCTCCTCAAGCTGAAGGACCACCTGCGGCATACGCAACACCGGGTGTTACTGCTGGCCGAGAGCGATGGCCGCCGCGAAAGCCTGCTTGACTTTCTGCGTGCCAGCCATTTGGTGCCCCCAGCCTTCGATTCACTGGCTGAATTCCAAGCCAGCGCGGAAAAGATCGGGGTGGCCACCGCGGCCCTGAGTGCCGGTTTTTCATGGCCCGAGCAAGGCCTGGACCTGGTCACCGAGACCGAGTTGTTCTCTGCAGGCCCGACCACCCGACGCCGCAAGAAGCAGGAGCAGGTCAGCGATGTAGAGGCGCTGATCAAGGACCTTTCCGAGCTGAATGTGGGTGATCCGGTCGTTCACACCAACCATGGCATCGGCCGCTACCGGGGCCTGGTCAACATGATGGTGGCAACGCGCTCTGATGGCAGCCAGGAAAACCAGGAGTTTCTGCATCTTGAATACGCCGACCAGGCGGTGTTGTATGTGCCGGTTAGTCAGTTGCAGCTGATCAGTCGCTACACCGGGGTCAGCGCCGAGGAAGCGCCCCTGCACAAACTGGGTTCGGGCCAATGGGAACGGGCCAAGCGGCGCGCAGCCGAACAAATTCGTGACGCCGCCGCTGAACTTCTAAACATCTATGCACGGCGCGCGGCCAGGCAAGGGCACGCCTTTCGTTTCAGCGCCAGGGACTATGAACAGTTTGCCAATGACTTTGGCTTTGAGGAAACCGCTGATCAGAAAGCAGCCATTCACGCAGTCATCCAGGACATGATCAGCCCGCAGCCGATGGACCGGCTGATCTGCGGTGATGTCGGCTTTGGCAAGACCGAGGTGGCCCTGCGGGCGGCTTTCGTCGCTGTAACGGGCGGCAGTCAGGTGGCTTTGCTGGCACCCACCACCCTGCTGGCCGAACAACACTACCAGACCCTGGTGGACCGCTTTTCTAAATGGCCGGTGAAGATCGCTGAAATGAGCCGCTTTCGCTCCGGCAAGGAGATCAGCGCTGCCCTCAAAGGTCTTGCCGATGGCTCGATCGATATTGTGGTGGGGACCCATAAGCTGCTGAGTCAGGACACCCGCTTCAAGGACCTGGGCCTGCTGATCATTGATGAAGAGCACCGCTTTGGAGTGCGTCACAAGGAAGCCATCAAAGGCTTGCGCGCAGAAGTTGATGTACTGACCCTGACCGCCACCCCGATTCCTCGTACCCTGGGTATGGCACTTGAAGGCCTGCGTGACCTTTCGGTGATCGCTACCGCACCGCAACGGCGATTGGCGATCAAGACCTTTGTCCGTGACGAGGACAAGGGAGTGATACGCGAGGCGGTACTGCGCGAACTCAAGCGGGGCGGTCAGGTCTATTTTTTGCACAACGAAGTCGAGACCATCGAAAACCGGCGCGAAAGGCTGCAGGAGCTGATCCCAGAGGCCCACATTGCCGTGGCCCACGGCCAGATGCCGGAACGCCAGCTCGAGGCTGTGATGCGAGATTTCGTGGCTCAGCGCAGCAACCTGCTGCTGTGTTCGACCATCATCGAAACCGGTATTGATGTACCCACGGCCAACACCATTGTGATCAGCCGCGCCGACAAGTTTGGCCTGGCGCAGTTGCACCAGCTGCGCGGCCGGGTCGGGCGCAGCCACCACCAGGCCTATGCCTATCTGTTGGTGCCCGATAAGGAAAGTTTGACCAAGCAAGCCGCGCAACGGCTTGATGCCATTCAGCAGATGGAGGAACTGGGCTCGGGCTTTTATCTGGCCATGCATGACCTCGAAATTCGGGGTGCCGGGGAAGTACTGGGAGAAAATCAGAGTGGCAACATGCTTGAGATCGGTTTTCAGCTCTACAACGACATGTTGGCCCAAGCCGTAAAAAGCCTCAAGGAAGGCCATGAACCCGATTTGCTCTCGCCCATGGTCGCCACCACCGACATCAACCTGCATGAGCCTGCCCTGTTGCCCAATGACTACTGTGGTGATGTGCACATGCGGCTGTCCTTTTACAAAAAGCTCGCCACCGCACGCAACACGGAGCAAATCGATACCTTGATGGAAGAGATCGTCGATCGCTTCGGCAAGTTGCCACCCCAGGCCCAGACCCTGATTGATGTGCACCGGTTGCGGGTGATTGGCCAACCCTACGGGGTGACCAAGGTGGATGCATCCGAGCAGCTGATCAACATCACCTTCAAGAAAGACGCACCGATCGACCCGATGAAGGTCATTGAGCTGGTTCAGAAAAACCGCCATATCAAACTCGCCGGCAACGAAAAACTTCGCATCGAGCGCGCCCTGCCTGATGCCAAGTCCCGGGCCCATCTGGTGCGTGATGTGCTGCGCTCGCTGGGTCAACCTGTCAACACTACTGTTTCAGCCTGAGCAGGATGCACTAACCGACTTTCCACAGTTCAAGGACACCATGACGCTTTCCCCACGCGAATTCTCCCCAGGCCTCATGCTGCGCGGTGTCAGCCCGCCCCTGCGTCTGGCGGACTACCGCCTGATTGCCTTTGACATGGACTCCACGCTCATCAACATCGAGTGCGTGGACGAAATCGCCGATGTTGTGGGGCGCAAGGCCGAGGTATCCGCTATTACCGAAGCGGCCATGCGCGGTGAGATTGCCGATTACAAGGAAAGCCTGCGCCAACGCGTGGCCCTGCTCAAAGGCGCCACCCTGGCTGACCTGGAGCAGGTGTACCGCCTACGCCTGCGCCTGAACCCAGGGGCTGACCAACTGGTGCAGTCCTGTCAGGCGGCTGGCCTGAAAGTCTTGCTGGTCAGCGGCGGCTTCACCTTTTTCACCGACCGGGTACGTGATCGCCTGGGCGTCGACTTCACCCGCTCCAATGTGCTGGAGGTTCACAACCAGGTCCTGACCGGTCGCATGGTCGATCAACCCTGGGGCGATATCTGTGATGGCGCCGAAAAACGCCGCATGCTGCTGCAAACCTGCGCCACGTTGGGTATTCAGCCACGGCAAGCCATTGCGATGGGTGATGGTGCCAACGACCTGCCGATGATGGGCGAAGCGGGCCTGTCAGTGGCCTACCACGCCAAACCCAAGGTGCGAGAACACGCCATGGTGTCCATAGAAAGCGGTGGCCTCAACCGGTTGCTGGAGATATTTGGCTGAAGAGTTGACTTGGCCGGGTCCGGGTGTGAACCCGTGATCAAATCTCGGGGTTTAGCCCCGATGTATCAAAACTGCATCAAGGCAGACTTCGCTGCCTTAAAACTGAATCAAGGCAGACTTCGCTGCCTTAAGGCCTCGTAAAGGCAGACGCCGCTGGCCACCGAGACATTGAGGCTTTCCACCCCACCCTTCATTGGAATGCTGACCAGTTCATCACAGGTCTTGCGAGTGAGTTGACGCATGCCCTGCCCCTCGGCCCCCAGCACCAGCGCGGTCGGGCCTTTCAGATCGACCTGGTACAGGGTTTTGGGGGCATCGTCACTGGTACCAATGCACCAGATATTGCGTTCTTTCAACTCCCCCAGGGTGCGGGCCAGATTGGTCACCATGAAATAGGGCACGGTCTCGGCCGCACCACTGGCCACCTTGGCTACGGTGGCGTTTAGGCCCACGGCATGGTCTTTGGGCGCGATCACCGCATGCGCACCCGCCCCATCAGCCACCCGCAGGCAAGCCCCAAGATTGTGGGGATCGGTCACGCCATCGAGCACCAGCAGCAGGGGGGGTGCGGTGAGCTGGTCAAGCAATTCGTCTAGCGAGTGCGTCGGTGCCAGCGCCTGCACCCGAGCCGCCACCCCCTGATGCCCATGGCTACCGGCCAGCCTGGCCAGGCGCAAGCCATCGGCTTCGATCAGGCGAACATTTGATTCCCTGGCACGCTCGATGAACTGCCGCATCCGTGCATCGCGGCGGGTGGGATCAAAATAGATTTCAGTGATCGACTCAGGCGCCGTTTTCAGACGCACGCCAACGGCATGAAAGCCGAACAAAACTTTTGCAGAGGACATGCTTGATTATCCCTGGCATCAGCATGTGCCGAGATCAGCCCGCCACCTGCCCTGCCTCGATCAGAATCCGTCGCTCACAACGTTGGGCAATAGCGGGATCGTGGGTCACCAACACCAGGGTGGTACCCAGTTCACGATTGAGGTCAAACATCAGGGCCATCACCTTTTCACCTGTGGCAAAGTCCAAGCTGCCAGTGGGTTCATCAGCCAGCAACACCGCTGGCTGGGTGACAAAAGCGCGCGCCAGCGCCACCCGCTGTTGCTCACCGCCTGAAAGCACCTTGGGATAGTGGCGCAATCGCTCACCCAAGCCCACACGGCTCAACATTTCAGTGGCTGCAGCGCGTGCGTCCGAGCGGCCGGAAAGCTCCAGCGGCAGCATCACATTCTCAAGGGCGGTCAGATTGCCCAGCAACTGAAAGCTCTGAAATACAAAGCCAATTTGTTGAGCCCTCAACTGCGCCCGGTCGTCTTCATCCAGAGAAAACAGGTCCTGGCCGGCCAGCCAGACCGTACCTCGGGTCGGTTTATCAAGTCCGGCAATGATGGACAGCAGCGTGCTTTTCCCGGAGCCGGAAGCGCCGACAATGGCAAGGGTTTGTTGTTGCGGGACCGTGAAGTCGATATCGCGCAAAATATGAAGGGTTCCGCTGGAGTCCGTCACCGACTTGTAAACGTGCTCCACCGAAATCACTGTGTTTTTATCTGGCATGCTCAATTCTTTCAACCGTCGCTACTTTATCCTGCTTGGCCTGCTCTTTGCTGTTGTGGGGTTTTGCCACGCCAGCACCCATCCCAAGCTGCTGGTGCTGGGTGACTCGATGAGCGCTGAATATGGTTTGCCCCGAGGTACAGGCTGGGTCAGCCTGATGGCTGAGCGGCTGAAAAAAGAAAAACCTACAGCCACAGTCATCAACGCAAGTATCAGTGGCGACACTAGCTTTGGCGGCCGCTCCAGGCTGCCAGCCTTGCTGGCCCAGCACCAACCGTCGATTGTGCTGATTGAACTGGGTGGCAATGATGCCCTGCGCGGCCTGGCCCTGCAGGCCACGCGGGAGAACCTTGAGTTCATGGTCAAGGCTTCCCAGCTGGCAGGCGCCAAGGTTGTGCTGATTGGGATGCAAGTCCCTCCGAATTACGGGCCCGACTACGCCAATCAGTTCGCTGGTCTTTTTCGTTCGGTCGCCAAGGAGCGCAAGACATCCCTGGTGCCGTTTCTCCTCAAAAATGTGGCTGATCGCCCCGACCCGACGCAACTCTTTCAAGCCGATCGGATCCACCCCAATGAGCAGGCCCAGCCCCTGATGCTCGAGAACGTCTGGTCTGTCCTGAGGAAATTGCTCTGATGCCACTACACACCATCAGCGCTGAGGAAGCACTGGGTCGGCTTGACACCTACGATGCCATCATCGATGCGCGCAGTGAGAATGAATTCGCTGAAGACCATCTGCCGGATGCGCTCAATTGGCCCACCCTGGACAACCAGCAACGCCACGACATCGGCACCACCTACAAGCAGGTCAATGCCTTTGAGGCAAAAAAGCGCGGCGCCGCCCTGGCCGCCCGAAACATTGCTCAGCACATTGAACGCAACGTGCTCGATATGCCCAAAGGCTGGCAACCGCTGGTGTACTGTTGGCGTGGCGGCAAGCGAAGCGGGTCCCTGAGCCTGATCCTGAGTGAAATCGGGTTTAGGGTCACGCTGATCGAAGGCGGCTACAAGGCCTTTCGAGCCGCCATGCTGGCAGACATTCCCAGACTCGCTCACAAGTTCAAGTGGCAAGTTATCTGCGGTACCACTGGCTCCGGAAAAACCAGACTTCTGCACGCCCTGCAGGCCGCAGGCGCCCAGGTGCTTGATCTCGAAGGCTTGGCCCAACATCGAAGTTCGGTGCTTGGTGGCCTGCCTGGCGTGGCGCAACCCAGCCAAAAACAGTTTGATATGCGGATCTGGAACGCCCTGCGCCGACTTGATCCGCTCAAGCCGGTTTTCGTGGAAAGTGAAAGTAAAAAGGTTGGCAATGTCGCCATCCCCACTGCCCTGATCGAAGCAATGCGGTCTTCGCCCTGCATAGACTTGATGCTGCCCGATGAGGAGCGGGTCGCTCTATTGATGGAAGACTATGATTTTTTTGTCAGGGACAGCGAGGCCTTCTGCGATCGCCTTGACGCCTTGACGCAATTACGTGGCAAGCAGGTCGTCGAAGGCTGGAAAGCGCAGGCGCGATCGGGGCAGACCGAATCAGTTGTTAGAGATCTGTTAATCAGCCACTATGACCCGGTCTATGTGGACTCCATGCGTCGCAACTTCAGTGCCTATGCACAGGCCAGGAAAATCCAACCCATGAACCGCTCCAGCGCAGCCATGCGTGAAGTCGCTCAAACTCTGGCCGCGAAGTAAAAGCGACGCACGTCGACCGGATTTTTTCCCGGATCGAATTGGTTCTACTTGGCAACACAACCTGACACAAGAACTGGCACCAGCCGCTGATGAACCCTTCCCTGTTGCTGGATAAAGACCGGCTCAGTTTGCCTTGATGCCGGCGGTCTTGATCAGCGGCCACCACTTTTCGATTTCAGCCTTGTGATGCGCACCCAAGGCCGCTGGGGTCTGCTGTTCGGGTGTAACGATTTCCTGCCCGAGATCCTCCAGGCGTTTTCTGACAGCGGGGTCCGCCAGGGCATCGACAACCGATTGGTTCAACTTTGCGATAACTGCTGCAGGCGTGGCCTTTGGCGCCCAGATGCCGTGCCACACCGCCATGTAGAAACCCGGCAACCCTGCCTCATCCACCGTGGGAACATCAGGCGCGGCTGTCAGACGTTTTGGAGCAGTCACCGCAAAAGCTTTGACTTTCCCAGCCTTGTATTGTGGAATTGAATTGGCAGCCTGGTCAAAATTCATATCGATATTGCCGGCGATGACATCCTGGGTAGCCGGTGCAGCGCCACGGTAATGAACAATTTCAAATTTGGCGCCAGTTTTCTGTTGCAAATAAACCGAACTCAAGTGAGCAGGCGTTCCGGCCCCGCCCGTACCCGCCGCCACCTTGTTTTCATTGGCCTTGATATAGGCCATGAATTCTTTGAGGTTGGTTGCGGGCGTTGCATTCTTGGCTATCAGCAATTGCGGATTAGTGCACAGCATCCCCACCGGCGCAAGATCTTTAAGCACATCGAACTGAACCGGCTGGATAGCTTCAACAATGACATGGGTGCCAATGTGGCCAATTCCGAGGGTGTAGCCATCAGGCGGCGCAATCACCAGCTTGCTCACCGCGATACTGCCACCCGCACCGGTGATGTTTTCAATCACGACCTGTTGGCCCAGGCTGCGCCCCATTCGTTCACCCACAATTCGCGCGATGGTGTCCGTCGGTCCGCCCGCCGCAAAGGGAACAATCAGTTTGATAGTGCGAGTCGGAAAGTTCTGAGAAAAACTTGAAAACGCGGTCGCTGTAAGAACGCAGAAAGCAACAACCGAACGAATGAATGCCATGAATAGTCCTGTTCTTGATTGAAGAAAATTTTTTTAGGGCCTGCGGAGATGGCCTAAAGCAACAAACCGCCGTTCAACTGAAGGCCCAAGGCACTTTGGCCATAGGCTGCGGCATGCACATCCCAGGTCAAGGCTATGTGAGCCGAGGCTGCATGCACATCACGAAACTGCCGCTGCAAGGGCAAAGTGGTCAGCAAACCTGAAGCCCCTGCGGCCGGCATCAAGGTGTCGATGGCTTTGACAGCGAGGCTGGTGGCATAGGCCACATTGCGCTTCCAACGCAATTTGGTCTCGATGCTGGGATATTCACCAGCCATGACGCTGTCCTCCAGAGCAGTCCAGTCACGCCGCATGACCGTCTCGGCAAACTCGACACAGGCCGCCGCCTCGGCAATCCGTGCCTGTACCGGTCCGAGTTCGGCGATTCGTGCGCCGGTGTAGGTGCCCGCCCGATTTCGCATTGAGATGGTGAAGTCTTCGACGGCCGCCTTGGCAGTACCCAGCGGGACCGAGCCCAGCACGTAGGCAAACGCGGCAAAGGTTGGCATCTTGTAGAGGGGGTTGACATAGATGCGCCCACCCGGCAAGTTTTGTCCCGCCGCAAACACTTCAGCGGAAACACTTCGATGTTCCGGGACAAAAACATCTTCCACCACCACATCATGGCTTCCAGTGCCCGTCAGGCCATAGGCCTGCCAGTTGTCCAGGCTTTTGTACTCAGGCTCCTGAATCACAAAGAAACGTCGCTCTGGCGGGCCTCCGGACTTTTCCGTCATGGCGCCGACAAACATCCAGGTACAGGCATCCACGCCACTGGCAAACGGCCACTTGCCGCTGACCCGGTAACCCCCAGGAACCGGTCGGGCCTTGCCGCAGGGAAACGCCAGCCCAGTGGCCGCCAGGGCGTCCGGGTCCTGATCCCATACCTCCTTTTGGGCCTGCAATTCAAGCTGGCCCAGGTTCCAGCTGTGGGAGGCTAAATTGGAGTACACCCAGGCCGTGGATGAGCATCCCCGCGCCACCTCCAACACCACATCCATCAGGGCACACAGGCCAAGTTCCGAGCCACCAAATGCTGTCGGCTGCATCAAGCGCAGCAAGCCGGCATCACGCAGTTCGTCGATGTTTGCTTGTGGAACCCGACGAATCGATTCAGCTTCAGCAGCTCGTT
Organism: Burkholderiaceae bacterium; assembly: GCA_017856435.1. GTDB lineage: Bacteria > Pseudomonadota > Gammaproteobacteria > Burkholderiales > Burkholderiaceae_C > Hylemonella. The sequence goes on from JAFMFB010000024.1 coordinate 34,528, forward strand.
TGGCAAAGCCGGGGGCCAGGGCCCGCGCTGCACTGACGGCTTCCTCATGGGTCAGCCGGGGCGTTGACTTGACCAGCGTAGGACGGCGCAAAGGTTTGGGCAAGCTCATGTCGGTCTCCTGATATTTTTAGCCGTTGATTTTGAGGTAAATCGCATAGAGGGATGTTGTACCGCAAATGAACAAGCGGTTACGCCTAGCGCCCCCAAAGCAGACATTGGACACCATTTCGGGCACGTGAACTTTCCCGATCAGATACCCTTCCGGCCGGTAGCAATGGACTCCCTCGGAGGTACCGGTCCATATACGACCATCGCAATCAACCCTGAAACCATCAAAGAAGCCGGCCGAGCACTGCATCAACACATTGCCCCCGGTCAATGACTGGCCGTCAGAGACGACTTGAAAGCTCCGAATATGGCGAGGGGCAGTCACGTCCTCGGTAAAACCGCTGTCTGCGATATAGAGGGTCTTCTCATCAGGGGAAAACGCCAATCCGTTTGGATGGTGAAAATCATCGGCCACACGGGACAATTGACCTGAATGGGGGTCAATTCGATAGACATGACAGCCGTCCTGCTCACGCTCGGCCAGGGCGCCCTCATAGTCCGCAATGATGCCGTAGTCAGGATCGGTGAACCAGATCGAGCCATCGGATTTGACAACCACATCATTGGGTGAATTCAATCGCTTGCCCTGGTAGGTGTCAGCCAGCACAGTGATTCGACCATCATGTTCGGTGCGTGTAACACGCCGGTTCAGATGCTCGCAACTGATCAGTCGGCCCTGCGCATCGACAGTATTGCCGTTGGCATTGCCACAGGGCTGGCGAAAGACCGACACTGACCCGTCGGTTTCGTCCCAGCGCATGATCCGGTTGTTGGGCAGATCACTCCACAGCAAATACCGACCGGCAGCAAACCAGGCCGGTCCCTCCGCCCAGCGACACCCAGTCCAAAGTCGGTCAAGACGGGCATGGCCGACAAAACATCCAGCGAACTCAGGCTCGATGATTTCAAAACCACTGCCTTCAATTTGTCCGTAAAACATGGCTATTTCCGCATCACAATTTGGTACAGGCACTCGAGTGCCTCACGTCAAAGTATGGCATGGCTTGGGCCCACCCATCGGATTAGGCCAGACCAAAGTCTCATAGGCTGGGCATTCAAAGCGCCTAATGAGGCTTACTTGCGGGCCGGTGGCAAGTCAGTGCAGCTACCGTGCGCCACTTCAGCGGCCATGCCGATGCTCTCACCCAAGGTGGGGTGCGGGTGAATGGTTTTGCCAATGTCCACGGCGTCAGCCCCCATTTCAATGGCCAGCGCAATTTCGCCAATCATGTCGCCAGCGTGGGTACCCACCATGCCGCCGCCCAGGATCTTGCCGTGGCCATGGGCCTGCGGTGAATCATCGAACAGCAGTTTGGTAACGCCTTCGTCGCGGCCATTAGCGATGGCCCGGCCGGAGGCCGCCCAGGGAAACAGGCCCTTCTTGACCTTGATCCCTTGCGCCTTGGCCTGGTCTTCGGTCAGGCCCACCCAGGCCACCTCGGGGTCGGTGTAGGCCACGCTGGGAATGACCCGGGCATTGAAGGCTGAAGAAGCCAATTCCTTGTTGCCCTGCAGCTCACCGGCAATCACTTCGGCCGCCACATGGCCCTCGTGCACCGCCTTGTGCGCCAGCATGGGCTGACCCACGATGTCACCAATGGCAAAGATATGTGACACATTGGTGCGCATCTGGATGTTCACAGGGATAAAACCGCGCTCGTTGACCGTGATCCCAGCTTTATCAGCATCGATTTTTTTGCCATTTGGGATGCGACCAACTGCTTGCAACACCAGGTCGTAGCAGTCTTCGCTGGTGGTGCCGTCAAGGCCCTCAAACTGGACAGTAATCCCCTTGTCGGAAGCCTGGGCGCCCACTGTTTTGGTCTTGAGCATGATCTTGTCAAAGCGCGGCTTGTTCATCTTTTCCCAGACCTTCACCAGATCCCGGTCAGCGCCTTGCATCAGGCC